>DDSN01000068.1 GCA_002343395.1 Hyphomonadaceae bacterium UBA2389 | reverse complement strand
GGCCAAGGCAGTGGCGGAAGAAGTCCGCCGGCAGTTCGTAGTGTTGCCGGTTGGCGGCATCGGTGTGCACCGCCAGTGCACCCTGGCGCAGCGCGCGCAGGCGTTGCGCCAGCAGTGCCGACTGCGCCTGCTGCCCGCCCGCAGTCTCGTCACGCAATCGCTGCGCGCACAGCCGGCGGATACCGGCACGGATCAGTACATCGGGCAACAGGCCGCGCTCGGCCAGGCCCAGCAGGCCGGGAGCGGCCCGGTCGGCCGCCAGTTCTTCCACCATCGCGTTCATCGTGTCGCCTCCTTGGTGGCGGATTTGGGAAACCAGGGGAACAGCATCGGCGTGGTGCGCTGGTAGTGGCGATAGTCCTCGCCGCGGGTGCGCAGCGCCTGTTGCTCGGTGAACGGGATGCCGCTGACCCAGCGCAGGAACACGAACATCACCACCGGGCCGGCCAGCGCCAGCCACCACAGCGGCGACCCGACCGCCAGCAGTACGTAGGCGAACCAATGCAGCCATTCGAAGAAATAATTGGGATGGCGCGAGTAGCGCCACAAGCCGCGATCCATCACCTTGCCGACGTTGGCGGGTTTGGACTTGAAGCGCACCAACTGCCAGTCGGCGATCGACTCGTACGCAACGCCGAATGCGGCGAGCGCCGTGCCCCACCATGCAAGCGCGCTGTAGACGCCGCGTTCGGAGAGCTGGCCCAGCATCACCGGCAGCGCGACAATGAATTGAAGCAACATTTGCGGCGCGAAAACCCACAGCGCGGAGAATGCGGCGAAGCTCAGCCCTTGCGCGGCGGCGGCGCGCTCGAGGCTATCGTAACGGCGATCCTTGCCGTGATCGCGCCAGCGCCGCAGCAGGTAGAGTCCCAGACGCAACCCCCACGCCGTGGCGAGCCCCGCCAGCGCCAGCGCATGCGGGCCCGGCGTCGGCGCCTGCATGAAGGTTGCCCATGCGAGAACCACGATGCCCAGTGCCCACCAAGCGTCGATAAAACTCGGGTCCCTGACGCGGACGCTTACCGCCCACAGGGTCGCGAAGAGGACGAAGGAAAGGGAAAGGTTGACAAGGAGAATGGTGTCCACGCGACGATCCTTTGCTTTCGCTTAACCAACTTACGCCGCGCCGTGAACGCCTCGGCAACCACATTCGTGTAGGGCATAACTGAGATCGTTGGATCACGACCCTATGAACGCCATCCGCCTATGGTTCAACCAAAGCGCCGCCCGCCGCGTCTGGCTTGGCGTCGGCGCGCCCGTGGTTGGGCTGGTGATCGTCGTTATTGCGCTGTCCTTGCTTCTATTGACGAGTTTCGCACGCCAGCAGGATGACGAGTATGCTCGGTCAACCTCCCGCCTGGTTCTCAGCGCGATTGAATCGAAGCAAACGGCGCTCTCTGAGCTCACGCTGGACTACGCCAATTGGGATGCGGCTGTCGCGGCGACCTCACGGCGGCTTGATCGGGCTTGGCTGGAGGAGAACTTCTATTCTTCAGTCGCGGACGGACTCATTGTGTTTCGCGAGGACGCGCCGCGCCATGTGTGGGTAGCGGAAGGCTTGGAGGACCAAGCGGCGCAGATTGCGGTCACGGCGGTCGCAACGGGCCGTAAAGAGGGAGACCTCGGCGGGCTTGTAATGGCGCCCGAGGTGCTCGCCAGCGTTCGGCATTCGGTTTGGCGCCAAGGCGAGCGGATCGCGCTTCTGGCGGTGGCGCCGATCACCTTCGAGGACGATGCGCGACGATTGGCGCAAGCACGAAGTGGCCGCCCCGTCGATTTTCTCGCATGCGTTCAAATTCTTGACGAGGACGAGGTCGCTGCGCTCGGCGCGAGCTTGGGTCTGCGTGGCTTGCGCTTTGAATCGACGATGCGAAACGTGGTCGGCCCGCGTGTCGCTGTGCCAATTCAAGGAGTGGACGGTCAGGTCATAGGCGTCTTGTCGTGGGATCATGAGCGCCCTGGAACATCCGGCTTCGCGCGTTTGGCGTGGGCGGTGGTGCTGACCCTCATTTGCGTTGGCGTGCTTGCGCTCCTTCTCGCCCGCCACCTCGTGGCGTGGCAGTTGGCGATGGTCGCGCGCGAGCGCGCCGCGAAGGAATCGGATCGCCTTAAGACGGAATTCATCGCCACGATGAGCCACGAGCTGCGAACGCCGCTGAACGGGATCATTGGCTACGCTGAACTCATCGAGGAGGATGCCGATAACGCTGGCGAAGCCGGCCCCTCCATTAAGACGGATGCGGGGCGCATTCTGAAATCCGCGCGCCATCTCAATCGCATGATCAGCGACATATTGGAGCAAACGAAGCTCGAGGCGGGCCGCATCGCGCTTCAACCCGAGGCGCTTAATCTCGCCGAAGCGCTGGCCGACGTGCGAGACATGATTGAGCCGGTCGCGCGCGAGAACGGAGTTCGCCTCATCACCGTCCTGGACGGGGGCGTGCACGAGGCGCTGGCTGATCGCGTCCGCGTGCGCCAATGTTTGCTCAACCTCGCCGGAAACGCGGCCAAGTTCACGCGCGAGGGCAGCATCACGTTCCGAGTCCGCGAGCATCCCGAGGGTGGGCGCATGATGGCGGCGATAGACGTCATGGATACGGGCATCGGCATCGCGCCCGACGAACTTCGGCGCCTGTTTACGCCCTTCACCCAAGCGAATTCGGAGGTCGCCGCGCGGTACGGCGGTGCGGGCCTTGGGCTCGCCATCTCACGCAAACTGGCGCGCGCCATGGGTGGCGACATTGTCGCCTGGAGCGAGCCCGGAAAAGGCTCGGTGTTCACCTTGCTGCTGCCGCTGCCGGCGATGGACGAGGCGCGCGCCGCTTAAGCGATCTCGTTCAAGGCGCCGCGCACTGTGTCCGCGATTTGATCGATCTGGCTCTTCTCGATGATCAGGGGAGGAGAGAAGGCGAGAATGTCCCCGGTGACGCGGATCAGCACGCCCGCGTCGAAGCATTTGCGGAAGGCCTCGAGCGCGCGTTGCGTTGGCGCGCCAGGTCGCGGTTCGAGTTCAATGCCGCCGATCAGGCCAAGGTTGCGAATGTCGATCACATGGCGTGCGTCACGCAGCGCATGCATCGCGTTTTCCCAGTAAGGGGCGAGATCGCGCGCGCGTTCGAATAAACCTTCCTCGCGATACACTTCAAGCGTCGCAAGCCCGGCGGCGCAGGCGAGCGGATGCCCGCTGGTTGTGTAGCCGTGAAACAGCTCGATGGGTGTGTCGCTATTGGCGAGGATCGTATCGTAGATTTCGCGGGAAGCGGCGACGGCGCCCATCGGCACGGCGGCGTTG
>DDSN01000030.1 GCA_002343395.1 Hyphomonadaceae bacterium UBA2389 | reverse complement strand
TCCGCTCAAACTTTTCCTTGGCCATTTTCGGGTCCTGTCTCTCCGGCGATCAAAATACTCTAGAGCGCTTCGGCCCGGCCGAAGCGCGCACAAGGTGCGGCTCTTTAGCCAGCGCGCCGCCCACGTCAAGCCCCAGAGAGCTCCCGAACGCCGGCTCACGCCCCTTCTCGACTTAGGACTTGCCACCTGGGCTCATTGGCGCTTTAGGGATCGCTCGCGACGGTCGTCCGCAAGGACGTGAAAAGGGAACGCGGTGCGAGGCCAAATCGGCCTTCAGTCCGCGGCTGTGCCCGCAACTGTAAGCGGAGAGCGGCGCCGCCACACGCCACTGGCCACTGGGCCGGGAAGGCGCGGCGCAGCAGAGACCCGCGAGCCAGGAGACCTGCCGGCGCCTGTCGCTCGTTCGACGGCCGGGTCCAGCCGCACGAACCGGAAGCTTCCGCAAGCAGCGACGCCGGCGGTCCCAGACGCGCGCCAGCGCGTTCCGCCCGTGCTGCGAGGAGAGCGCCGAGGGACGGCGCACTCCGCAAAAACGGGATGCTCCCATGCGAAACATTCTTGCCTCCACGCTCGCCTTCCTGACCGCCGCCGGACTGGCTCATGCCGAAGACCCTGAGATCGTCGTGACCGCCACCCGCGCCCCCGAGCAATCGAGGTCGCTGCCCACGCGCGTTGAGATCGTGGATCGGGACGATATCGAACGCGAAAATTTAGCCTTGCTCACCTCAGCGCTGGGCCCTGCCGGCGTCCAAGCCGGGGGCGCCGGGCAGCAAGCGTCGCTGTTTCTGCGCGGCGCCAATTCCAAGCATGTGCTCGCGCTCTTCGACGGCGTTCGACTCAACGACGCATCGACGCCCAATGGACTCTACGACTTCGGCCAAGACACGCTTGGCTCTCTTGATCGCGTCGAGATCGTCCGCGGCCCGGCCTCGTCGATTCATGGATCGGATGCGATTGGCGGCGTCGTGAACCTGATCCCTCGGCGCGGCGGCGCGGATGACTTCACGCCGTTCGTTGAAGCCGCGCTCGGCTCCTTCGATACAGCGCGCGCGCTGCTTGGCGCGTCGGGAAAAACTGGCGGTGTAGACTACGGCGTCAGCGGCGAATGGTTCGATACTGACGGCTACGACCTTGTTCCAGAGCGCATGCGCGCGGCGCTGGGCGACCACGACGGGGCGACAATCACGACGCTGACGGGATCATTCCGACGAGAAACGGACGGCGCCGGCATTGACGCGCTGGTTCGTTGGCGCGAATCCACAGCGAACTACGACACCTTCTCCGGTGGACCGTACTTTGACCAGAGAACGGACGACCCCGATCTCGGCAACGACGCAAGCCAGACGCTCTGGCGCGTCGGCACCGACCTTTCGCCGGATGCCGGGGCGGTGTTTCGCCTCTCTGGAGGGCGACTCCGCGCTGAGCGCTCCGAGCATGACAATGGCGCGCCCACCAGCGAAGCGACATCGGACCGGCGCTTTCTGGATGCGACTATGCGCCATGGCGCTGGTCAATCTCGGCTCACGTTCGGCGTATCGTACGAACGCGACGCAATCACGGTGCGCGGTCAGTTCAGCGACCCGCTCGACGCGCGTGAGACGCGCATCGCGGCATACGGGATCGGCCAAACGCGCGTCGCGGGAGCGATGGCCACGGCGTCCGCGCGCATCGACGACATCGAAGGCTTCGGTCTCCAGCCGACTTACGCGCTTGGCGCGGTGCGCGAGGCTGGCCCTTGGCGCGCATACGCCTCTCTCGGACGCGCGTTTAAGGCGCCGACGCTGAGTGAACGCTTCGAGACCAGCTTTTTCAACCTCGGCAATCCGGACCTCGCGCCGGAAGTTTCCGACAGTTTTGAGATTGGCTTTGATTGGACGCGCCCCCTCGTTCAAGCAGGCGCGTCCGCTTATCGGACCCGCATCCGCGACCTCATCGAGTACGACTTCTCCGCGCGCCAAAACATCAACATAGGCCGCGCGGCGATCGACGGCGTCGAGGCTTACGCCACAATCGCCATCGCCCCGCAAACGCGGGTCCGCTTCGACTATGCGTGGACCGACGCGCGAAATGACGAAAGCGGCGCGAGATTGCTGCGCCGCCCCGAGCATCAATGGAGCGTCCACGCTGACGTTCACGCCAGCGACCGCCTCACCTTCACAGCTGACTGGCGATCCATTGGGTCGCGCCAAGACGTCACCTACGATGGCCATGGCGCCTTTGTAACCGCAAACGGAAGCGTTGCGGGATTTGGCGTCTGGTCCATGAGCGCCACCTATGCGGCGTCGCCAGCAACGAGTTTGTTCATACGCGTCGATAACGTCATGGACGAGACCTACGAACAGCCGGCGGCATTCGCGGGCCCGCCGCGCGCGATTACGTTCGGCCTGCGCGCACGCGGATGATTGGCAACCCGTCCCGCTCAGCGTAGCGTGGGCAAGGGCTTTTGCGGGGAGGCATCGGGAGGTCGCGATGGCTGTCGCCAAAGTCATAGAAGTCACGGCGGGTTCGAAGAAAAGCCTTCAGGACGCCATCGAACAGGGCGTCGCTAAAGCCTCCGAGACGCTGGAGCACGTCGAGGGCGCCTGGGTGCAAGACATCAAGGTGAGTTGCAAGAACGGCAAGATCGAGGAGTGGCGCGTCAATATGAAGGTGACCTTCGTATTGAACTGAGCCACAGCGAGGTCACGGCGACGTCGGAGCAAATTCCATGTCGTCGCCGATGGCCGCTCGCGTGGTTGGATCAAGACAGACCGAACGAAGCTCGCCGTTCTCGCGCATGTCTTCTGGCATTGCCTCGCGGCTGAACCACTGCCGTGAGAGAGTCACCGAGCCCGGCGCCGACGCGTTGACTGGCCCCCAGGTCTGCGCAACACGCGTGCGCACCGGATCTGTTCGCGCCCATGAAGGCCAGCCGTCCGCCGTGTGAGTAAACTGAACGCGCAGACTGCCGCACGCGAACGCGCCAGACTCCATGCTCGTGATTTCAACGATGCGCCGCTGCGCCGGCGCGCAGAAACTCGGTCTGCCCCCGCCATAAGGCGACCCTTGCAGGTAAAGCGCCCCCTCGGCGGTGAGCGCGTATTCCACGATATCAGCGCCGATGTCAGGCCGCGCGCGCATCGTGAGGAAGCCCATATCGACGAATTCCTGCAAGCGCTGGCGGCTGTTTTCCGCGACCTCCCCGCCCCAGTCACGGGTCATGAGGTCGTAGCGCACATAGTAGAAGTTTCGCCGATCGTGGGCGTCGAGCCACACGCCAGGCCATTGGAAGCACATGGTCTCCCGATCCGCGAGCATCTGCACCGCCGCAAGAACCTCGGTGGGAGAGACGCCCTCCTCCACGCGCTCGAGCGCCATGCTTGTCTCGCCTGTCCGTATCGCCCGAGGCATGTTCGCGAAGCGCGGATCCTGATCTGGGATCAGCACGCCCCCGCACGCTGCCGCGAAGAGCGCTGCCGCCAAGGCCGCGCCAAGATTGGCTAGTCGCATCCAAGCGTCTCCCACCACTCAATGTTACACTATGGCAACATGGTGCGTAGGCGCAATTCCCGCGTGAAGCGCGTTTTGTCGCGAGCCGCGGCGCCTGGAGCGGGCGACGGGAATCGAANNTTCATAGAGCCTTAGCCCGGCCTCTTTCAAGCGCCGAGCGGCGGGAAAGGCCGGAGGGCCTCCCCGCCTGCCCGTCTCAGAACCTTCTGCTGACGCGCACGCCCATGATCCGAGGTTGGACCGGATAGGAGCGCGCGTAGGCGCCGCAGAAAGTGGTCGCGCACACGGTGTTCCGGCTGAGGATGCCGCGTTCGTCGAACAGGTTGTTAACGTAGAGTTCGACCGCGTGATCGCCGATCTGCGCGCCGGTCGAAAGATCGAACGTCGTGAACGCATCGGTGGGACCGACCGCCGCGAAGTCCGAATCCGTCAAGAAGGTGCGCGTTCCGGTTTGATGCAGCACGGTGCCTTGAACGAATGACTCCCATGCGCCGAGTTGGAAGTCGTAGCGCGCCGACAAGGTTCCCTTGAAGCGAGGTTGGATCGGCAGCCTTGTTCCAGATGGCGCGGCGGGCGGATCGCCGGGCGTGCAGACGCTGTTGCCCAACGCATCGAAGGAACAAAAATCGCTGGTCAACTCAGCTTCGATGAACGTCGCCGAGCCCGACAACGTCCAGTCGCCGAGCAGCCACGATGCGTCGGCCTCCAGGCCGCGAATCTCCGCGGAACCCGCGTTATAGATGTTAGTCACGCCGAGCGAGCCGACAGGGCTCAGGCCGAACTGAAGATCTTCCCACTGCTGCAGGAAGATTGAGCCGTTCAGACGTAACGCCCGGTCCATCAGCATCAGCTTCCAGCCGGCTTCATAGTTGGTGAGCGTGTCGGAACTGTAGGGCAAGATGCCAGGGCGGCGGTTGTTGCCGCCGGGACGGTAACCCGTCGAAATTGTCGCATACACCATACGGTCGTCATCGATGTCGTAGGCGATGCTCGCGCGATACGTCGAGCCGTCTTCCTCAAACGATTTGTCAACGTTGTTGCAGGGACGGTCCGTCTGAGAGGTCGGCAAACAGATCGGTTGCTCCGCGTTGAACTGGAAGCCCGAGAACCCGAGGATCGAGTTTTCAGTGTTGAACGCGCGGCCGCCCAAGGTGAGCGTCAACTGCTCTGTAAGATCATACGATGCTTCGCCGAACACGGCGAAGTCGGTATCTTCGCGCGAAATGCGCGTGCGGAACACGCTGTCGCCGAAGCCGATCACCGGCACGCTGACGGGCGGTGTCGGTATGCCGCTGATCCCGGCGATGATGTAGTCGGCCTCGATATTGTTGCTTTGGGTCTGATAGAAAAGGCCGGCCGTTACCCTAAACCGACGATCCGCCGGCGAGTTGACGCGCAGCTCGTGCGATTCCTTCGTGTAGTCGTCGCCAAGAACAACGCTTTGCGTGGGATCGATAAAGCCGCCAAGGCCATCCGGGAAGTAGGTGTAGTAGTACCCGGCCAGCTGATCGTACGCGACCGTGTAATAAGAATAGTCGGACTCATTATCGACGCGGCGATCGAAGTAACTCGCCGAATAGACAAGATCGAAATTGCCGATGCGGCCTTGGATGGTCTGCGACGCCATCCACCACTCGTCTTCGTTGCTCGTCGGCAGGAAGTCTCGGACCTGGAGATCGCCGGCTTCCGGGTCAAAAAGGAAGGGGCCGTCGGTTTGTTGCCTCTGTGCGACCAACGACGTTGTCGATGTCCAGTTCTCATTCAAGTCAATACGCAGCGCCGCTCGACCCCCATAAGTCTCGACGCTGTTGATGTCGTCGGCGACGAGGTTGTTGTTGTTGACCGTGAGGTTGGTGCCGCCGTCGGTGTCGCCCAATGTGAACGTGCGCGTTCCCGGCACGTTGTCGATATAGCCTCCGTCGCGATCATAGAACCCGACAAGGCGTAACGCGACACGGTCGGACAGGGGAATGTTGACGAAGCCCTCCAGCACACCGCCGCTCTCGCCAGCTGTGAAGTGATTCAATTCCACGTCATATCCGGCTGAGAATCCGGATGTATCGGGGCGGTTTGTGATGACGCGAAGCACGCCCGAAAGCGCGCTGGCGCCGAACAGCGTGCCCTGTGGACCGGAGAGCGCCTCAACGCGCGCCACATCGTAGAGATGCAAGTCAACCGTGTTGGCCACGGTCGTAACCGGCGCGTCGTCCAAGTATGTCGCCGCCGTCGGGCGCGACCCGATGTGAAGGCCGTCGCCCGCGCTCGACACGCCGCGGAAGAAAACCTGCGCTTGTCCAGGACCGAAGGACTGGTAGCTCACGCTGGGAAGCAGATTGGCGTAATCGTCAAACGACTGGACTTGGTGTTCGTCCAACGTCGCGGCGCCGAGCGCTTGAACGCTCAGCGGAATATCTTGGATGCTCTCCTCTCGCTTGGTCGCAGTGACGATGATTTCGGCGTCATCGGTGGGTTGGCTTTGCGCCGAAGCGACGCCCGTCAGGGCGGTGGTCGCCATCAGCGACGGGAGAAGAAGGCGCATAAGAGCCGCTCTTTTCCGGGTTCCTTGAGTTTCTTTCATGCGTTTCCCCTCTTTCACTCTTTATCGCATCCAAGTTTGCCAAACCGGTTCAAGCCGTCTGGCGAGGTCGCCCAGCCAAGGTTCAAATCTCCGCCATTGATCAAGTCCGTCCGCGCTGATTGGCCGACGCACTTGCTCTGAACTCGCTGTTCTGACGGCCCGTTCATTCTGGTAAAATGTCAAGCAGCGTTCGTCGAAAGGCAGGCCGAGATAGTCCAATAGCCGTTGGACTTGGGCCTCCGGGTCGGCCACCAAATCCTCGTGGATGACCCGATGCACGCGCCCAGGCAGTACGCCGTCGATGTGGGCCATATGCGCGACGTAGTCGCAATAATAACCGGATAGGTCGTTCAGATCATAAGTGAACGCTTGCCCACGCGCGAAGTGCTGCTTCCAGGCGGAAAAACAGCACGCCATCGGATGACGACGCGCGTCCACGATCTTGGCGTTGGGCAGAATGAGTTGAACAAGTCCGACATTCAGCCAATTGTTCGGAAGCTTATCGATGAAGAACGGGCGTCCAAGCCTGCGTTGTATGCGCGTCCGTTCGATATATTCCTCGCCCAAGGCTCGGCACTCATCCTCCGTGAGCGCGCCAAGCACGCCCGGAAAGCCGCCGCCATCCTTGCGGGCCGCGAGGCGCTTAGCGATCTTGTCGAGATCGGGCAGCTCCATCGTGCCTTCGACGCTTGGGTGACTCGCGAGGATTTGCTCGATCAAGGTCGAGCCTGACCTTGGCAATCCAACAACAAAAATGGGCGAGGAATCATCCGCGCCGAACCCTCGGCGCTCTTCAAAAAAGGCCGCCGTAAGTAGTTTCTTCGCCGACGCGACTTTCGTCGTCACTTCCGCGGGATCATAGGCAAGCTGCCCTTTGCGAAGGCTATTGCCCTGCTCGTAGTGCTCGAACGCTTGACGATGCTCGCCGCGGTCTTCGTACGCCTTTCCGAGCGCGAAGTGCAGATGCAGGCGATCCTCCTCGTCCGCATCAGACGCTGCCAACGCCGCTTCCATCTGCGCGATGTCTGCGTCCGCGAACCGGTAGGTTTTCAGGTTCGCCAGGCTCCACCAGCTTTCGCCAAGCGCCGACCGTTGCGCGAGGCTCCGGCGATAGGCAGCCACACCTTCCTCTGTCCGCCCCATGGTCTTGAGGACGTGACCGAGGCTCATCCAAATCTTTGGTTGGTCGGGCCTTGCGTCGAGCACGCGCGTGTAAAGCGCATGCGCGGCTTCATAGTCGCCAAGCCGTACCAAAATCGTCGCCCGCAAATTGAGATAGCTCAGATTGTCGGGTTGTTTCGCGAGCAACGCATCGATGTCCTCAAGCGCCTCGGATAACCGGTTGGTTCGCGACAGCGCCAGCGCCCGCGCGAAGCGGGCTGCGTCGAACGTCGGCGCCAAGTCCAAGGCGCGGTCAAGCAGGGCGCGCGCGTCGCCATACCGTCCCAAACGGATCGCGAGTTCCGCCAGCATGCGCATTGCGCCAATGTCTGTTGGGCAATTCTTGAGTTGCTGCTTGAGTAGCCGTTCGGCGACAGGGAGGTCCCCGCCGTTCAGCGCATGGGCGGCCGCGACCATCGCTGGATCGCGGGTTGAGGCGGCGAGCGCCCTCAAATGCGCCTCAGCCCCTCCCGTCGCATCCCCTTGCGCATGCAGCGCGTCGCCGTGCGCGCGCCACTGCGCGGCGTCCTGAGCCGCTCGGTCCTCGACATCGGTGGCCGGCATTCCCTCGACCTGTCGTTTCTGGCATCACAGGGGAGCGTATTTCCGTGGCTTGTCAACGCGTTCAGCGACGCCGAACGCCCGCCATCGGGCTTTTTGGGGTATTTCGTGGCGCCAATATCGCGCCAGCTATCTCCGAGGGTGGTGGAAGGGGCTGGATTCGAACCAGCGTACGCTCGCGCGGGCAGATTTACAGTCTGCTGCCATTAACCACTCGGCCACCCTTCCCCAGGCGCCAGCTATCAGGTTTCAAGTGTCAGGGTCCAAGACACCTGATACCTGACACCCGAATCCCTGAAGGAGCGCTCCTATAACCAAGCCCCCTCATCCACTCAAGCCGCATGGCATACCCGCTGACAGACTTCCGCGTCGCCAATTCGAGGAAGAGGGAGGCGGGCCAACATGGCTATGGGGCGTCCATGCCAGCCTCGCGGCGCTCGCCAACCCCCATCGGCGCATTGAGCGTGTCGTGGCCACACGCAACGCGGCGTCGCGGCTGCCTTCTGGGGTCGAGCCACAGATCCTCGATCCAGACGCCATCGACGGCATGCTGCCGCCGGGCGCGGTCCACCAAGGGCTGGCAGTCCGCGCCCATCCCCTCTCTCCCACGGACCTTGAAGCCGCATGCGCTCCGCCAGACGGGCGTTGCGTCCTCATCCTGGATGGCGTCACCGATCCGCAAAACGTTGGGGCCGCGTTTCGCTCGGCGGCCGCGTTCAACGCGCGCGCCGTGATTATGCAGGACCGCAAGTCGCCGCCTCTTACCGGCGTGCTCGCAAAGGCGGCGGCGGGCGCCATTGAACTCGTGCCCCACGTGCGCGCCGGCAATCTTTCACGCGCGGTAGAGACCCTGCGCTCGCACGGCTATCTCACGGTCTCACTTGAGGGCGAGGCCAGCCAAACGATCCGCGATGCGTTTGTGGATGCGCGTTCGGTCGCACTGGTTCTTGGCGCCGAAGGCAAAGGCGTTCGCCCCAGCGTGGCGGAGGCATGTGAGCTGCGAGCGCGCATTCCCATCGCGCCGCAGATGGAAAGCTTGAACATCTCGGTCGCGGCCGCAATCGCGCTCTATGAGGCGCGCCGCGAGACATAGGCCGTCCAGCAAAACGCCTAGTGTTTGGCCTTCGCCTTGCCCCCGCCGCCCATCGCCGTCGTGATGATTCGCTTCACGAAGAAAAAGATGCCGATCACGATCAGATAGCCGACGAGCAAGATGCCCGCGCGGGTCCAGAACGAGGGTTCCATAAGCGGCGGCAGCGCCAATTCGCGTTGCCCCGCCAGCACCGGCGCGAAATGTTCGATCGCGATGTGAATAACCACCGATACGATCGCGGCGGGAACCCAACCGCCCCAGGAGCGCAGGAAGATCGTCGCCGCGAGCGCGATCAACAGGCCCTTCGGGTCATTGATTTGCGTGAACCCCTCGCGCAGCACCTGCACGGCTTGGTCTAGATAGGCTTGCATCTTTTCCCCTCTAGCAATGCGGGCTAACCCGCCGCTGGCTCCCAGGCGAACTCTAGAGAGGGGCTGCTGGGACGTCTAGCCGCCCTCACGCCCGCCGAAACGGGCGGCCCACGCGGCGACGTCCGCATCCTCGATCTTCTTGAACAGAACATCGGGCGGCGTGAACGGCATGCCGCACGGCAAGGCGTCGAGCAAGGATGCGTCGCCGACCAGCGGCCAGCCCCGGTTCTTATCCGGCACGTTCATCGCGTCGAGCACGGCCTTGGCGGCGTCGGGTATGAAGGGTTGCGCCAGGATCGCGAACAACACGACGAGATTGAGCCCCGTGCGCACGCCGATCGCCGCCGCGTCCCGATCCGTCTTGATTGCAGTCCACGGCGCCGCTGCCTGCAGGTATTCATTGCCCGTAGCCCACAACGCGCGCAGTTCGGCCGCCGCCTTTCGAAACTCCATTTGTTCGTGGAACTGCGTCAGTGCAGTGAGGCGCTCGCAAAACTCTTGCGAGAGCTTCTCTTCGGCCAAGCCTGGCGCGCCGCCGTCGGGCAACTTCGAGTCGAATTTCGACGCGGCGAACCGCGTGATGCGATTGACGAAGTTTCCAAACACGTTGGCGAGGTCGGCGTTGACCGTCTGTTGGAACTGCTCAAGCGTGAACGCGGCGTCGGAACTCTCCGGTGCGTTCGCCATCAGGTACCAACGCCAATAGTCGCTCGGTAGAATCTCGAGCGCCTGATCCATGAAGATGCCGCGCTTCTCGCTCGTCGAGAACTTGCCACCGTACCACGTTACCCAATTGAACGCTTTCAGCCGGTCGACCAGCTTCCACGGCTCGCCGGACCCCATGATCGTGACCGGAAAGCTCACGGTGTGGAACGCGACGTTATCCTTGCCCATGAACTGAACATAGGTGACGTCGCCGGCGCCTTTGTCCTCGCGCCACCAGCGCTCCCAGTTCCCGCCCGTCGCGTCAGCCCATTCGACGGTTGAGCCGATGTACTCAATCGGCGCATCGAACCAGACGTAGAACACCTTGCTCTCGAAGCCCGGGCGCGGCTTGCCGTCCTTGGTGACCTTGATGCCCCAGGACAAATCACGAGTAATCGAGCGATCGATCAGGCCTTCATCGAGCCACTTGTACGCGATCGAGCGCGCCAGCGGCGGCCACTCCGTCGCTTTGTCGACCCAAGCGCGAATGCGATCCTGCATCAGCGGCTGCTTGAGGAAGAGATGCGCGGTGTCACGCGGCTCGACATTGCTGGAGCCCGAAATCTTCGAGCGTGGATTCTTCAACTCGATCGGATCGAGCAGCGTGCCGCAGCTGTCGCACTGATCTCCCCGCGCGCGCTCGAAACCGCAATTGGGGCATGTGCCTTCGACATAGCGATCCGGCAAGAAGCGCTTGTCATCCAAGGAATAGATTTGCTTCGAGACGCGCTCCTCGATCAGCCCGTTGTTTTCGAGCGCTTCGCAAAAATGTTGGGTGAGTTTGTGGTTCGGCGCATTCGAAGAGCGGCCAAACCAATCGAAGGACAGGCGGAAACCGTCGCAGGCCTCCCGCTGAACCTGATACTGCGCGTCGCAATAGGCGCGCACCTCCTGGCCGGCGTCGGCGGCGGCCAGTTCCGCCGGCGTGCCGTGCTCGTCCGTCGCGCAAATGAACAGCACCTCATGCCCTTGCAGGCGCCGGAAGCGCGCATGCACATCCGCCGGAAGCATCGAGCCCGCCAGGTTTCCCAGGTGCTTGATGCCGTTGATGTAAGGGAGCGCGGAGGTGATCAGGTAGCGTGCCATGGATAGCCCGCTACCTAGGACGCCGCCCCCGCCGCGCGCAAGCGCGCCGCGTCAGCTTGTCGACGGCGCAGCCTTAAGGCGATCATAGGCCTCCCGCAGCAGCCGCCCATACCGCTCAACCTGACCTTGGCCATTGTAGCCTGCGGCGAAGCCCTCCCAATCCTTGCGCACGAGTTCGTCGGCGAGATTGTTGGCGCGCACAAACGCCGTGAACGCGGCAAGCTGGCGCGCCTGCGAGCGCGTCATGTCCGTGACGAACTCCTTGGCGCTGGCGAAGCCGCAGGCGGCATGGTTGAAGCCCATGATCTGGAACAGGCCCCAACTGGCCGACGCCACCGCGTTCTCTTTGTCGAGCGCGTAGGCTTCGCGGAGCTGCGCCCACCTGCCATCCTGAGAGCGCGGATATTTCGACGGATCCCAGGATCGGTACGAAATATTGGGGTGTGTGGCGTCGTAAGCGCGATTGGTCCGACGCGAGAAGATGTGCGGCTCGAACAAGATGATCGGGCGACCGTTGCTGGCGAACGCCCCAAGCGGCCCGCTCTCCACTTCGACGACCGCCTGCACCGCTTCCACCTCGCAGCCAAGGCTCGTCGCCGCGGCTTCGTAGTCGGCGCGCGTCAGGGCATCGCGCGATCCAGCGACCAAGCCTTCGAGGTATCCGTCCGTTGGCGGCGGCGGCAGAGCCGCGAAGGCGCGTTGAAGCGCGCTGGCATAGGCAGCGCCGCCCGCTTCTCCTTCATAAATGCTGGCGAACGCTTCCCAGTCCCGGCGCTGCAACTCGTCGACCAGGCCTTTGCGCGTCAGGTACGCTTCGAACGCAGCAAGCTGCCGCGCTTCAGACTGCGCGAGGTCAGCCACAAACGTGAAAACGTCTGGGTAACCCGCGTCGGCGAAATACCGTCCCGGAAGTTGGAACTTGCCCCAACTCGCCGCACCCAAGGCGGCGACTGGATCCAGCCCATAGGCCTCGGCAAGGCGCGTCCATCGTGCGGACTGACCACCGCCAAGATAGGCGCGGTTCGACCCTTGAGAAACGTTCGGGTTACTCGCGTCGAAGCGACCGCCGGTCGCCTGGCTGAATTGAAACGGCTCGAACGACAACAAGGGGCGGCCGTCAGAGAATCCCGCGCCGNNTTCGATATCGGCGTCGCTCAACCGCGCCGGATTTTGCGCGCGCAGGCCGTCCAGCGAGAATCCGGACGGCGGACCCGCCGGGGGCGGCGGTGGCGGCGGTGGTGCTGGCGGCGGCGCAGGTGGTGGCGGCGCCGGAGGCGTGACGGGCGGTGGGGGCGCGGGCGGCGCAGGTGGTGGCGGCGGAACCGGCGGCGCGGGCGGTGGGGGCGCGGGCGGACGCGGCGGCGCTGGGGGAGGCGGAGGCGGCGAACTTGGCCGCGATCCCCGGCTGCCAAAGATCGCGCGGAACACCGAATCCCAGAAGCTCATGAAAAATTCCCCTTTTTCCCGCCATCCGCGGGTGTTGCTCGGCGCGGGCGCGTCCCTAGCC
>DDSN01000042.1:5080-6874 GCA_002343395.1 Hyphomonadaceae bacterium UBA2389 | reverse complement strand
CGGCTTGCCTTCGGTGAGCGTGCCTGTCTTGTCGAAGACGACGACATCGAGCTTGGCGGAATCCTCCAGCGCCACTGCATCCTTGATCAGGATGCCGTGACGCGCGCCGATGCCGGTGCCGACCATGATGGCCATGGGCGTGGCGAGCCCCAGTGCGTCAGGGCAAGCGATGACCAGCACTGTGATCGCCAGAGTGAGCGCAAACAGAAGCGGCTGACCGATTGCCAGCCACGCCACAAACGTCGCCGCGGCGATGATGATGGCCGCGATCACCAGCCATTGCGAGGCGCGGTCGGCCAGCAATTGCGCCGGCGCCTTTGAGTTCTGCGCCTCCTGCACGAGCTTGACGATCTGCGCCAGCGCCGTGTCGGCGCCGATCTTGGTGGCGCGGTAGCGGATCATCCCGCTCTTATTGATGGTGCCGCCGATGACGGCGTCGCCCACGCTCTTGGTCACGGGCAATGATTCTCCCGTGAGCATGGATTCGTCGATGTCGGAGCGTCCCTCGATGATGACGCCATCGACTGGCGCTTTGCCGCCCGGCTTCACGACGACAATATCCTCAAGCTTCACGTCCGCCGTTGAGACCAAAACCTCCTGCTCGTCGCGCATGACGATCGCCATCGGCGGCGCCAAATCCATGAGCCGCCGTATGGCTTCTGACGCGCCGGCTCTGGCGCGCATTTCAAGCCAGTGTCCAAGCAGGATGAACACCAGAAGCACCGCGGAGGCTTCGTAGAATTGGGCGCCGCCCCAAATGAAGGTGGCCCCTATGGAGAAGGAGTAGCCTGCGCCGACGCTGAGCAGCACCAGCACCGCCATGTTGAAGACGCCGCGCCTCAGCGCGCGCACCGCCGCAACGAAGAACGGCCAGCCCGGATAGAGGATGGCGCCGCTGGCGAGAAAGAAGAGCGTGACCTTGAGATCCCAGCCGAAGGGCGGATCGATCCGCATCGCCTCCATGCCCATCGGCGCCAGCAGAAAGATCGGAATGGAAAAGCCGAGCGCGACAAGAAAGCGATTGCGCATGTCCTTCGCCATGGCGGCCATGTCCATGCCCGCGCCATGGCCCATCTCGTGGCCGACATCGCCTGCACCTTGGTGACCGCGCTCGGAGGGCGCCGGCGCGGCCTTCTGCCTGTGAGGCTCGTGCTCACGCGCGCCCAAATGATGGGGAGCCGACACGCCGCGGCAATGAAAACCGCAAGCGCTCACGGCCTCGCGTACGAGTGCGACGTTGGTCAGCGCCGGATCAAACTTAACCGTGACCGAGCCGGTTGCAAAACTGGCCTTGGCGTCAGCAACGCCCGGCGTGCGTTTCAAATGCCGTTCGAGCACGAGGGGATCGAGCGGCGTGACGAGATCGTCGAACGTCAAGGTTTCGGTTTGCATCGTTTTCTGTTCCCGCTCGCCGCACCGGGCAAATCGCTTTTAGGCCGCAATGATGGAGAGCGCGCGATTGGTTTTGGCCATTGATAGGGCCGCGTCTCGTTCTGCACCCGTCAGAGCTCGAATGGCGTCGATGGTCTCGGGGATGACGATCGCTTGATTGTCGACCATGTAAGCGCAGAACAATTCACCGTTTTCAACCGTTAGCGTCTCTTCAAGCAGGGCGACTTCATAAAGATCGCCGCGCGGCCGGCCAAGATCGAGCATGCGCTCTTTGACGGCATTGAGAGCGCCAAGCCCCTCACTCGCCTGCACGAACGCCACGCGCGGCGAGGCCGCGAGCACGGAGCGTACGTCCTCCCGGCTTGGGCGACCGACAAGATCGGCCGACCAGAAGTGCATATG
>DDSN01000042.1:0-5063 GCA_002343395.1 Hyphomonadaceae bacterium UBA2389 | reverse complement strand
GGCCCTTGGTGACTGGGAACGCGCGTTTCCGGCACGAGCGTGTTCATGATGCCCCCGAGATGACTTTCCCAGGGATCGAGAGCGCGCCGCAGCAGTGTGCCGCGCGCGCGCCGCAAGAGGCCTGCGCGCCGCAGGGCGCCGAACACCCGCACGATCGAGGTCGTGTTGCACGATACGACGCGTGTGGACGGCCGGTCCAAGGCGCTTGCATAACTTGCTTCAGCCACGAAAGAGTGGCCTGTTACATCATGTTTCTCGCCACCTTGGACTATGAACTTTCTACCGAGCTCACGATAAAGCGCCGCGTTCTTAGCCGCGACGCCTTTGGGCGTACAGTCGACAACAAGGTCTGCGCCACGGGCCATGTCCTCCAGCGAACCGGCGCCGGCTTCGCCGGTCGCGGAATAGACGGGCACGCCGCGATCGCGCGCGACAGCGATGCGCCAATCGCCGGCTATGTCGCAAACGCCTGTCAGCACCATGTCGGCTTGTTGTGTGACCGCGTCGGCAACACGTTTGCCGATCACGCCATAGCCGTTGACAGCCACCTTAATCGTCATGCCTGCCCTCAAGCGCCGCGTCGCCGGCGATGTTGTTTCAGATGATGCGATCGGCGCGCGCGATAAGGTTATAGACCGGCGCGAAGATAAGCGCGGCAAACCAGGCGGCGACTGCGCTGAAGATGCTGCCTTCGATGAGCTGCTCTGTCGACCCGGCTGGTTCAGCGGAGAACAATTGCAGCCAAGCATGCGCGAACGGCGCCGCGTATTGCGAGGCCGCGACCAACCAACAGGCGCCGTAGCCGGCCAACAGCGTCACCGCCAGCGCGATGCCCAAGGGCAGGACGCCGATGCCAGAGGGCCGTTCGGCGTTTGGTGGCTGGCTCATGGGATCCTCCTCAACAAAGGCCGCTCGCGGGCTCTCTCCCTTCATACGCGCCTCGTCGCAATTTCCCTGGGCGAGGTCCCAAGCGATCGATTCAACCCGGCGCCAGGGAACCGGGTTCAGCGTGCGTATAGGATTGAGAGCGCGACAAACTGGGACACCGATCTGCCGCCCTTCCCCGCCTGTCGACCCGGCTTGGCGCGCTCACCCAGATCGCCGCCGAAGGATCAGAGCATGAGCCTGCACGCCCATCATGAACCCGCTTCGCCCGCCCCGCCCGGCGGCCAGCGCCCGCGCACGCCTTGGCTTGTGCGCCTTCTGATGTTCGCCGTACTCGGCGTAGGCGCCTACTACATCATTGCCGAACACGGCGCGCACCTTTTGGCGGCATGGCCGCTGCTTATCCTGCTTGCCTGCCCTTTGATGCACATCTTCATGCATGGCGGCCACGGCGGCCATGGCGGGCACAATCAAACACAACAGCGCAGCGAGGGGGTAGCCAATGACTGAGCATGCCGCTTTCTCGGGCTATGGGTTATGGCTTTTGGCCTTCGTCAATTCCGCCTTCTTCATCGTGTTTGCGCTGAGTTTTGCTAAACCGCAAACGGCGCGCGATTGGCGCAGCCTTGGCGCCTTTTCCGCCTTCATCGTCGCGCTCTTCACCGAGATGTACGGCTTTCCGCTGACGCTCTATTTGCTCGCGCCTTGGCTGCAGAGCTTTGCGCCAAGCGCCGACATCCTGACGCATAATGCTGGGCACTTCTGGCCTACACTCTTGGGCTGGCGCGGCGATCCGCACTTCACCCCGATCCACTGGCTGAGCGACGGCCTCATTATCGCGGGGCTCTGGCTCTTGGTGGAATCCTGGACCGTGCTGCATCGGGCGCAAGCCGCCGGCGCCCTCGCCGTCGAAGGCCCCTATAAGGCGATCCGTCACCCGCAATATCTCGCCTTCATCCTGGTGATGATCGGGTTTCTGGTGCAATGGCCGACAATCTTGACCGCGCTCATGTTTCCAGTGCTGGTGTTCATGTATCTACGCCTGGCCAAGAGCGAGGAGCGCGAAGCGGAAGCGCAGTTCGGCGATCAGTGGCGCGCCTACGCGGCGCGCACGCCGGGTTTTCTGCCTCGCTTCCTCGGCGGACGCGTAACGCCGCCAGGTAATGTCGCCTCCGCGTCATAGATGCGCGCTCGAACTGGGGAGGCGGCAATCGCGATCTTTGAGACCATCAAGCGCCAGCTTGACGCCCTACTGGCAAAGACGCCGCTGCGTCCCGCCCAGCGCTGGCCGGCGGCGATCGGGGCGTTCATTGTCCTCATCGGCGCGACGCTCGGCTCGTACGTATGGCTAGCCTCGCCGTCAGATCCGCCCCCGGGCTTTGTTAAGGCGAACGGCCGGCTCGAAGCGCGCCAGATCGATATCATCGCCCGCTATCCGGGACGCCTGCTCGAAATCGCGGTGCAGGAAGGCGACGCGGTGGCCGCGGGCGAAGTGATCGCGCGTCTCGACACGCGCGAACTTGAGGCCGCTCTACGCGCCGCGGAGGCGCGCATTCAGCGGGCGCGCCAACAGCGCGCCATGAGCGAGGCGTCAATCGCCCAGCAAGGCAGCGCGCTTAGGCTTGCCACGCTTGAGTTCGGCCGCGCCGAGACGTTGCATCACCGCGGCTTTGCCCCCGAACAATTCTTGGATCAGCGGCGCGCCTCACAACAAACCGCGGCGGCTGGATTGCGCGCCGCGCAAAGCGCGCGCTCAGCCGCCGACGCCGATATCGCCGCCGCACAGGCCGAGGCCGATCGGATCAACGAGCAAATCGGCGAGGCGACATTGGTTGCGCCGCGCCCGGGGCGCATCCTCTATCGCTTGGCCGAACCTGGCGAACTCATCAATGCGGGCGGGCCGATCGCTACCTTGCTTGACACCTCCGACATCTACATGACCGTGTTTTTGCCCACGCGCGAAGCCGGCGCGATCGCCATGGGCGCCCCTGCCCGGATCGTGCTCGACGCCGACGCGAGCGCGCCCTTGCCGGCGCGGGTCTCGTTTATTTCGCCCGAAGCCCAATTCACGCCGCGCCAAGTGGAGACACGCGGCGAGCGCGACAATCTCATGTACCGCGTGCGCGTACGCATCCCCGAAGCGCTAGCGCTGAGCCGCACTGAACGGCTCAATGTCGGCGTCACCGGCGTGGCCTACATTCAAATGCGCCCGAACGCGCAATGGCCAGCGCGACTCGAATCCGAGTTGACGCGCCGCTTTCGGGATGCGCCGCGACCATGAGCGAGGCGCCGCCATGGGCCGCGCGGCTCACCGGCGTTCGTCACGCCTACGGAAACACTCCTGCTCTCGATGATGTCAGCCTTGCAGTCGCCGCCGGCGAGGCGCTGGTCGTTATCGGTCCAGACGGGGTCGGCAAGTCGACCTTGCTCGCTTTGATCGCCGGCGCCAAACGCATCCAACACGGCGCGGTGGAAACGCTCGGGCGCGACCTCTCGCAAGAACGCGCGCGCGCCGCCGTGCAGCCGCGCATTGCCTTCATGCCGCAAGGGCTTGGCCGCAATCTCTACGCTTCGCTCAGCGTCCGCGAGAACATCGACTATTTCGCAGCCCTGTTTGGCGGTGCGCCAAGCGCGCGCGTCGAGGCGCTGATGGACGCCTTGGGGCTTGCGCCGTTTGCGGCGCGCGCAGCGGGAAAACTCTCCGGCGGCATGAAGCAAAAGCTCGGGCTCTGTTGCGCGCTGGTGCATGACCCCGACATTCTCATCTTGGACGAACCGACCACGGGCGTTGACCCGCTGTCACGCCGTCAATTCTGGGATCTTGTCGGCGCCATTCGCGCCGCGCGTCCGGCGATGGCGCTGATTGTCGCCACCTCCTATCTCGATGAAGCAGAACGTTTCGGCCGTGTGGTCTTGATGCAGGCCGGCGCCATCATCGCCGATGGCGCGCCCATGGCGCTCAAAGCCGAACATGGCGCGGTCTCGATGGAAGCGCTGTTCATGCGTTTGACCGGCGCTGAGCTTGCCGCTCGCATTGCACGTAACGCGCCCGCTGCCGACGCGCCCATCGCTGTGGAGGCGCACGGGCTCACGCGCCGCTTTGGCGCGTTCGTGGCTGTAGACCAAGTGGAGTTCAGCGTTCGTCACGGCGAAATCTACGGTTTCTTGGGCTCGAACGGGTGCGGCAAGACCACGACGATGAAGATGCTGACCGGGCTTTTGCCCGCGAGCGAAGGCGAAGCCCGGATGCTCGGGCGCCCCGTCGATGCACGCGATCTGTCAACACGCCGGCGCGTTGGCTACATGTCGCAGGGCTTTTCGCTCTACGGCGAATTGACCGTGCAGCAGAACCTCGATCTTCACGCCAAGCTCTTCGGCCTGGAAGACGATAAGGGCGCACTGCGCATTGCCGCGCTCAAGGAGCAATTCGGTCTCAACCCCCATGCAAGCGCCATTGCAGGCGCATTGCCGCTCGGCGTGCGCCAACGTCTGTCGCTCGCGATCGCGATTTTGCACGAGCCGGAAGTGCTTATCCTCGACGAGCCGACCTCCGGTGTCGATCCGGCCGCGCGCGAGGCGTTCTGGCAAGAAATAGAGAGGCTCGCCCGCGACAAAGAAGTCACGATCTTTATCTCGACGCATTTCATGAGCGAAGCCGAACGGTGCGACCGCGTCGCCTTCATGCATGCGGGTCGGGTCATCGCCGAAGGCGCGCCCGACGCATTGCGGCAAAGCCAGAACGCGGCGACGTTGGAAGACGCTTTCGTCCGCTACATGCAGATCGGCGGCGCCGGCGAGCCGCCGGCGCACGCCCTTTCTGCGCTCATCACCGGGGTCAGCGACAAACCGGCAAAGCAAATGCCGCGCCTCTTGGCCGTGGCGCGGCGCGAAATTCTCGAAATGCTGCGCGAACCGGTGCGCTTTGCGATGGCGCTCGCTGGCACGCTCGTCTTGGCCTTGGCCTTCGGTTATGGCATTTCCTTCAACGTTGAGGACGTTTCGCTTGCGGTCATTGACCGCGACCGCACCCCAGCGAGCCGCGCCTACGTTGAGGAATTTGCCTCCTCGCCTTATTTTGAACTGAGAGCAGCGCTCAACGACGACCGCGCCGTCGAACAGGCCTTGCGCAGCAACAGGGCGACGCTCGTTCTCGACATTCCCCCGGGCTTTGGGCGCGC
>DDSN01000066.1 GCA_002343395.1 Hyphomonadaceae bacterium UBA2389 | reverse complement strand
ATCGCCGAGACCGGCGCGGGCCAGCACGGCGTCGCGACCGCGACCGTGGCCGCGCTCTTCGGCCTGCCGTGCACGATCTTCATGGGCGCGGTGGACGTCGCGCGGCAGCAGCCGAACGTGTTCCGCATGAAGCTGCTTGGCGCGGAAGTGCGCCCGGTGACGAGTGGCGCGGCGACGCTGAAGGACGCCATGAACGAAGCGCTGCGCGATTGGGTCACCAACGTGCACGATACCTTCTATTGCATCGGCACAGCGGCGGGTCCGCACCCCTACCCGGAAATGGTGCGCGATTTTCAAAGCGTCATCGGCCAGGAGGCGCGCGCGCAGATTCTCGAGCGCGAAGGGCGTTTGCCCGACGCGGTAATGGCTTGCATCGGCGGCGGCTCGAATGCGATCGGCCTCTTTCATCCGTTCATCGCTGACGAAAGCGTGCGCCTGATTGGAGTCGAAGCGGCGGGCCACGGCATCGACGAGCGCTTCGAGCACTCCGCCGCCATCAATGGCGGCAGGCCCGGCGTATTGCACGGCAACCGCACTTATCTCTTACAGAACGAAGACGGCCAAATCCTCGAAGGTCATTCGATCAGCGCGGGACTGGATTATCCGGGCGTTGGGCCGGAGCATTCATATCTGCACGACATCGGCCGCGCACAGTATCTCAGCGCTACGGACACCGAGGCGCTCGAAGCGTTCAAATTATGCGCGAAACTCGAAGGCATCCTGCCGGCGCTGGAGCCATCGCACGCACTGGCGCGCGTCGGCGATGTAGCAATGGAGCTTGGACCCAAAGGCCTCATCATCATGAACCTCTGCGGGCGCGGGGATAAAGACGTCTTCACGGTGGCCGGTGCCCTGGGGGTTGGGCTGTGAGAGCGGCACTTCAAATCACGTCCGGCGCCTTTGTCGCGCTGTTGTTTGTTGGGTGCGCCACGCCGTCAAATACCGAGACGTTTAGCGTCGCAGGGGTTGTCACGATCACGCTCGGCGAAGGCTCAGAAATAACAAGCGATTGCCACATCGACAGCTACACCCAACGCGTCATCGATCATCGAGGCGGTCAAATTCTTGGGTGCATCCGCTTTCCCACTGCGGAAAATGAAGAGGACGATTATTATTGGGGACCTCACTACTGCGAACAACTCGGACGCCAGGGTTGGACTGCAGTCTGGCCGCCGGACACGCCCCTTATGTGCGTCTATGAACGTCCGACGGCGAACGCCGGCTGCTTTGAATCGCTGTCTTTTGAGTACGGAATGGCCGAAAGGGAAATCGACGACCCTGATTTTTGGAAGGCCCCCGCACTTCACACGTTCGCGGTCGTATTAGGTCGCGAATATTGCCCCGCACAGCTGCGGCGCGCGTCGTGAGTACACGCCTCTCCGCCCGCTTCACGTCGCTCAAGCGCGAAAACCGCGCCGCGCTTGTCACATACATCATGGCGTCCGATCCAGATAATGAGACGACGTTTGAGATTCTGCGCGGACTGCCGGACGCTGGCGCTGACATCATCGAGCTTGGCTTTCCGTTCACCGATCCGATGGCCGATGGGCCAAGCATCCAGAAAGCCGCGTTGCGCGCGTTGAAGGCTGGCGGCTCGTTGAAGAAGACACTCGAACTCGCGCGCCGTTTTCGCGAAACCGACCAAGACACGCCGCTTATCCTTATGGGCTACGCCAACCCCATCGAAAGCATGGGCTACGACGCGTTCGCGCAAGCCATGCATGCCGCGGGCGCCGACGGGGCGATCGTCGTCGATCTGCCGCCGGAAGAGGACGCGCCGCTCCGACGCGCGTTTACCAAACACGATCTCTCGATCATTCGCCTCGCGACTCCGACAACAGACGAACACCGCTTAACCAAGGTGCTCGATGGCGCTTCCGGTTTCCTCTATTATGTGTCGGTCGCTGGGATCACCGGCGCGCAAGCGGCGTCCAGTGCGCACGTGAAGGATGCAGTGGGCCGCTTGAAGCAAACAACGGAGCTGCCCATCGCCGTCGGTTTTGGCGTGCGTGAACCTGACGCCGCGCGCGCGATCGCGCAAACCGCCGACGCTGTCGTCGTCGGGTCGGCTTTCGTCGATGAAATCGCCGCCGGCGCGAAAGCGGAAGCCGTCGAACGCGTCTTGCGCAAAGTGACGCTCCTGAGCGATGCTGTGCGCACAGCGCGAGCCAAAAAGGGAACGAACCCATGAACTGGCTGTCGAATTTTGCCCGGCCTGGGCTGCGCGGGAAAAAGCCCGAGGACGCACGCGAGTCTCCCGATAACCTTTGGATAAAGGACCCGATCTCTGGCGAGCTTGTGTATCGCGCGGAGTTGGAGGCCTCCGACTGGGTTACGCCGTCTGGCTTTCACATGCGCATCGGCCCCGACGCGCGTTTCAAGCATTTGTTCGACGACCAAGCCTGGCAAAAAATCACTTTGCCGAAGGTCGCGATCGATCCCCTGAAATTCAAGGACGACAAGAAATACGCCGATCGCCTGAAATCGGCGCGCGCCAAGGTCGGACGCGATGACTGCATGGCCGCCGGTTATGGCAGGATCGGCGGCGCCCACGCCGTGGTGCTTGTACAAGATTTCGAATTCATGGGCGGATCGCTCGGCATGGCGGCCGGCGACGCGTTCATTGCGGCGGCGGAGGCCGCCGTAAGACGCAAGGCGGCGCTGATCATGGTGACCGCCTCGGGCGGCGCGCGTATGCAGGAGGGCATCCTGTCGCTGATGCAGATGCCGCGTACGACGTTGGCGATTCAATCGCTGCACGAAGCCAGCCTCCCCTACATCGTCGTTCTCGCCGATCCCACGACAGGCGGCGTCACGGCCAGCTACGCCATGCTCGGCGACGTCCACATCGCGGAGCCCGGCGCGCTGATCGGTTTCGCGGGACCGCGGGTCATCGAACAAACAATTCGCCAGAAATTGCCGGAAGGCTTTCAGCGCTCGGAATATCTGCTCGACAAAGGCATGGTTGATCTCGTGGTCGACCGCCGCCAACTCAAATCCACGCTCACCACGCTCTTGTCGGTGTTGATGCACAAGCGAGCGGTCGTCCAAGACGACGGCGGCGAAGTGCTCGATCTGACGGAATCCGTCTTGGAGGCGGACGACGCGCCGTCCGGGAAATCCAAACGCAAGGCGACCAAGGCGCAACGCGCCAAAGCGGCCGAGTAGCCCGTATATCCGCAGGGCCTCTCGACGTCAGGATGAACCGAGGATGTCGGAGCGAGACGACGACAAGCCGCTGCGCAGGTTCGAGGAACTGTTTGGTCCGGAGTTTGGGCACGGGAAGCCCTTTGACCTTGCCAGCTTGCGCGAGGTTTTGACCGCACTCGGCGCCCCGCATGCAAACCTTCCGCCGGTTGTTCATGTCGCTGGCACCAACGGAAAAGGATCCACCATCGCCTTCATGCGCGCGATCGCGGAAGCGGCCGGACTACGCGTGCATGCCTTCACAAAGCCGCACCTCCTGCGCTTGAGCGAGCGCTTCGTGGTGGCGAGCCAGCCCGTCGCTGAGGAACGACTCGCCGGCGCCGCCGAAGTCGTGGCCGCGATCAGCCGTGACATCACACAATTCGACGCGCAGGCGGCGGCTGCGTTTATGTTGTTCGACGAAACGCCGGCTGATCTTGTGCTTCTTGAAGCCGGCATGGGCGGGCGAGAGGATTCAACCAATGTCGTCGCGTGGCCCGCCGCGAGCGTCATTGCGCCCATAGGCATCGACCATCGAGACGTCCTCGGAAACACGATCGCGGACATCGCATCGCACAAGGCCGGCATCCTCAGGCGCAATTCTCCTGCTTTCGTCGCGCGGCAGGCGCCCGACGCCATGAACGTGATCGAAGCCGAAGCGTCGCGCGTCGGCGCGCCATTGTTTCGCGCTGGCGTAGAGTGGGACGCCTACCGAAGTCACGGACGGCTCGTTGTGCAGACACAATCGCGTGCGCTCGATCTGCCGCTTCCGACGCTCACCGGCGCTCATCAAATCGAAAATGCGGGCCTTGCATGTGCGGTCCTTCTGGGCCCAACGCGCTTCACGATAAGCGACGACGCGTTCGCGTTCGGCATAACCTCAGCGCATTGGCCCGCGCGCTTGCAGCCGCTTACACGCGGTCCGCTCAAAGCGCTCGCGGGCGACGCTGAGCTATGGCTGGACGGCGGCCATAACGCGCACGCCGCGGCAGCGCTTCGACGATCGCTCGCGGCCATGCAGCAGACGCGCCCAGCGCGGACTGCGTTGATCATCGGCATGCGCGCGCGCAAGGATTGGCGCGCGTTTGTCGAGGAACTCGCGCCAGCCGCCGACCGCGTTGTATTCGTTCCGCTGCCCGAGGGCGCGCCCCCCCTAATGCTCGCAAGCGCAGCGGGCGATCACGCCCGCTGCGCTCGCGATCTGCATAGCGCCATCGACGCTGTCGTCAGCGATGGCGCCAAACGCATTCTGATTTGCGGATCGCTCTCGCTGGCTGCGGCTGCGCTTGATCTAAACCGTCTCGTTTAGCCACTCGACGATCTTCGACTTCGGCATAGCGCCGACCTTGGTGGATGCGACCTTGCCGTCCTTGAACACCATCAAAGTAGGAATGCCGCGCACGCCATAGCGTCCCGGGGTCATCGGATTGTCGTCGATATTGAGCTTTGCCACCGAGACGCGGTCCCCCAGTTCGGAGGCGATCTCTTCAAGCGCCGGCCCAATCTGCTTGCACGGACCACACCACTCCGCCCAGAAATCAACCAGCACTGGCTTGGTCGATTTCAGCACATCGGCTTCGAAACTATCGTCCGTCGTCTTGCTTGTGGGCACCTGGCCTTCTCCCGCGTCACGTTCGCGCTTTTATGTAAGCTGCGTCCCAAGGGCTTTCAACTCTCGCGAAGGTCAGCCAGCGCACCGGCAAGCTGAGCGGCGGACAGCTCCATAAGGCGCGGCGCCTCAGTCCAGAGAAGCGCGCAATTCAACGCCTTCTTTGGGAATATCTGCTTGAGCACTTCCGCATAGAGCGCCAGCTGCAGGACGTATTCCTGCGGGGTGAGATTTGGATCCATCGGCGCTGGCCGATCTGTTTTGAAGTCCAGCACAAGAACGCGACTTTGCTCAACCACCAGGCGATCGACGACGCCACGCACCTGCATGCCTAGTACTTCGCCGACAACTGGCGCTTCGGCACGGCTGTTGACGCCAAAAGCCGCCGCAAAAGCGCTGCTTTCAGTGACGGATAACGCCTCCTTGGCAAGCGCTTCACGCGCGTTCTCCTGAACGCCCTGTCTCGCCAACCACGCCAGCGCGGCATCAAAACGCCCGTCGCGCGGCAGCTCGGGAAGGCGTTGAAGCAGTCCGTGAATGAGTACGCCGCGCCGAAATCGGCTCCGCCCCTCTCCGCGCGGCGAAAACAACAGCGGGTCGATCTGCTTCAAACGCGACGGCGCCGCGGCAACGGTGCTCGTCACGCTTCCGAAAGAGCGCTTCGCCCAAAGCGGCGGTGTGAGAGGCTTCGAGGTTTCCGCCTCTGGCGACTCTGGCGCCGTTGCAGGACGCCCCCAGCGCAGGCCTTCGCCGAACGGCGTCTCCATCGGAGCGGCGCCAAGCTCTTGCAGCGCCTGCTCAACCGCAAGTCGCCAACTTTCCGGCGCTTCTCCCGCCACCGCATTGCCATGTTGCCCGCCGCACACGATCAAGCGGTCGCGAGCGCGCGTCATCGCGACGTAAAGCAAACGCCAATGTTCGCTTTGCATGCGCTGCGCGTGCCCGAGACGCGCCTGGGACACCTTCGCGTCGTCGTCGCGGCTTCGGAAGGACACAAATGGCCCGTCATCGTCGTCAAAGATCAAGCCATTGTCTGGCTTGTCGTCCACACCGGCGGTGGTGTCCGCGAGAATGACCACCGGCGCCTCGAGCCCTTTTGCTCCATGCACGGTCATGACGCGGATGGCGCCGGTCTCTGCTTCGAGCTCTCTTTTGATCTGCCCCGCGTCAAACTCGACGTCGTGCACGAAACGCTGCAGCGTCGCCGCCGCGTGTCCAGCCGGCTTGAGCGCCCGCTGCAAAAGCTCTTCCAGCGGATCGCGTGACTCCGGCCCAAGCCGTGCAAACACGCACTCCCAGCCCGTACGCGCGCCGTCATGCGCCGTCTCCAGCGCCCAACTTAGGAAACGGAAAGGCTCCCAATCCGCGCGTTCGATCAACGCCGCCGCAAACGCGCGCGCGGATGCGTAACGATCGGAGGTCTCCGCCTGCAACCTTTGCAGAAGCGTCTCGCCAACACGGCGCCCATAAGCGAGCGGAAACAAATCCGCGTCATCGTCGGTCAGCCCGAGCCAAGGCCCCTTCAGCACGCACGCAAGCGCGAGATCGTCGGCGGGATCGAGCGCAACGCGCATCAGCGCCAGGCAATCCTCCACCGCCAGCTCATCACACAAGGTCATGCGATCCGCGCCCGCGACGGGCAGGCCCGCCCGCTTGAACGCCCTGATCAGCTCACGAAACAACGGACCGCGCTTGCGAACAAGCGCCAGCACATCTCCCGCACGCACAGCGCGGCGCGCACCTTTCTCCCAAACCGCTTCGCGCGCGGCGATCATTGCCTTCACGCGTTCCGCCAGCGTGCTGGCCAGGACGGCGTGAACGCTTGAGCCTAGCTCGACGTCGATCGGCGCGTCCCATGGCTTCGCGGCTTTTGCGAGCGGACGGCGACATAACGGCCAGACTTCGACAACGCCGTCTTCGTCCGCACGCGATGCGAAATGGCGCACGACATCCGATCGTGCAGGCTCTGCCGCGACAAGAGGCTTGCGCGCAAACGTTTTGTCCACGGCGTCGAGAACCTGCGGCACCGAGCGAAACGACGTCCTCAGCTCCGGCCCGATAAACGAGCTGCCAGCGTTCGCGGCGCGGTTCGAGAGGCGTTGCGCTTCGTCCAAGAAGCGAGCGGGGTCAGCGCCCTGAAAGGCGTAGATGCTCTGCTTTGGATCGCCGACGGCGAACACCGTGCGCACGCGCTCTCGCGCGCCCAGGCCGGCGAAGAACTCCTCCTGCAGAGGCGTAATCAAATCCCACTGTCCAGGGCTTGTATCCTGCCCCTCGTCGATCAGGATGTGATCAACCCCTCCGTCGAGCTTGTAGAGCACCCAAGGCGCGGCGTCAGACTTACAGAGAAGGTCCAACGCGCGCTCAATCAAGTCGTCAAAATCGAGCGCGCCGGCGCGGTCCTTGGCGCGCGAATAGTTCTCATCAAGATTTAGGCCAAGCGCTAGCGCCGCCGCGGCGTCTTCCGCTCTCTCGCTGGCATTGAACCGATCGCGTAGCGCAACGATCGCGTCGGTGACGTTTTCCAAGCGGTGTGCGAGCCACGGGTGTTGCTTCGTCAGCGTGGCCGTGGCCGCAGTTTTATATCGTTCGCCATTGTCGTTGAACGCGATCGCAAAAAACGCTTGCGCAATGACGTCCGGAGCGCCGCCGCTGTCGATCTGGTCCAACGCGCGTCTCACGCGTCCTCCCAGCCGTCGATCATTCGTGCTTGACGCCTCCAACGTCTCGACCGTCTCCCATATTGCCGGCCTGTCTAGGGCATCGACAAACGCGCTGACCAGCGTTTCGCTGCCGACAACGACCCCATGCCGATCGCGCAGTGCCTGCGCCGCGAACAATTCGCCTTGGCGCCTCTCAGCAAAGTGCCGAAAATCGGCGCGCCGGGACGCCAACCGATCAAGCAATTCCTCCAACGCATCACCGGACAATCGCCTTGCGAAGCGCTTAAAGGCCTCCTGCGGCGATCCCAATCCAAGCGCCGCCGCCGCGCGCGCTTCCGCCAACAACGCGCCTGCCCTCGCCTCGTCCGCGATTTGAAAGCCAGGCGGCACGCCGGCCTCTAGCGGGAAGCGCGCTAGTAAACGCTCGCAAAAAGCGTGGATCGTTTGAATTTTCAGGCCGCCCGGGGTCTCGAGCGCTTGAGCGAACAACGCGCGTGCGCGCGCCAAGTTCACGCCCTGCGCGCCGAGACGATCCAGATCCTCGCGCAGCCGCGCGTCGTCCGCGACGCACCAGCCGCCCAAACGTTCGAACAACCTGCGTTGCATCTCCGCGGCCGCCGCTTTCGTGTAGGTGATGCAAAGAAAGGCCGAGGGCCTCGATCCCTGCAGCAACAATCGAGCAATGCGGTCCACCAGGACCTTGGTCTTCCCAGAACCCGCGTTGGCGATGACAAACACCGAGTGCGCGGGATCAGCGGCCCTGCCTTGGTTGACATCCGCTTCGCGGCGATGGTCCGCGTTCATGCGTCGCCTCCGTCAGCGTCCGCCCACTCCTTGCGCCGCGCGAGATGATCGTACTCCGCGAAAGGCTTGATAAATTGAACGCGCGGCTTCGAGAGAAATGGTTGATCGGCGCGGGCGTAACGTGAGAGTAGCGCCTCAAGCGCCTCCATCGCCTTCGCCGCCGCAGCGCTTACCGGCTCTTCAAGCTTCACGAGACGGGGAGCCGGATCAGCGCCGCCGATGTGCCAGTACAAGAGATCGTCGACCGACTCTTTCGGGACGCCTTCGAAGGCGCCACGAGCAAGCATCTCCGCTTCCAACAACAATTGCGGGCTTAGTCCGGTTTCCACTTGGCGATCACTGGGCGGTTTCCCCGTTTTGAAATCGGCGACCGCGGCGTAGCCTCGCCCCACTTCGATGCGATCCGCGACGCCCGTTAGCGTCACCGCTCCCAGGGCGACCGCGCCGCGAACCTCGCGGAACACCTCGACGCCTGAAGCCCGACGCTCCGCGAACCAAGCGATCAGCGCGCCTACGGTCGCGCGCAGTCGCGCCTGCTCCGCGGCCCGACGCTCCGCGGACACGCCGGCTCGGGCGAGCTCCTCGTCCATGAGGCGCAGCAGCAGCTCTGGATCATCGCCGTCGCCAAACCGCTCGATGGCCGCATGCACGGCCGTGCCACGTTCAGCCGCGCCGGCTGAAGCGCCAATCGGTTTTAGATGGTCAAGTTGCAGTATCCGGCGCGCATAGACGGCGTAGGGGTCGCGGATCAGCGTCTCAACGGAGGTCACGCTGATACGCTTCAGCCGCTTGTCGCCCGGCGGGCACGGCTTCGGCGGTTTCGTCGTCGTCGAAGCCGTGGGCGTATGTAGCGCACGCGCCCAAGCTACATAGGGCGCCGCGCTCTCAAGCGTTGCCCCAGCGCCCTGCACGAGCGTCTTCAATCGCCACAACCAGCGCGACGCCAGTGCAGGCGCGCCGTCCTTCCGTAGCGCACGAGACAGGACCACGTTCGGGGCGCTCGCAAGCTGCGCGAAGTCATGAGCGGCGAGCCCGATGCGCTGATCCAACGAGGGCACGCCAAGCGCTTCCCGCATCGCGCGAGACAAAAAGGGATCTTCCCCTGGAGGCGAAGGCCAAACGCCCTCGTTGAGGCCTGCCAAGATCATCAAATCACGTCGTTGCAGACGCGCTTCAAGCAATCCCCAAATTGCAATCCGCTCGTCCCGCGATGCGGGCGCGACTTCGCGCCCGTCCATCAACCGCATCAGCACGCGCGGCGCGGCATAGGAGGTCATGGGCCCGATTTGCGCGCCGTGTTCGATCGCTTCACGCAATAGCTGCGCCGCCAACTCGCCGTCGCGCCCGCGCCAAACGTCGCCATCGGTTAGAGCCTCGGCGCATTCAGCGAGAGCGTCCGCGAAACGGGTGAAGTCCATTTCGACGCATGCCATGGCCGCGGCGAGTGGATGCATGGCGGCTTCGACACGCTCAACCGACAGGCGGGTCATCGGACTTTTCGTCAGCCCTTTTAGCTCGGCCCAACTCGAGAAACGGCGCGGTCCCCGAAGCGCTTCATGCTCAAGGCCGGCGAGCGCATGCCGATCACCGGAAACCTTGACGCGGCTGTGTTTCAATAGAGCCGCGAGCGCGACCGGTTCAGTGTGGTCTATCGCCAATTCACAAAGCAGCACGATCAGCCGCCCCGCCTCTGTCTCGCCGAGGCGCTGCCCGTGCGAAACGGCCGGCGTCACGCCCCAACGCGCGAGTTTGGATTCTATGCGCTTGGCCAGCGCCGCGTCAGGCGTGACCACAGCCGCCGTGGATGTTGTTTGCTCAAGCGCCTCGCGCAACATCAGCGCGATGGCCGTAGCTTCTTCGTCTTCGGTTTCCGCCTCGACCAGACGTATCCCGTTCATGCCATTTCTGAAGAAGTCGGCGCCGCCGCCGGCCGACAGCCGCGACAGCCAATCGGCCGTTTTCTCGGCCGGCGCGAGCGCCTCGCGAAGCAAAGCCTGTCGCGCTTCGCCGCTCGCTCTCTCCGCCGCCAGGGACGGAATGGCGGTCCGCGCCAGCCCGAGCGCCGAAAGCGTGCCCTTAAGCGCGAATTGGGGGTGTTGATCGCCGATCGCGTCCCAAGACTCATCGTCCATCGCCACGTCCACGCCAGGCAGCACGACAACCCCAAGCGGGAGATTCATCGCGACGCGCATAAGATCTCGCGTTGTCGATTGAGAACCTGTGGAGCCCGCGATGACCACAGGGTGGCGCGGCGGCGTCGCCCGCCACCGCGCGGCGAGCGCCCTGCGCAAGGCCGCTCCGTGCGCGGCAGGATCGCTGACGCCCTGCTCCGCGAGATGCTGGGGCCAGTAGGTTGCAATGATGCTCAGAAAGTCGGCGGAACGAACCCAGTGTTTCGCGAGATCGATCTCTTCAACCAGCGTCGGCAATTTTTCCCAAGCCACGCGATCAACCGTCGCCGCGCTATCGAGAAGACGCGCCAACTCGTCCGCGAGCGCCAGCGCGCGCGCGGGATCATCCACGCCATTCTCCGCCTTCCCGCGACGCCGAATGAGAGCCGCAAGCTGCAAGCGCCGCCGCGTTCGATCGATGGGAGGCGGCATTTGCTCGGCGATTGGATCGGCGCCCCACACATCGGGGTCGTCGTCAGCCTGGGGATCGCCGAGCGGTCGTATTGTCGGCAGCAACGCCGCGCCTCCTAGCCGGCGCGCAAATGCATCGATCAGGCCCCGCGCGGATCGCCTGTTCGGCAACAGCACCAGCGCGTCGGAAAGCGCAAATGGATCGTTCTTTCTAGACAGCGCCGCGATCATCGCCTCCGCTAGCGTGTCCAGAAACGGCGCTGATGCGGGGATCGCGCGCACCCTAGGCGCCGGACCGTTCAAAAGCGGCTCTGGCAACCCAAGCGGCAACATCGTCAGGCGCCGCGCGCTGTGCTCAACCGAGCCTCCGCCGCTTCACGCGCCATCGGATCGCCGACATGCATCCAAAAACCGCCAAGCGGCGCGCCGAAAAGACGGCCCTGCTCCCGCAGACGCCGCCACACTCTGGTCAGCGAGAACGGCGCCAACGGTTCGTCGTCCACCACGCGCGGGTCGATAATTTGCACGCCCATATAGGCCCAAGGCGTGTGGGGCAGCGCATCCCGGAACGAGAGCGCGCCGTGCTCGTCCATGAAGAAGTCGCCCGGACCATCGAACCCCGAGCACTGATCCATCGCCGCCAACATCAGCCGCGCGCTCATGCGTGCTGGGTCAAAGTCACGCGTCAAGCGTCCTATCGCGGAACCCGCGCCCTCTTCCCAGACAGAATCGATGTTGCAGACGATGATCGGCGCATCACCCAGGAGCGGACGCGCCAGGCGCACGCCGCCGCCGGTTTCCATCAAGCATGCGCGTTCATCCGAAATTAAAATCTCGATGTCGCTCCGCCGCCGAACGTGCGTCTCCAACAAGTCGGCGAACGCGTGAACGTTCACGACCGCCCGCTTCACCTTCGCCTCGACAAGGCGATCGAGCACATGGTCGATCAACGGTTTTCCCGCCACCGAAACCAGCGCCTTTGGACGATCATTCGTAAGCGGGCGCATTCGAGTGCCTAGCCCGGCAGCGAGCACCATCGCTGTATTGGGAACCGCGCTCATGAGGCGCGCTCAAGATGGGGCCGCGCGACTTGCCCTACAAATGCGCGGACGTCTTCCAACGCGGGGTGCTTCAACGTTCGCGCCAAGTGCCCCCATTCCCGCGGCATGAACGCAGCATAACGTTGCTTGCCGTCCCTGCTGATCAGACGCGCGAAGACGCCGAGGATTCGCATTGCGTTGATCGCGCCGAGCACAGCCAACTCGCGTTCAAAATCCGCCTCATCGGCTCCGATGCTTTCGATGTAGGCGCGGACAGCCGCCCGGCTCGCCTCGGCGCTCACGTCGCGACGCGCGTCGTGCAGCAACATCGCGAAGTCCCACGCCCGCCAACCGCGCACCGCATCCTGAAAATCGAGCAGGCCCACCCGCTTCAAACCTTCGCGATTGGGCAGCCAAAGCAGGTTCTCAGCGTGGTAGTCGCGAATCGTGAACACACGCGGAAATCTCAGCGCTTCGGCGATGAGTGCGTCGCGCGCTTGCTCCCACCTCGCACGGGCCGCATCGTCGATGCGGACGTCGGCGACCCGCGGCAACCACTCGACAAACAGATCGGCGTTTACTTCCAGCGCAAGCGCGTCATAGTCGAGCACATTCCAGACGGCGCCTCCAGGGCCCTGCAAGCGCGCGGGCGTCTCGGCGCCGTGAACGCGCGCCAGCACACGCGCCGCCTCTTCGTAAAGAACGATCTCATCGGCGCCATTCGCTATGACGTTGGCGTAGAGATCGTCGCCAAGGTCTTCCAGGATCGCGTACCCGGCCTCGCAATCGGCGCCGTAGATTTGGGGTGGCGTGAGGCCAAGCGTTTCCAAGTAAGACGCCACCGCGACAAACGCATCGACCCGCGAAGCGGCGAGGCGCGCGGTCGCGTTCCACCCGAGGGCGCGTCGCTCATCGGGAGTCGCGGTTGGCGGACACGGCGCGCTTTCCGAACTCTTCGGCGCATCCATAAGAATAGCGCGGCGACCCGCCAGATTGAGCCGCTCGTAACGGCGCGTGGACGCATCGCCCGCGAGTGGAACGCGCTGGGCGTCGGCAAAGCCAGTTTCTTCAAGCAACCGCGCCAGCGACTCAGATCGTTGCAAGCTTCTGTCTCCAAACTCCGTGGGCGGTAAGAGCGGCGCGGCGGCCCGGCGCTGCTTGCGAAAGGACTATATCGAGCCGGTCCCTCGGAAGCGCACCTTCGAGGCGTTCGGGCCATTCGATCAAGCAAGCCGCTTCCGCGAATGCTTGATCGAGCCCGAGCTCCACGACCTCATCGGGGCCTTTCAGGCGGTAGAGATCCACGTGCCAGAGTTCGCCGCGCGGCCCTGAGTAGGTTTCGACCAGGGTGTAGCTCGGGCTAGGGGCCTCCTCATCGGACCCTGTCCAGGCTGAAATGGCGCCCCGCGCGAGGGTTGTCTTCCCAGCGCCGAGCCCACCTGACAGGCAGATGGTCTCGCCGGGCGCCAGCTTCTCCCCGAGGCGTCGACCTAGCGCCGATGTGGCAGCGTGGTCCGGCAAGACGAGGTCCAGCGAATCGGGTGGGGCTTCTGCGCTCACGGCGCGGCATGCTGGCAGGGGCAAGGCGTCGCATCAAGCGCGCGCTTGCGCACCCGCCACGATGTCGCCAAACACTACGCTCTGTGAGTACGGTCGACATCAAACGGGTGGTCATCATCGGCGCCGGCCAGGCTGGCGGCGAGACCGCGCAACGCCTTCGCCAAGGCGGTTTCGAAGGCGACATCACCTTAATCGGCGAAGAGCCGCTTCCCCCTTACCAGCGCCCTCCGCTCTCCAAGGCCTACTTGCTCGGCGACCTGTCGATCGATCGGTTGTTTCTGCGGCCCGCGAGCACCTACCAGGAAGAACGCATCGCCTTCCTTCCGTCCACGCGTGCTGTTTGGATTGACAGAGCAAACAAGCGTGTGCGTTTGGAGGGCGGGCGGGAAATTCCGTTTGACGCCCTCGTTCTGGCGACTGGAGCGCGCCCCCGGAAGCTGCCGCTCGTCGGCGCGGACTTGCCCGGCGTTCACGTCCTGCGCTCCGTCTCTGACGTGGATGCAATGCGGCCAGCCTTCGTGGCGGGAGCAAGGCTTGCGGTCATTGGCGCGGGGTATATTGGGCTGGAGGCTGCGGCCGTCGCACGCAAGCTGGGCCTTGAGGTCACCGTCATAGAGGCGGCGCCTCGGCCGCTAGCACGCGTGACAAGCCCCGAAGTCGCGGGTTTCTTTCTGGACGAGCACACACGCCATGGCGTTCGCTTCGTACTGGGTGGTCAACCCGCGCTGATAAAGGGCAAGAACCAGGTGACGGGCATCGCGTTGGCGGACGGCGCCGAGATCGCCGCCGACATCGTCATCGCCGGCATCGGCGTCACGCCGGAAACCTCCCTGGCGCAGCATTGCCAGTTGGAGATTGAGAACGGCATTGTCACCGATGAGCACTGTCGCACGTCCGATCCAGGCATCTTCGCCATCGGCGACTGTGCCGCGCGGCCGATCGCGCACTTCGATCGGGTTTGTCGCCTTGAGAGCGTCCATAACGCGGTTGAGGGCGCGAAAATTGTGGCCGCCACCCTGCTTGGTCACGAGCATGCCGTCGAAGCGCCCTGGTTCTGGTCCGACCAATACGACCTGAAACTTCAAATCGCAGGGCTGTTCCAGGGGTATGACCGGCTCGTGTTACGCGGCGTCATGGCTGACCGCGCCTTCGCCGCCTTCTACTATAAGGGTGAAAAATTGATCGCGGTCGATGCGATCAACCGGCCGGCGGAATATCTGGGCGCAAAGATGCTCATCCAAACAGGGCGGACCTTGCCGCCGGATGTGATCGTGGATACGTCGCGGCCGATGAAGGAGTTGGTTGCGAACGCGCGTTGAAGATGAAATGGGGACCAATGCCGAAAATCACTTACATTGAACACTCCGGCAAAGAACATGTCGTTGATGCGCCGGAAGGTCAGACCGTCATGGAAGCGGCCGTGAAGCACGCGGTGCCCGGCATCGACGCGGATTGCGGCGGCGCCTGCGCTTGCGCGACCTGTCACGTTTACGTGGACCCGCAATGGGTTTCGAAGACTGGGGAAGCCTCGAGCATGGAGCAGTCCATGCTCGACTTCGCCAACGACGTAGAAGACACCTCGCGCCTGTCCTGCCAAATCAAGATAACAAAAGATCTCGACGGCCTGATTGTTCGTCTCCCTAAGAGCCAACACTGACAAGCGCGGCTTAGCCAATACGGTTTGAGGGCGTCCATGCGCATCGCGGTCCTAGCATGCCTTTTCTTCACCACATGGGGAGTTGCGCATGCGCAGCCTTCCCAATCCGACCGCGACGCGTTTCGAGCGATCTACGAGGAACTCGTTGAGATCGACTCCTCCGAAGCGACCGGATCATGCACGCGCGCCGCTACCGCCATGGCGACACGCCTCTACGACGCCGGATTTTCCCGCGATGATGTGCGCGTCATCATCCCGGATGGCCGCCCTGACGATGGAAATCTCGTCGCGGTTCTACGCGGCTCATCACGCCAGCGGGCCATTCTCTTGTTGGCGCATATCGATGTGGTCAACGCCAATCCAGCTGATTGGGAACGCGACCCATTCACGTTGATCGAGGAAAACGGGTTTTTCTACGCACGCGGCGCCGCCGACGATAAGGCGATGGCGGCGGTGTTCGTCGATCTCATGATCCGGATGCGGACCAATGGCGCCCGTCCGCGCCGCACCATTCGCATGGCGCTCACCTGTGGCGAGGAAACATCCAACCGCGTCAATGGCGTCGAGTTTCTCTTGAGCAATCATCGCGAGTGGATTCAAGCCGAGTTCGCCATCAACGAGGGCGCCGGCGGCATTCTCTCGCCAAGCGGCGCACCCGTCGCACTGAACGTTCAGGCGGGGGAGAAAGTTCACCAAGTCATTTCGCTGACCGTGACCAATCCAGGCGGCCATTCCTCTCGGCCCGTTCCGGAGAATGCGATCTACCGGCTGAGCCGCGGATTGGATCGTTTGTCGCGCCACCAGTTCCCGGTGGAGCTCACGCCGGTCACCCGCGCCTTCTTCGAGCGCATGGCGCCAATCATCGGCGGCGACATGGGCGCCGCCATGGCGGCGCTTGCGCGAAACCAGGACGACGCCGCAGCGCAACAGGTGGTGGCGAGCGACCCCAACTTCAACGCGATGATGCGAACCACTTGCGTCGCAACGCAAGTCGACGCGGGGCATGCGACGAACGCGTTGCCGCAACGGGCGACTGCAATGCTGTCGTGCCGCGTGCTGCAAGGGCACGCCGCTGAGGAGATCCAAGCCGAGCTTCAGCGCGCGTTGGACGATCCAATGATTCAAGTCGACATCGTGCGTCGGCGAGAGGGATCAAACGCGCCTCAACTGACGAGAAACATCATGGGGCCGGTCGAGCGCGCAGCCGCGCGCCTTTGGCCGGACACGCCTATCGTGCCCACCATGACGCCTGGCGCTACCGATGGCCGCTTCCTCAACGCCGCCGGCATACCAACCTACGGCATGAGCGGCATGTTCTCTGTGCCCGGCGAAAACAACGCCCACGGCCTCAATGAGAAAATTCGCGTTCGATCGCTTTACGAAGGGCGTGAATTCTTGAACGCCATCGTGCGCGACTACTCTGGGTAGCGTTCGCCGCGCGTTCACACTCGTTTAGCGGACTTCTTATGCCGCGCGCTGGCTGGTGGAGGTCTTTCCCAACGGCGCCGGCGGCGGACCGAGGGGCTGACTCGGAGGATGCACCGGCAGGTGGCATGTCACCGCAACCCCTCTTCCCGGTTCGCTCGTCAACGCCACCCAGCCGCCATGCATCTCCACGAAGGACCGAACCAGCGCCAACCCCAAGCCGGCGCCGCGGCGGTCTCCCGACTGGAAGCTGTCGAACGCCCTCGCCTGCGCCTCGAAACCCATTCCCTTGCCGGTATCGGCGACCGTCAGACGAACAACATCGTCTTCGCGCTCAGCGCTGACGGTGATTTGATCGCCTCGTTCCGTGTGCCGGAGCGCGTTGGAAAGCAAATTCACCAGCACCTGCGTGATGCGCTTGGGGTCGGCCTCGATCTCTCCCACGTTCGCAGCGCATTGCACCTTTATTGGAACCTCGGTGTCGCGCGCCTTCGACGCCGCCATGCGAACGCTCTCGTTGATGGTGTCAGCGAGGTTCACCGGCGCCAAATCAAGCTGAACATTGCCCGCTTCGACCATCGCCACATCAAGAATGTTGTCGATCAACTTCGAAAGCGACGCTGACGCTTCGATAATCGAGTTGACTTGGTCAAACTGGCGGTCGTTCAGCGGGCCAAAAACACGCGCGGCCAACAGCTCAGCGTTGCCGTAAATGGCCTGCAGCGGATTGCGAAGCTGGTAGGAGACATTCTCCACGAACTGGCCCTTGAGCCGATCCGCCTGCTCAAACGCCTCCGCGCGCTCTCGCAGCGCATCCTCGACCCGCCGGTTCGCGGTAATGTCCTGAAACGCCACCAACGTCGCGCCATCTGGCAGCGGCCGCGTCAAAAATTTCAGGATCGAGTCGTCGCTGCGCCACATCTCTCCCCGGAATTCAGTGCGCGCTTCCGGCGATGGGTCCGTGATGCGTGCGCGAATTTGAGCCCAGATCGCACGGTCATGAAACAGGGGTTGGCATGCCGCCATAACTTGGTCGAACGGCGCGTCCGCGCCCAGCGCAACGCCTTCGATCTTCCATAGTTCAGCGAAGGCGGCGTTCGACAATTTCAGACGCCCATCCAATCCAAAAACCACAACGGCTTCGTGCAACTTGTCGAGCGCGGCGCGCTGGGTCTGAAGCAGAGCATCGTATTGGCTCCGCAACGCGACTTCGTTGGTGATGTCAGAAAAAATAAGCAGAAGGCCGCCGGCCGTATGGGGTTGGCGCGCAATCCGCAACATCCTGCCGTCGGGGAGCACCCAGAGATCCTGAGGCAGGTCGCCGTGCTCCTGGTAGAGCGCGAGTTCTCGCGCCCGCCATTCGGCATAGTTTGCGTGGGCGGGCAGCTTCCTTTTTTCCTTGAGGTGATCGAGCAAGGCCGCGTGTGCGGGACGTTCGGCCAAGAAGGCGGCGTCCAATCCCCACATCTGCTCGAACGCCCTATTGTGGAACATCAGGCGACGGGAAGCGTCGAACACAACGATCCCCTCGGCCAGAAAGTTCAACGTCTCGTCATGCGCACGCTGCTGGTTCGAAAGCTGTTCACGCGCGGTTTCGGCCTCGGTGACATCGATGGCGATGCCCGCCGCGCCGCCCGCGACAGGACTCATGCGCAAACGTAGGGTGCGCAGCTGGCCGCGCACCACCGCAGAGCGCGTTTCCTCTACCGACTGCCCCGCTTCTATCGCTTTCCGCGCCAAGTCGACGGCTGCCTGATCAAGCTGCAGATTCCGGCTGAGCGCTTGATCGAGCGAGCGCGCTTCCAGCGCATCCAGGTAGTCTGGGTTCGCCCACTCGAGCTTCAGCGCGCCGTTAACACGCCACGCCATGAACGGCGCGCCATTCCACATCTCAAGGAAAGCCGCAGGGTCGCGCGCGATGACCTCGTGCCCGGAGCCAATACGCGCATCGGCGACGCCCTCTTCCACGCCGCGAACGCTTGCATCAAGCACCCACGCCACCGCCCGAGACCCAGCGGTCCGTCCATCAATCTCGACGTAAACGCCATCAGGCGTCGATATCTTCAAGGAGAACGCCGAGCCTTCCCGACGAAGCCGCGTCAACGCGGGGGCCAGCCGCGTCGCCGCACCCGTCGCGTCTGTCGCATCGAAGACGGAAAGCCCCTGGAGAATGCGCACAGCGGGATCGGCCGCGAACGCGTCATCCGAAAACCTGAGAAGACTCGCGAGCGCCAGCGGGCTTCCATAGATGCGCGGCTTTCCCCAACCACTTCCCTCGTCAGCGAGCACATCCTCCCAGATGAGCACGACGCCAGGATGCGCGCCGAAGATCGCGTCCGCCCAGGCGATCTTGTCCTCCAGCTCACGCGCGCGCCGCTTCCAAGCATCCACCCCGCCACGCGCGCCATCGGTCACCCGTAGCGCCCACAAGAGCGATGCGACCGCGATGGCTGCCGCGCCGGCCGCCACAAGCAGGCTTGCGAATCCGCCGTCCAATGCCGACCCCTATTTCATCCGTAGGCGAAACGAATCGCCGTGCCCCAAGCGGCATCCTCCCGCAGCCAAAGCGCGAAGGAAACGCCGCTCATGCGCGCAAGCGTTAACAACAGCTTAAATTGATGAAGGCGAGGTTAAGTTACTAAAGTTCAATCGGTTAACGCTTGATCCGCGTTAGCGGCCGATGCGCGAATATTGGGTCGACATCGTCCCGGCGCCGCGCGGCATGTCCATTTCGGTGCTGAGGGCGCCTTCGGAGCAAACGTAGCGCACTTGCGAGGATCGCGTTGGCAATGAGCCAAAGTCCGTCCGCACCGTAGCGTCGGGACCACTGGTGATGATCCGACCCGAATTTGCCTGCATGTCATTGCACATGCTCAAGACGCCGCCGCGAGCGGACCAGCGGCCGCCCGCCTGCGCGGCCATCCCGCCATGCGTAGACACGCCGCGTTGCTCCGCGCCGACCGCGCCCTCCAAGACGCCTGTGAGATACGTGCCATCACGGCGGAATGTGACGGTTGCGTTCGATGTCGAGTAAGCGCCAGGCACGCCGCGCGACCGCATCCATTCCACTGGCCCGCCGCCGGTCATCTGCCACTCGCCGACCAAACATGCATCCCGCTCGACGATATCCGCGCACGTTCCACAGCCCGCATCCATGCGGCCGTGAATGACGAGCCGCTCATTCGACGCGCTCGCGTTCATGGCGACAACCTGAAATTCGCCGCCGCCGGACGTCGCGTCCAGCTCGACCGGCAATGTGCCCCACTCCCTTTCACCAACGCGCCGCGCGCGATGCCGCTCTGAGGGCGTCACGGCGTTGCGCCAACGGCCGCACTCGAAAGCGGCGGCGCCACGCACCAGAACGAAGGGGGGAAGCGGCGTCGTCTCCGTACGCGTGGCGGCCCATCGCCAGCTCGCGCCGGCCTGGGGTTCGAACGAGAGCGGCGTGCCAAGAGGGTGACGTATCTCGCCATCGAGATATGATTGCGCGAAGCGCAACCAATCATCCTGCGTAAGGGCCCGCGCCATCGCGGCGTGCTGAGCCGCGGCGGCGCGATCGCCCGCCATCGACTGCAGAAAGCGCATGACGCCCGGTGGCGATGAATCGACGCCCAACCACAGAAAGAAAGGAGCCGCCGCATACGCCATTTCATCAAGCGGCGTCGTTGGCGACGCACTATCGAATTCAGCGACGAGGTCCGGCAAAATCGCGGGGGCGGGCACGGCGAGCGCCGCAAACCACGTCGCGGAGCCCTCAATCCACCAATCACCGCCGCCGCCAACCCCTATCGACCCCGTCGCCATCTGCTCGGCGCTGAGATTGGCCACCTGCACGCAGTGGAAGATTTCATGCGCGATAAGCCAGGCGGCAAACGCAGGCCGGCTCGCCGGACCCACCAAATAGACGGCAATCCGGCATTCGCCGTCTCGATCGAACTCCGTCCACGCCGCGATATTGCTGAAACTGTCGGCGTCTTCCCGCGGCGGAAAATCGTCGGCGAGCAGGATGGTGACATCTTCTAAGTCGATGTCGCCAAGACGACCAATGGCGGCTGCGGCGGCGCGCGCGCCGCGATCGAACTCGGCGAGTTCACCAGAGCTGACGATCCAATCCGCCATACGATCATGTACGATTCTGATGCGCCGCCCGCCGCTGCGCGTATTGACCGGGATGCTCAGGCGCTCAACGCAATCATACTCGATGTCGGCCAAACGCGGATCAAAAGACGCGCGATAGGCAGCGCTAGCGCAGTCGCCGAATGCGGCGCGCGCGGGCGGCGAGAGCGGCGCCAGCGCCAGCACCATGACCGCAAACAATATCCATCGCATCGGACTAGCCATGCGCGTACTTCACAACTTGCGTATCCGTCTCGTCAAGCGCCACGGCGCGATCCATCCCTGGCGGCCGTGCGCTTCAGACGCGGCCGCCTTCGGGAAGCGCCGTCGTCGCGCCTTCGATACGGAAGATGAACGGAATCCGATAAGTGGCGCCAAAGCGAACGTGCTCGTCATGCTTCGGCCGAAATACCGCAAGTTGGAGCGCTTCGCGCGCCGCCTCAAAGAACACCGTGGACGGCCAAATGTCCGCGCACACAATGTTTTTGGCCTTGCCCCCCGCGGCGATTTCGAACTCCACGACAGCAATGCCTTCCACCGCGAGTTGTCGGGCGAGCCTTGGATACCGTACGCGCAGCGGCGCTTCCAACTCCCAAGGCATTGCGTCTTCGTCCGACGCCGCAACAGCCGCGCCACGCCAAACGACGCAACACGGGCCAGAGGGCAAGTGGTTTCGAACGCGCTGCATCTCGCGCGCCAGCTCCAAACGCTCCGACGCCCATTCCGTCGCGTGAACCACGCCGAGGACAAGCGCCAGAATCGCGGCGCCGGAAATGAACAGCGACACGCCCCCGCCAACGCCCTGGGCCCGCAGCACGCCTGTCAAGCCAAGGTGCAGAATGACCACCAGGATGAAGAGACCAGCAAAAAAGAGAGAGCGCGCGGTTAGTGCTGAAAGCGTGCGCGTAGCCCTGACAAGCATTGATCAACTCTTGAATTCGCGGCGCCTTTCTGCCGAGATCGTCACCGCGACGCAATTGTTGCTGTTGCCTGAATTTGGGGATTGTTGACGCCGATCAAGGCAGAGTCCCAAATGGACGCCGATCATTTATAGAGAGGCGGTGGAATGAAGCACGCATTCGCCCTTTTGGCACTTCCCTTGACGCTAGCCGCGTGTGCGTATGCATCTGGCCCGAGCGCGTCCGCGCGCCAGGCCGATGTCGCCGAAGGCCGCCGCCTCGCAGAAGTCAATTGCTCGACGTGTCACGCCATCGGACCAACCGGCGAGAGCCGCAATCCGCTGTCGCCGCCGTTCCGAACCTTCTCTCGGAATTATCCAGTCAACGCGCTGGAGGAAGCCTTTGCCGAAGGCATTCTCGTTGGACACCCTTCGATGCCAGAGTTCAGATTAGAACCCGACCAGATCGACGATTTGCTGGCTTATATCGAAAGCATCCAAGAGGAACGCGGCGGCTAACCGGGAAAGCGCGCGGCGACCCGATTTGAGTCGCCGCGCCGCGCGCTAGTAGCGGTAGTGGTCGGGCTTAAACGGCCCTTCCGGTTGGACGCCGATATAGTCCGCCTGCGGCTTGCTCATCTTTGTCAGTTTCGCGCCCAGCTTCTCAAGATGAAGCATCGCGACCTTTTCATCCAGATGCTTGGGAAGCGTGTACACCCGCTTCTCGTACTTCGCCCCGTTGGTCCACAATTCGATCTGCGCGAGCGTTTGATTGGTGAACGACGCCGACATGACGAAGCTGGGGTGACCGGTGGCGTTGCCGAGGTTGACCAAGCGCCCTTCCGACAAAACGATGATCTTCTTGCCGTCCGGAAACTCCACGTGATGTACCTGCGGCTTGATCTCGTCCCATTTGAAGTTTCGCAGCGCGGCGATCTGAATTTCAGCGTCGAAGTGTCCGATATTGCAGACAATGGCGTTGTTCTTCATCGCCCGCATGTGATCCAAGGTGATCACATCCTTGTTGCCGGTAGCGGTGACGAAAATGTCGGCATGGGGAGCAGCGTCCTCCATCGTGACGACTTGGTACCCCTCCATCGCCGCCTGCAGGGCGCAGATCGGATCAACTTCGGTGACCATGACGCGCGCGCCGCCTTGACGTAGCGAAGCCGCGGAGCCTTTGCCCACGTCGCCATAGCCGGCCACCACGGCGACCTTGCCCGCGAGCATCACGTCCGTGCCGCGGCGGATCGCGTCGACGAGCGATTCCCGGCACCCATAGAGGTTGTCGAACTTCGATTTGGTGACGCTATCGTTCACGTTGATGGCCGGAAACGGCAACTCTCCGCGCTCGGCCATCTGATACAGGCGATGCACGCCTGTCGTGGTTTCCTCCGAGACGCCGCGCACGCTGTCACGAATGGCGCGGTAGAATCCCGGCTTTTCCTTCAAGTATCGACGAATATTGTTGTGCAGCGCCTCCTCCTCTTCATTGGAGTGATGCGCGATGAACTCGGGGTCGTCTTCCGCCTTAGGCCCCAACACGCATAAGAGCGTCGCGTCGCCGCCGTCATCCAGGATCATGTTCGCGTATTGGCCATTTGGCCATTCAAAGATGCGGTGCGCGTAGTCCCAGTAATCCTCAAGCGTTTCGCCCTTCACCGCGAACACCGGCGTGCCTTTCGCCGCGATGGCGGCGGCCGCGTGATCCTGGGTGGAAAAGATGTTGCAGGACGCCCACCGAACATCGGCGCCGAGGTGCTGCAAAGTCTCGATCAGAACCGCGGTCTGAATGGTCATGTGCAACGAACCGGCGATGCGTGCGCCTTTCAGCGGTTTCGATGCGCCATACTCGGATCGCAAGGCCATAAGGCCCGGCATTTCCGTTTCGGCGATTTCGATTTCCTTGCGACCCCACTCGGCGAGGCCCAAGTCCTTTACGACAAAATCCTGTGCGCTCATCGCGCGCCTCCTTTAGAAAGCTCGCGAGCGTCGTTCCAAGCGGGAAACCCGGCAAGCCTGGCGGTCGTCCTGAAACGATTCAGGGGCCGTCGCAACGCTCCTTGCCGGGCGGGCGCTCAATAGCAGGCAAACCTGTCGAAGGCAAAGGGCCGCCGATGGCGGCGGCGGCCCTTCTCACACGATGTCGAGTTCAGCCGTTATTGGCCCAGCGGTCCAGCAACCGCTTCGCCGCGTCTCGTCCGCCGATGCCGAACGCGATGGCGACGGCGACCGCAACCGATCCAAGGATCAGGCCGAACGCCAGTACGATGATGTCGTTGGCGAGCCCCATGAACCGCAAGCCGACAGCCGTGGCGAGCGCGATGACGCCCCAGCGCACCAGCACCGACATGATTTCGCTCGCCGCCTTGTCTTCCCGACGGGTCGCTGCGGCCAGGATGTTGGCCAGCAAGATGCCGAGGGCGATGATTACCGCCCCGAAGAGAACGCGGCTCGCCAGCGTCACCACCTCGCTGAGCATGGCGGCCATGGCGGTAAACGCCAGCAAGCGCGCGGCTTCCACCGCCGCGAACAGGACGATCCCGATCAGAACTGCCAGCCCAATCATCCGCGACGGCGGAAAGCGCGACATGTCCACGGTGTCGACGCCGGGCGTGATATCCATTTTTTCGCGCCCAACCCGCACCGGCTCAGCGTTGGCGATCGACGAAATGATGGCGTCAAAGCCGATCGACTTCAGCCCTTCCTCTGTCAGCGTCATGATCCAACGGCCTGCGACGTAGGCGATGAAGATGATCAGCGCCGCGCCGATGACGCGCGGAATAGTCGCGAGGATGTCCTGGAGCATGGCCGTGGCCGGTCGGGAGATAGCCTCAATGCTGAGCGCATCGAGAGCGGCGATCGCCACCGGGATGATGATCAGCGTGAAGGCGAGAATGCCCAGCATACGGGCCAATCCGTGGCCGCGCGGCGTGTGGGTTAAGCCAGCATCGATCAGGCGCTGATCTAGATCCACGGCATCCACCGTGGCCTCGACCATTCTTCGTGCGATAGTCGCGAGCGCGAACCCGACGACAAAAATCAGTGCCGCGCCAACAATATTGTCGAGATATTGAAGGAAGCCGTTCAGCATATCGTACAGCGGCGCGGCCACTGCTGTGAGCTGCAACACGTTCAGCGCCGCCAGCAGGCCAAGCAGCAAGACCAGCCAATAGCCGACCTCTCCCACACGCTCGCCAACGTCCGCAGCTGGTTTCAAACCGCCTGGACCGTCGCTATCGCGCCGAGACAAGAATGGGAGCCGATCAAACCCCTTTGCGATCGCCCACTTGACCGTTTTCGCGGCAAAGTGCGCCACAATCAAAATGATCGCCGCCAACGCGATTTCCGGCAGCCACTCCATCGCTTGAGCGCTGATTTGAGTCCATGTCATGGCGTCCCTCCCTTGGGCGCAAGAGTCCACTGGGCGCGAGTCTCGCGCGTCGCATGGCAAATGACAGAACTTGCGCGCAGAAAGCGTGCGGGCGCGACAATCAGCGGGAGAATTTCGCGTCGTCGGCTAGCAGCGGAAGGCGAGTTCGGCTGTCAGGAAGTTGAACGCGGCACGCTGGAGCGGAACTTCAGCGCCAAAACAAGCGCCGCCAAGCACGCCGCGACCGCGTTCCACAACACGATCGAAGGCGCCGCACGCCAAACGCCATAGCCAAGCCAGAGCATGGCGCCCGCGAGCACCATCACGTAGGTGACCCCCGATACGGCCTCGGCGTTGCGATCGCGCAGGATTTTGAACGCCTGTGGCGCGAATGCGAACGATCCAATGAACCCCGCGACAAGGCCAAGCGCTTCCGCGCCGTCCGTTTGCATGCTCGCCCCCGCTATTCGCCTTCGTGGAATTTCGCGCGAATCAGCGCCTCGATGGCGTCGAGCGCTTGCGTCGCCTCCGGCCCTTCCGCCTCGACCTCAACCTCCGAGCCAACGCCAGCGCCAAGCATCATCAAATCCATGAGCGAACGGGCATCCGCTTCCTCATCTTCGCGACGTACTCGTATTGAAGTCGCACCGTCAAAGGTGAGCGCGATCTCGGCGAGCTTTCGCGACGCGCGCGCGTGAAGGCCTCGGATATTAGTGATGGGGATTATTCGCTTGGTCCCCATTGCTCTCTGCTCAAGCGCTCTTCTGGACGCTGCCGGCAAGCTCCACCGAGGCAATGCGAATATAGCGGCGGCCGGCGTCTTGCGCCGCGAGCGCGGCTTCAGGGAGCTTCATCCGCCCGCGTACCTCCGCCAGCTTGATGAGCATTGGCAAGTTTACGCCGGCAATGACTTCGATCTTCACTTGGTTGATGACGGAAATCGCCAAATTGGACGGTGTTCCGCCGAACATATCAGTGAGGACGACAACCCCGTCACCCCGATCGACCGCCTTGACGGCATCGACAATATCGGCGCGCCGTTCTTCCATGTTGTCATGCGGACCGATCGCGACAGCGCGCATCTGATCCTGTGGGCCAAGGACGTGCTCCGCCGCGGCGACAAACTCGTCCGCCAAACGGCCGTGGGAAACCACCACGACGCCAATCATTGACTACTCCCGCCACCGGCCCCCGCGACCTGGTGGGGGCGGACCATATCATTTCGCAAGTGCGAGAAAAGCAAAACCAGCACCCCTTGGAAGTTTTTTGACAGCCCTGTCACGTCACCTCCCGAAGCGGCATTTCCACGACCAAGCGAGCCCCGCCGGCGGGCCTATTCTCCGCGAAAACGCGTCCCCCGAGCGCATTTACGATCTGGCGTGCGATAGACAATCCGAGCCCGGAATTGCCGCCGAACGCCGTCCCCTTCGGTCTCTGCGTGTAGAACCGCTCGAAAATGGTCTCCAGGTTCTCGGGAGGTATCCCGGGCCCGTCGTCATCAACGGTAGCGCGGACAATCGCCCCCTCGCGCTGCCTTATGGTCTCGAGCCCAACCTGAACCGGCTTGTCCGGGGGGCTGAAAGACCGGGCATTGTCGATCAAGTTGCGGAACACCTGTCCCAGCGGACCCGCCTGGCCGAACACCGTCGCGCCTTCCGGCTTGGCCCCCCGAAACTCTACCGCGACCGGCGATCGCTCGTCCGGCGCATAGGCGCGGCAGAGTTCGAAGAGCAGGTTCCCGAGGTCCACGACGCCGAGATCGCCGCGCGCGGTCTCAGCTTCTATGCGGCTGGCGCGCGCGATGTCGGTGATAAGCCTATCAAGCCGCTGCACATCTTGGCCGACAATCGCCAGCATACGCGCTTGCTGCGCCGGATCGCTGGCTGTTCGCGCCGAAGCCACGGCGCTCTGAATAGACGCGAGGGGATTCTTGATCTCATGGCTGACATCGGCGGCGAAACGCTCGTTTGCGTCGATGCGATCGGCGAGCGCGCCCGTCATGGCTTCCAGCGACGCCCCTAAGGCGCCGATCTCGTCCTTGCGCTTCGAAACATCCGGCAATCGTAACCGCGTGGCTCCCGTCAGTCGCAGCGAGTCTGCGGCCCCCGCGAGCCGGCGGAGCGGGTTGGCGATCGACAATGCCAGAAGCAGCGACGACAAGAATAGCGCGATCGCCGCGCCGATCACAAACGGGATCATGCTCGCGCGTTCCGCCACGAGAATGCGCTCCACGTCCGCGCTTTCAATGGTGACGGTTCCCATGACCATCTGCACGCGCCGAAGCGGCAAGGTGACGGACACCACGCGCTCGCCTTTTTCATTCAAACGCTCGCCGCTCACAATCTCGCCGCGCATGGCGCGCATATGCTCTTGTTCGAGGGACGTCGTCGCACGCCAAGGCGTCAAGCGCCAAGATTGGGCGTTGCGCGCCACGCGTCCAATCGCGTCGCCAACGCTCTCTTGCTCTCCGATGCTCGGCAACGGCTGCCCCTCGAGCACGTCGTAGAGAACGTCGCTGTCGGCGACGAGCCGTCCATCCGACGCGAACATGCGGATCCGAGGCCGGCCAACCCCTGGCCGACCGCCCTCGGCGATCGGCGGCAAAATCCGCAGCAAAACTGTGCGAACCGCCGATTCGTTCACGTATGGATACGGGTCGCCCTCGACCGTGCCGGTCTCGATGAGCAGATTGGTTATGAGTTCGCCTTGCGTGCGCAGGTTCCGGAATTGCGCTTCCGTCAGCCCGGCGCGCATCTCCGTCAGCAACAGCACGCCCACGATAAGGACGAGCAGCCCGACGAAATTCCAGATAAAGATCGTGCGCGTGATGCGCGAGCGCAGGAACGCGCGAAAGCCTTCAGCTCTCGTTGTAGCGGTAGCCAACGCCATAAAGCGTCTCGATGGCGTCGAACTCGCCGTCGATCTCTCTGAACTTTTTGCGGAGCCGCTTGATGTGGCTGTCGATTGTTCTGTCGTCGACATAGACTTGGTCGTCATAGGCGGCGTCCATCAGCTGGTCGCGGCTTTTCACATAGCCGGGGCGCTGAGCGAGCGCTTGGAGAATAAGAAATTCCGTGACGGTAAGGCGCACCTGTTCGCCCTTCCAGGTGCATGCGTGCCGATTGGGATCGAGCGTGAGTTCGCCCCGCACAATCGGCTTTTTGTCGCCGACCGCTTCGCCGCCGGGCGCGCCAACTCGGGTGCGTCGCAACAGCGCCTTCACCCGCTCACTCAGTAACCGCTGCGAGAACGGCTTCTTGATGTAATCGTCGGCGCCGACATTGAAGCCGACGACCTCATCCATTTCATCGTCCTTCGAGGTGAGGAAGATGACCGGCAAGGACGATCCCTGCCGTAGGCGCCGGAGCACCTCGACGCCGTCCATGCGCGGCATTTTTATGTCTAGGATCGCGATATCGGGCGGGTTTTCCGAGAGCGCCGCCAAGGCTCCCGCGCCGTCGGTGAACGTACGCACGGCGTACCCCTCGCCTTCAAACAAAACCTTCAGCGAGGCGAGGATGTTTTCGTCGTCGTCGACTAGAGCAATGGTCGGCATGATGGGCGCGGCTGTTCCTGTCTTTGCAGCAATGCACTGACGCGCCATGTCTTAGCCGTCAACGGGCCTCCTGGGAACAGCGTTCGCGCAACGACCTGCCCCCATCTCGACAAAGTGAGCGGTCAGCGAATCGCGGCGGTTTCGCGGCTCAGGGTTAGGCGGCGCCCATCACCGTTGGCGCAGGTGAGGCCGGCCTCCGCGCTTTGACACGTGAACGGGCCGCGCGACCAACTCTGTCCGTAGGCAACCACCTCGCCGGAGCAGCACGGCGCTTCGCCCAGATTCTCCTGCACGACGCCGGGACCCGTTTCCGACATTACAATCCGGACGTAGGTCGGCGCCACACGATCGCACTGCAATTCAGCGCGACCGTCCGGGCTCCGATATACCGCCGTCCCGCCGGGCGGGATGTATACGCAGCCAATGTTGCCCGACGGGAGCATGAACTCCTCCAGCTCCCCGGCTGGGGTTGGCGCCTCGCTTGCGTTCGGTTGCGGAGCCGGCGGCGTCGCTGGCGGCGGCGAACAGCCGACTAGGGCCGCCGCCAAGATCGCGACCTTCAATTTCCAAGCCATGCAATGTCTCCTCCTAGTGCGCCGCCCCCCAAGTCGCGCCGGCTTTTGCTTCGACTGTCAAGGGCACGCTGAGCGCCACCGCCGGTTCTGACGCGCCCTCCATCACACGCTTCGCAAGCGCGCAGAGCGTCTCCGCCTCGTGATGGGGCGCCTCGAACACCAGTTCATCATGCACCTGCAAAAGCATCCGCGCCTGCAAATCCGCCCGCCGCAAAGCGTCCGGCAAGCGCACCATGGCGCGGCGGATGATGTCGGCGGCGGCGCCTTGCAGCGGCGCATTGATGGCCTGGCGCTCCGCGAAGGCGCGCTCCTGATAGTTCTTGGATTTCGCGCCCGCAATCCAGATGCGGCGGCCAAAGACCGTCGTCACGAAACCGTTGGCTCGGGCGAAGGCTTTCATCGCCTCCATATAGTCCCTAATCCCCGGAAACCTCTCGAAGTATTTCTTGATGTAGGCGTCGGCCTCCGCGCGCGCGATGCCGAGGTTGCGGGCCAATCCAAACGCTGAAATCCCATAGATAATGCCGAAATTGATCGCCTTAGCCTGTCTGCGCACCTCGCTCGGCATGTCCTTCACCGGAACGCCGAACATTTCCGACGCGGTCATGGCGTGAATATCGATGTTGTCCGCGAACGCCTTCTTTAGTTGTGGGATATCGGCGACGTGGGCGAGCAGGCGCAACTCGATTTGCGAATAGTCGGCTGAAACGAGCACGTTTCCAGCTTCGGGCACGAAAGCGTCGCGCAACCTGCGCCCTTCCTCGGTGCGGATCGGAATATTCTGCAAATTTGGATCGTTGGAAGAGAGGCGCCCCGTCGTGGTCGACGCGAGCGCATATGTCGTATGCACGCGCCCGGTTCGCGGATTGATCGCCTGAGCGAGCGCCTCCGTGTAGGTCGAGCGCAGCTTGGAAAGCTCGCGCCAATCCAGAACAACGCGCGGCAGATCATGGCCTTGCTCCGCCAACTGCTCCAAAACGGATGCATCAGTGGACCACGCCCCAGTCTTGGTCTTCGACCCACCATCCAACTTCATTTCGTCGAAAAGGATTTCGCCGACCTGTTTCGGCGAACCAATATTGAACTCCCGTCCCGCCAGCCCTTGCGCCTCCGCTTCGAATTGCAGCATGCGTTGGGCAAACTCACCGGACAGCCGCGAAAGCATCGCCGGATCGATCTTGATGCCCTCGCGTTCCATCGCCGCGAGCACCGGCGGCAAAGGACGCTCCAGCGTTTCATATACGGTGATGAGCTTGTCGCGCGCCAATTCCGGTTTGAGCTTTTTATGTAAGCGGAGGGCCGCGTCCGCCTGCTCGCAAGAATAGCACGCCGCACGCTCAAGGGGCGCGGCGTCAAACCCGATGAGCGTTTTGCCTTTGCCAACGATGTCAGCGATCGGCGTCAATGCATGACCCAGATGCTTTTCGACAAGAGACGCCTTGTCGTGCGGATCGAGGCCGCCATAAAGGACATAGGACTGCAGCATAGGGTCGTCATAAGAGGCGACGCTCACGCCGTGCTTCGCGAAAAGCGCGATGTCCCATTTGACGTTAAGGCCGACCTTGAGAACCGCGGCGTCTTCAAGGACTGATTTCAGCGCCGTGAGCGCGACGTTAACCGGAATTTGCGGGCCGCTGTCGGCGACCGCTTCTTGTTGCGCCTCCTCGGAAGCGAACAGCTCGCCGGCTCTTGTGTCCGGCGCCTTGTGCGCAAGCGGCACGTAGCAGGCATCGTTGGCGCCAATCGCCATCGCGACGCCGATCAGCTCAGCGCGCTGCGCGTCAAACGAGCTCGCCTCGGTGTCGATGCCGACAACACCAGCCGCGCGGACGCGCGCTATCCAAGCCGCAAGCGCCTCTTCCTCGCGGAGTATCGTATATCGTGCGGGCGCAAATGCACCGTCAACGGGCTCCAAAACGGGACCTTTGGCCGTGGTCGTCGCTGGCGCCGCGATGGAGGCCGCCGCGTAAGACGCTACGATCTCCACGCCTTTTTCCTTGGCGAAATGCTCCCGCACGCGGCGACCCAGCGTTCGAAACTCCATGACGTCGAGAAATTGCAGCAGCATCGCGGGCTCCGGCTCGCGCACCGCAAACGCCTCCCACCCCTGCTCGACCGGCACATCGTCCTTTAGCGTCACCAGAAGGCGCGAAAGACGTATCTGCTCCGCGAAATTGATCAGCGTTTCGCGGCGCTTCGGCTGTTTGATTTCGTTGGCGCGCTCCAAAATCGCGTCGAGCGAGCCGAACTGAGCGATCAACTCTGCCGCGGTCTTTGGTCCAATTCCGGGGGCGCCGGGGACATTGTCGGTCGAATCGCCAATCAAGGCCTGTGCGTCGATGACTTTGTCCGGCGGTACGCCGAACTTTTCCATCACCGCGTCGACGCCTAGCGGCTTCTGCTTCATCGGATCGTAAAGTTGAATCGCTCCATCCGTGACCAGCTGCATCAAGTCCTTGTCCGAAGAGACGATCTTCACTGTCGCGCCCGCCTTCGCGGCTTGCCGCGCGTACGTCGCGATCAGATCGTCGGCTTCGTAACCGCCCATTTCGATGCACGGAAGATTGAACGCGCGCGTAGCGTCGCGAATAAGCGGAAACTGCGGCACGAGATCTTCAGGTGTTGGCGGCCGGTGCGCCTTGTATTCTGGATAGAGCGTGTTTCGGAACGTCACCTCAGACTTGTCGAAGATGACCGCCAAATGCGTCGGCGCCTCAGTCGCGCGCATTTCGTCGAGGAACTTCCACAACATGTTGCAGAAACCGGCCACAGCGCCAACTGAGAGACCGTCGCTTGCGCGCGTCAGCGGGGGCAATGCGTGGTACGCACGAAAAATGTATCCGGAGCCGTCTATAAGAAAGAGACGCGACGCGTTTGACTTAGCCATCAGGGCAGCATAGGCGCTCCGCGCGACACGGTCAGCCCTTCATCAGGGCGTCGAAGTCGATTCGCTCCCCAGCGCACAGTGCGAGGGCATCGCTGTCTCCGTCGATCAAAAAGCCCCTCGCCGCCCCTGCCAAGGCATGCGTCGCCGCGCGAAAAACCCACGTCGCCGCGGAAAGGCGCTTGACGCCAAGCGCCTTCAAAGCGGCCGCGTTCGGTAGACCGGGCCAAGCCATCAGGTTGAGCGGAAGCGCAACCGCCGCGACAAGTACCGCGATCTCCTCGGGTTTGGACAAAAACGGCGCGAACAACCCGCTGGCGCCAGCCTCCCGACAAGCTTGTCCTCGGAGCACCACCTCCTCCAATGCTTTCCCCGGAGGCGCAAGGTTCTTCAAGTACACGTCCGTGCGCGCATTGATGTAGAGGTCTACGCCTTCTGCTTCCGCTGCTTCGCGAACGGCTTCGATCTTGCGCAAGTGCGACGCGTAGGGCGTGTGGCCGTCCTCTAAGTTGATGCCGACCGCTCCGGCGCCGATAAGCGCGCGCACGTTCTCCGCCACGTCGGCCGGGGCGTCCGCGTATCCACCCTCCGCGTCGCAGGTAATGGGGAGATCAACCACTCTTGCGATCTCGGCGATCGTGGCGATCAGTTTGGAGATCGGGAGGTCATGACCATCGCAATAGCCGTGCGCCCACGCGACCGCGGCGCTGGAGGTGGCGACCGCACGCGCGCCGACGTGTTCGACGACTTTGGCGCTCGCGGCGTCCCACACGTTTGGCAGTATCAAAAAGTCGCGATGCAGCTCCGCAAACGCGGACGCAGCTTTCTTTTGATCAAGCATCCTAATGGCCTCCCGAGACCTAATGTAGGACGCTTCCTGCCTCCGAACTCGCCAAAAACGGACGCAGTTAGAGTGTTGAGAGGAACGCCTGGATCAGCTAGTGATCGCGGGGGCGCCGCATCGGGCCCCGGGGGAACAATGGACGAGCCTAGCGGGCCTTCGGGGGCGCCAATCGCGCCGGGTGTGACCCGTGCTCCGGTACCGGACTGGGTCGAGTTGGAGCCGTATGCCCGGCCAACCCAAGCCAATCCTCACTTTATCGCCAATGGTCTCAGCGCTTTGCTCGACGAAGTGCAAATCGACTTGTGCGGCGCGGAACGTGGCTGGTTTCACCGGCGCGCCGATCTGGTGACAGCGCACGCCGGGGCGGAGCACGCGGCCCAATTCAACGCAAGCATCGACCCTGCATTCGAGCGACTCGAGATCCACTCCGTTCGGGTTCTGCGCGGCGAACGCGTCATCGACTACACCAACGCCGAGGGCTTCCAAGCGCTCAGGCGCGAGCAGAACCTTGAACGCTTGATCTATGACGGGCGCATCACCGTCCATTTCGCTATTCCCGACGTACGCCCCGGCGATATCGTCGAGACGGCGATCACGATGTACGGGATGCGTAAGTCACTCGGCGGCCGGCACGCTGCCTGGATGCTGTTTGAGTGGGGCGTCGGCGTTGTTGACCTGCGCGTGCGCCAACGTTCGCCAAAATCTCGGATCATCCACGAGCGTCGCGTCAACACGCCGCCGACCCCGGTGGTGAGCGAGCGCGACGGCATCGTTGACAAGCGGTGGCGGGCGCTCGAACGGCCGGCGGTGCGCGGCGAGGCGCTTGCGCCGCCTTGGACGGTTCAGGGCGCGGCGATACAATTCTCGGAGTGGCGCGATTGGAGCGAGGTGATCGCGGCGTTCGCGCCACTTTACGAGGAAGATGCGCAACTTCCTCCCGATCTTGAAGAAGAGATCGCGCGCATCGCTGAATCGGAACCCAGCCCGGAAGGGCGCGCGGCGGCAGCGCTTCAATTCACCCAAAGCGCGATACGCTACCTCGCCATTTCGGTAGGCGAAGGCGGGTACACACCACGTCCCTTGGCCGACATCTGGGCGACGCGCTACGGGGACTGCAAGGATAAGAGCAAACTATTCGTCGCGATCGCAAAGCGCCTCGGCTTCGAAGCCTGCCCCGCGCTCGTCGATACCCGCGGCGGCTACGGACTCGGCGATCTGCTGCCCACCGCCCAAGCCTTTGACCACTGCATCGTGAAAGCAACGATAAGTGGCGCGGCCTATTGGCTAGACCCCACACGCGCGCGCCAGCTCAGCCCGCTTGCTGCGTTGTCGCAATGCCACCTGGGCTGGGCGCTTCCGCTCGCCGATGGCGCGACCTTGGAGCGTATGCCAGACCCCTCTCCTGTACATTCCCTCGAAACCAGGGAGCGCATTACTCTCGGCGCGACCCTCGATGATCGAGTGCGCTACGAATGGCGCGCCACGTCGCGCAGAGGACGGGCGGAGTGGGTTCGAGAAACCATCGCGCGCGAAGGCGCTGTGGGCATGTTCAAGCTCTACGCGCAGGACATCCAGCGGACCTTTCCGCTCGCCGAACCTATTCGTCAGGATATTGAGCAGGACGACATTACCCAAAACGAGGTCACTGTCGTCGAGGCGTACGACTTGCCGCAAGCGTGGTCTCACCTCGAGCAGCAAACCCACCAGTTCTCCACGCTCGATCTAACGATGAAGTCGCAGCTCGCGCCGATTCCAGCGGGCACCCCGCGCCATCCGGTCTATCTCGGCCAAATCGGCACCGTTTCCCGCAGCGTGGAGATTGACGCGGCGCACGACCTCAACATTCAGCCGTGGACCCGAAGGATTGAATCCTCCGCTTTGGTCCTCGAAATCAGCCTAAAACGGTTGGGGTCCCGCTCCGGACTTTTGGAGGAAAAATTGGAGTTCCGCGCTCTGACGCTGCCCCCGTCGGAAGCGGACAAGTACCGCGCCATCGTTGGAGAGCTGGACAAAAGCGACATCGCTATCCGAAGCGCCGTCAACAAGCGGGGCGTGTTCGTGGGCGCGAAAACCGAGAATGACGGGCGCTCGTGGGTGTTCAATCTGATCTGGATCGGCGTCGTCGTGCTCTATCTCATTTGGCGAGCCGCTCAGTGACCAGCGCCGCCCGACGCCAACACAAAGCGCCGGTCGCAATAGGCGCACTCAACGAAATCATCTTCCCCCATTTCGTAGAACACGACTGGGTGCCCTAACGCGCCGCCGCCGCCATCGCACTTCACCTTGCGAGATGTCACAGCCACGATTTCGGGCTGGCTCGTCGCGGGCGGAGCGGTGTTTTGGGTGGGTCGAGACGCATTCATGGGGTTTGACTTGAAGCTCTTGCGAACGCTGCGTACCTAAAGCGTATCGCGCTGACGCGCAATGCGTCCCTCGTCAGGTTTCCCATGCTCTCACCCGCCCACCAGCCGACATTCGCGATTGAAGCGCGCGGCCTCGACAAGACGTATCGCGCCCAGGGGCGCGGCAGCCCCACCCACGCGCTCAAGGCTGTCGATTTGACCATTCCCCGCGGCTCGTTCTTCGGGCTGCTCGGCCCCAACGGCGCGGGCAAGTCGACCTTCATAAACATCCTTGGCGGCCTGGTAAAAAAGTCAGGTGGTTCTGCAGCCATTTGGGGTCATGACATTGACGCCGACCCCATGAATGCACGCGGCGCCATCGGCATCGTGCCGCAAGAGCTCAACATGGATCCGTTCTTTTCGCCGGCGGAAGCGCTTGAGATCCAAGCGGGCTATTACGGCGTGCCCAAGGGGCAACGACGCACGGAGGAAATCCTCAAGGCCGTCGGCCTCTGGGACAAACGCGCCGCGTATGCGCGCACGCTATCCGGCGGAATGAAACGCCGGCTTCTGGTCGCCAAGGCGATGGTGCATGCACCGCCAGTGCTGGTTCTTGACGAGCCAACCGCGGGCGTCGACGTCGATCTGCGCCGCCAATTGTGGGACTATGTACGCTCTCTGCACGCGCAGGGCGTAACGATCGTGTTGACGACCCACTACCTCGAGGAAGCGCAGGAGCTTTGCGATACGATCGCCATCATCAATCATGGCCGCGTGATCGCATGCGAGCCGACGCCGCGGCTCATTTCCAGGCTGGATCAAAAGACGCTCGTCGTGACGCCGCAGGAGCCTCTCGCCGCTGCGATGACCGACATCGCAGGAGTTAGCTTCGGCATGCGCAAATCAGGCGCCTTCACGCTCACCTACAAAACCAGCGAACACAAAGTGGAGGAATTGTTGGATCTCGTTCGCACCGCTGGCGTTGCAATTAAAGACCTTTCTATCGAAGAGCCTGATCTGGAAGATGTCTTCGTGGAACTGACCACAACTTAATAGCCCGCCGCATTCAGATCGGAGCCGCTCCATGCACTACGTCAATCTCGGCGCCTCAGGACTCAAGGTCTCGCGCATCTGCCTCGGATGCATGTCCTATGGCGACCCGAAGAAAGGCGCGCACAGCTGGGCGCTCAGCGATGAACAGAGCAGGCCATTTTTCAAGCAGGCCGTCGAACTCGGCATCAACTTCTTCGATACCGCCAACGTCTATTCCGATGGCGCCAGCGAAGAGGTCACCGGAAAGGCGCTCAAGGAGTTCGCGCGGCGAGACGAGATCGTCATCGCGACAAAAGTACACGGCCAAATGCGGCCGGACGCAAATGGCAAGGGGCTCTCCCGCAAGGCCATCTTCACTGAGATTGACCATAGCTTACGACGTTTGGCCGTGGACTACGTAGACCTCTACCAGATCCATCGATGGGACCCCGAGACGCCGATCGAGGAAACGCTTGAGGCGCTGCATGACATCGTGAAGGCAGGCAAGGCCCGCTACATCGGCGCGTCCTCAATGTGGGCTTGGCAGTTCATGAAGGCGCTGGCGCTTCAGAGGGCGAACGGCTGGGCGCGCTTCGTCTCGATGCAAAACCATTGGAACTTGATTTATCGAGAGGAGGAACGCGAGATGGCGCCGCTTTGCCGGGACCAGGGCATCGGCATGATCCCCTGGTCGCCGCTAGCGCGCGGGCGCCTGACGCGCGCGCCGGATCTTACCACCACCCGCAGCGAAACGGACCGCTTCGGCAAATTTCTCTACAAGAAGACGGAAGAGAGCGACCGTGCAATCATCGACCGCGTTGGCGCTTTGGCGGAAGCCCGCAACGTGTCGCGCGCCCAGGTCGCTTTGTCTTGGCTGCTGCACAAGCCGGGCGTATCGGCGCCAATCGTCGGCGCTACAAAGCCCGAACACCTCGTGGACGCGGCGAACGCTGTCTCGCTTCAGCTGACGCCCGCTGAAATTCAAACGCTTGAAGAACTCTACGCGCCCCATCCCGTGGCGGGCTTCATCTGAGCCAAACGAAAACGGCCGGCGTTCGTAGGCGCCGGCCGTATCGACAACCCCTAGGGGTCATATTCGACTGCGTCAGCTCGCGCGATTAGCGCGCGACAGCCGCCTTCATCACCGCCGACTGGCGGAACGCGAGCTTCTTCGACGCCTTGATCTTCACCGGCTCGCCGGTCTGCGGGTTGCGGCCCATGCGCGCCTTGCGGTGGCGGATCATGATCATGCCGACATCGCCGACCTTCACCTTCGCGCCCTTAAGAACGTAGGCCTTCACAACGTCGAGATAGCCCTCGACCATCGACTTCGCTTCCGACTTCTTCACGCCGAGATGGTCGGCGACGCTTTGCAGAAGCGCGCTAGCGGTCACGGTCTTGCCTGCCGTCGCCGTGACGCGAACCGGCTTCGCCGCTGGCGGAGCCGCCTTCTTGGCGCTCTTGCGCACCGCGGACTTCTTGGTGGCTGGCGCTTTTTTCGCCGCCTTCTTCACTGCCTTACGAGCCATTTGCATTCCCCTCTTCAAGATTGTCTTCACGTTAAACTTCAACGAACCGCCGCCAATTCCCAGCTTTCTCATCGAGCCGTCCAGGCGTCAGCGTTCCAGTGAATGCCAGCCATTCCTTGCTGGAGAATGACCGCATCGCGCGGAATCCCTGAAAAACCGCTATTTCGCAGCGTTTTTGCTCAGAGACTTGCGTTCCCGTTGCATGGAGCGCGTTGAGTCGCAACGCGAAAATCGGCGTTTCTAACGGGTTTTCATGACTCGGCAGCCGCTTCGTTGCCAAAAACACGCAGTATTAGGCCGAAACTCTTGTTTTTTGGCCGCGCGCTTATCGCAACCCCATGCGGATCGCCCCGTCCAGGCGCACGTCCTCGCCATTGAAGTAGGGATTGCGAATCATTTCGAGAGCGAGCGAGGCGTATTCCTGCGGGTTTCCTAAGCGCTTCGGGAACGGCACGCTTGCCGCCAGCGCTTGCTTCACCTTTTCGGGCGCGCCCAGCATAAGCGGCGTTTCAAAGATGCCAGGAAGGATCGTGTTGATGCGGATGCCCTCGCCGGAGAGATCGCGCGCGATCGGCAAGGTCATGCCGACCACGCCCCCTTTTGAGGCCGAGTAAGCGGCCTGCCCCATTTGTCCGTCCTCGGCGGCCACCGACGCGGTCATCACCATCGCGCCGCGCTCGCCGCTCTCATCGAGAGGATCAAGGGTGAGCATGCCCGCCGCGGACTTGGCGACGCATCGAAATGTCCCGACCAAGTTGATCTGAATAGTGAGGTTAAAAATTTCGAGGGGGAAATGCTTGATTTCTCCTGTCTCCTTGGAGCGACTGGCGGTCTTCATGGCGCTGCCGATACCCGCGCAGTTGACCAGGATGCGCTCCTGTCCATTCGCGCGACGCGCGGCGGCGAATCCGGCGTCGACACTGTCGTCGCTCGTTACATCCACCTTGCAGAATGTCGCCCCAAGTTCAGACGCAGTGACCACGCCGCGCTCCTCATCGCGGTCGAAAATGGCGACCTTCACGCCCTCCGCGCGCAACCGCTCAACGGTCGCTCGGCCCAAGCCCGACGCACCGCCCGTAACCACCGCCGCGAGATCTGAAGAAAGCCGCATGTTTATCCTCCGTGCCGGCCTTGTAACGAGAGAGCGCCCGAAGGCAAATCCGTGCTAATGTCGCGCGTCGCGGGGGAGCGGAAGCAACATGAGTTTCGGGCCTTATTTCTGGGCGTGGACGAGCCTCGGTCTCGTAGCGGCAATTGCATATGGCGCGCACTTCATGGCGCGTCCCGAAACGCTCATAAGGGCGATCGTCAAAACCGTCTTCATGGGGGCTCTGGCCGCGGGCCTGATCGCCGCCGGAACTCCTGCCCCGCTGGTCGCGGCTGCGGTCGCCTCGGCGATTGGAGACTTCCTCCTCGCATTCGACAGGAAGTGGGTGCTGCCGTTCGGCATTCTTTCTTTTCTTGTCGCGCAACTGCTTTACGTCATCATCTTCCTGGCGCTGTGGTTCTTTTCCGGTGACAACTCGCCGCTCTTGCCGCGCTACCTGGCGATGGCCGCGATCGTTCTCGCGGCGATTTCGTTCCTCGTTTGGATGGCGCCAAAGCTTGGTTGGATGGCGCTTGCCGTCGTGCCATACGCCATCGCCATCACCGGCATGGGCGCAGCCGCGATGTGGCTGCCCTGGGTTGGCTGGCCGGCAATGGTCGGGGCGCTTCTGTTCCTGGTCAGCGACTTCGTGCTTGCGGCGGAACTCTTCCGCTTGGCGCCAGACTCGCCCACGAGGCGGATCACCGCTCCGATCGTTTGGTGGACATACGCCGCAGCCCAGATTGCGATCGCCGCGGGCGTTCTACTTGTTGCGATGGATGGTGCGACTTGACCCCCGCCCGTGGGATGCCCTGCTAACCGCCCACAAGAGCCCCTTGCTCGATCAGTTCACGCACTCTGTTCACATCGCCCGCCAATGAGCGATCCCGGTCGAGATGCTCCGACACGCTGCGCACCTTGACGTGGACCCTCTGCAACACTGGCGATGTCGTGAGCGGCGCGTGGAAGTCGATGCCTTGCGCCGCCGCTAGCAATTCGATGGCGATGACAGTCGCTGCGTTGCGCGCGATGTCGCCGGCTTTGCGCCCCGCGAAAGTCGCCATCGAGACGTGATCTTCCTGGTTCGCCGAAGTCGGAATCGTATCGACGCTCGCCGGATGCGCCAGCGTCTTGTTTTCCGAAACGAGCGCGGCGGCCGTCACTTGCAGAATCATGAAGCCTGAGTTGAGGCCGCCCTCTCTCACTAGAAATGCCGGCAGGCCCGAGAGGACGGGATCAATCAGAACCGCAATCCGGCGTTCACTGATCGAGGCGATCTCGGCGACGGCTATTGAGATCATGTCGGCGGCGAAGGCGACAGGTTCGGCGTGGAAGTTGCCGCCGGAAAGGATCGCGTTGTCTTCGGCAAACACCAGCGGATTATCGGTAACTGCGTTGGCCTCGATCTCCAATGTTTGCCCTGCGTAATCCAGCAGGTCGCGGCACGCGCCCATGACTTGGGGTTGGCAGCGAATGGAATACGGATCCTGAACGCGATCGTCCCCGGTTCGGTGACTCTCACGTATGCCGCTGCGAGCCATGAACACACGCAGGTTGCGAGCGGCCTCAATCTGGCCCCGCTGGCCGCGCGCCAGGTGAATACGTTCATCGAACGGCGCGTCGCTGCCTTTGATGGCGTCAGTCGACATAGCCCCGGCGAGGAGCCCGGCAACGAAGACATCCTCCGCGCGGAACAGTGCGTCGAGCGCCAAGGCCGTCGAAATCTGCGTGCCGTTGAGCAGCGCTAAGCCCTCCTTGGGGCCCAGCGTCAGCGGCCCGACGCCGATGCGCTTCAGCGCGTCTCGCGCGGATACGCGCTCACCGTTCAGGCGGACCTCGCCTTCGCCAATGAGCGCGCAAGACATGTGCGCGAGCGGGGCAAGGTCGCCGGAAGCGCCAACCGAGCCCTGGCTGGGAATGATCGGAAGAGCGTTAGCGGCCAAAAGCTTTACGAGCGTGTCGACCACGATGCGACGCACGCCGGAGCGACCCGCCGCCAATGTCACAACCTTGATCGCCATCGCGAGGCGCACCACGCGCTCGCTCAGTTCTGGGCCCACGCCCACGGCATGCGAAAGCACCAGGTTACGCTGGAGTTGGGCAAGATCGGAGTCGCCAATGCGTTTCGACGCGAGTTTGCCAAAGCCGGTGTTGATGCCATAGAGCGCGGCGCCGGTAGCAAGCGCCCTGGCGACGGCGTCGGCAGACGCATCGATAGCCTCGTAGTCAGCCGCATCGAGCGTCAACGACCGGGCGCCGGTCCAAATCGCGCGAAGATCCTGGAGGCAGAGTTTCATCAGCGTATGTCCAGCGCAGGCAGATCGAGATGCTGTTCACGCGCGCAGGCGATCGCTTCATCATAGCCCGCGTCGGCATGGCGCATCACCCCAGTACCGGGATCGTTCCAGAGCACGCGCGCGATGCGTTTGCTGGCCGCTTCCGTCCCGTCGCACACAATAACAACGCCAGAGTGCTGCGAATATCCCATGCCGACGCCGCCACCATGGTGCAGCGACACCCAAGTCGCCCCGCCTGCTGTGTTAAGAAGCGCGTTAAGCAGCGGCCAGTCGCTTACCGCATCGCTGCCGTCGCGCATCTTCTCGGTTTCGCGGTTGGGCGAGGCGACGCTGCCGCTGTCCAGGTGATCGCGGCCGATCACGAGCGGCCCGATCTCGCCGCGCGCAACCATTTCGTTGAAGGCAAGCCCTAAGCGATGACGCTGGCCTAAACCTACCCAGCAGATGCGCGCGGGCAGACCTTGGAAGGCGATGCGCTCCTTGGCCATGTCCAGCCAACGATGCAGGTGGGCGTCGTTTGGGATGAGCTCTTTGACCTTTGCATCGGTTTTGGCGATGTCCTGAGGATCGCCGGTAAGCGCCGCCCAGCGGAACGGCCCCACGCCGCGGCAAAACAATGGACGCACGTAGGCCGGTACAAATCCCGGGTACGCGAAAGCGTCGACGACGCCTTCATCCTTCGCCACCTGACGAATGTTGTTGCCGTAGTCGACAACCGGCACGCCTTGCTTGTGCCACTCCAACATCGCGCGCACATGCACCGCCATGGACGCGCGCGCCGCCTCTGCGACAATGTCCGGATTCTGCGCTCGCGTTTTCACCCAGCGGTCAACGCCCCAGCCGGCAGGCAGGTAGCCGTTCACCGGGTCGTGCGCGGAGGTTTGGTCCGTCACGGCATCGGGGCGAACGCCGCGCTTGACCATCTCTGGGAGCAACTCAGCGGCATTGCCGAGCAGACCAACCGAGATCACCTCGCCCTTGGCGCACGCATCGCTGATCATGGCGAGCGCCTGGTCCAGCGTTTCAGCGCGCTTGTCGAGGTAGCGTGTTTGCAGACGCTTATCGATACGGTCGCTTTGGCATTCGATCGCAAGGCAGCACGCGCCGGCCATGACCGCGGCCAACGGCTGCGCGCCGCCCATGCCGCCGCAGCCGCCGGTGACGCAAAGCCGGCCGGTCAGCGTGCCGCCAAAATGCTGGCGGCCGCACTCGGTAAAGGTCTCGTAGGTGCCCTGCAAAATCCCCTGCGTGCCGATGTAGATCCACGACCCGGCCGTCATCTG
>DDSN01000111.1 GCA_002343395.1 Hyphomonadaceae bacterium UBA2389 | reverse complement strand
CTGCACGACACCTATTACGTGGTGGCGCACTTCCACTACGTGCTCTCGCTCGGCGCCGTGTTCGCCATCTTCGCCGGCTTCTACTACTGGATCCCGAAGATGAGCGGCTATCGCTACAACGGGTTCCTCGCCGGTCTGCACTTCTGGGTGATGTTCGTCGGCGTGAACATCATCTTCTTCCCGCAGCACTTCCTTGGTCTGCAAGGCATGCCGCGGCGCTACATCGACTACCCGGAAGCGTTCGCCTACTGGAACCAGATTTCCACGCTGGGCTACGCCATCACTATCGTTGGCGTGGTGATCTTCCTCGTCACGGTGGTTGAGATGTTCCTCGCCAAGCGCAAGGCGGGCGCCAATCCGTGGGGCGAGGGCGCCACCACGCTGGAGTGGACGCTTTCTTCGCCGCCGCCGTTCCACCAGTTCAATGAGCTGCCGGTGATCAAGCCGGAAAAGCATCACTAGAGGGAGTAGTCAGTTGGGAATAGTCAGTAGTTGCGTCACGCAAGAACCTACTGACTACTGACTATTGACTATTCACTGGAGCCCATGACGGACCTCGCAGTTGAGCATCAGACGCCGGCCGCAAGCGCTTCGGATTATGTCGCGCTGCTGAAGCCGCGCGTGATGAGCCTCGTGGTGTTCACGGGGCTCGTCGGCTACGTGGCGGCGCCGGGACATGGCGATCCAATTCTGGGCTTCGCCGCCATTCTTTCGATCGCGATCGCGGCGGGCGCTTCGGGCGCGCTCAACATGTGGTTCGACAGCGATATCGACGCGGTAATGGCGCGTACGCGGGGTCGCCCGATCCCATCGGGGCGGGTCGCGCGCGAAGAAGCGCTCATGCTGGGGCTTACGCTGTCGGCGCTTTCGGTGGTGACGATGCAACTCACGGCGGGGCTTCTCGCCGCCGGGCTCCTCGCATTCACGATCTTCTTCTACGCCGTCGTGTATACGATGTTGCTGAAACGCGCGACGCCGCAGAACATCGTGATCGGCGGGCTCGCGGGCGCGTTGCCGCCAGCGATTGCTTGGGCCGCCAAGACCGGCGCGCTCTCCGTTGACGCTGGATTGCTGGTCGCGTTGATTTTCATGTGGACGCCGCCGCACTTTTGGGCGCTCTCGCTGTTGCAGAAAGACGACTACGCCGCCGCGCGCGTGCCGATGTTGCCCGTCACGCACGGTGCGAAAGTGACGCGTCGCCACATCTTCGTCTACGCGCTGTTGATGGCGCCCGTTGGCGTCGCCCCGTACTTCAGCGGGTTGGGCGGCGTTCCGTACCTTGCCGTTTCGGCCATAGGCGGTCTGGCTTTCGTTGCGCTCGCCGCGCGCGTGCTTCTCTCCAAGGCGGGCGAGGGCGACGCGCGGGAAAACCGGAGCGCGCGCGCGCTCTTTGTGTTCTCGATCTTCTACCTGTTCGCGCTTTTCGCGACCTTGCTTGTCGAGCGGAGCCTCGGGCTGTGAGCGGGATCGTCCTGACCCCCGAGCAAGAGCGTGCGCGTAAACGGCGCAATGTTTGGATCGCGTTGTCGATCGTGGCGTTTGTGGCGCTGGTGTTCTTGATCACGGTGGCGCGGCTTCACGGCGCCGCGCTTGAGGCGCCGCGATGACGCCAGAACGCAAACGCCTGACGCGGACGGCGGGCATCGCCGCCGCCGTCGTCGCGGGCATGACCGGCATGGCCTTCGCCGCTGTGCCGCTCTACAAGGCGTTCTGCCAGGTGACAGGGTACGGCGGCGCCACGCAAACAGCTGAGGCCGCACCCTCTCGGGTGCTCGACCAACGCATCGAGGTTCGCTTCGACGCCAACCATGCGCCGGATTTGCCGGTGACCTTCCAGCCTCAGCAGGTTTCACAGGAGTTGCGCCTCGGCGAGACCGGGCTGGCTTTCTATCGGGTGCGAAACCTTTCCGACGCGCCGATCGTCGCGCGCGCGTCCTACAACGTCACCCCGCACGTCGCCGGTCAGTATTTCGTAAAACTCGAATGCTTCTGTTTCCAGGATCGCGTGCTCGCGCCGGGAGAGGAGGCGGAACTGCCCGTCATCTATTTTGTCGACCCTGACCTGGTGTCGAATCCCGACACCGCCGAGATTGGGACGGTGACGCTGTCTTATACGTTTTTCCGATCCGCCGTGGCGCAGGCCCACGGCGGGCGGGCAAGTTGAGGAATTGGCATTAGGCCGCAACAGGGGTAACGGTGCGGCTTGCGGATGAGGTTTGGAATGGCGCACGGAGACGTCAAACACGATTATCACCTGGTCAACCCGAGCCCGTGGCCGTTCGTCGCCTCGGTTGGGGCGCTCCTGGCCGCGATCGGCGGCGTCGTGCTCATGCGCGGCCTGACCACGGAGGAAGGCGACTTCTTCTTCAGCAAGGGGCAGTGGCCGCTCTTCACCCTCGGCATGTTGATTCTTGTCGTCACCTGCATCGGCTGGTGGGGCGACGTGATCAAGGAAAGCCGCCAAGGCGATCACACGCCGGTGGTCGACATCGGCCTTCGCTACGGGATGATCCTGTTCATCGCGTCGGAAGTGATGTTCTTCGTCGCCTGGTTCTGGATGTTCTTCGAACTGGCGATTTTCCATGAGCACCGCGCCGCCTGGGTGGTGCCGACCTGGGACGAAGCCACGACCCAAGCCTGGGCCAATTGGCCGCCGCCACATGTGGAGGCGTTTGACCCCTTCCACCTGCCGCTGATGAATACGCTCATTCTGCTGCTCTCGGGCACGACCGTGACGTGGGCGCACCACGCGCTGCAACAGGGCGACCGCAAGGGCGCGCGCATGGGGCTCCTGCTCACCGTGCTGCTGGGATGCCTCTTCACCTACGTCCAATTCGGCGTGGAGTATCCCGAGGCCGGATTCTATTTCGGCAATCAGGGAGACGTGACCGACGCCAACATCTACGGCGCGTCCTTCTTCATGGCGACGGGCTTCCACGGCTTCCACGTCATCATCGGCACGATCTTTCTTGCCGTGTGCCTGCTGCGCTTGCTCGCTGGGCACTTCACGCCGCAGAAGCATTTCGGCCTCGAAGCAGCGGCTTGGTATTGGCATTTCGTCGACGTGGTGTGGCTCTTCCTGTTCACCTTCGTCTACGTGATGCCGTACCTGACGATGCAGTCGCATTGAGCGTGCGGCCAAACGCATGGGAAGCGGGGCTTCGGCTCCGCTGCCCGGAATGCGGGCGGGGCGCTGTGTTTCAATCGTATCTGCGCTTTCGCGACTCGTGTTCGGTTTGCGGAGCGGATTTCAAGGCGGCCGACGCCGGCGATGGGCCGGCCGTCTTTGTGATCCTGATTGTCGGCGCGATCGTCGCCCCGCTCTTGATCATCCTCCAATTCGGCCTCGATTTGCCCGGTTGGCTCGCACTGACGATCACGCTCGCAGCGGCGGTAGTGCTGTGTCTCTCGTTGTTGCCGCCGTTCAAGGCGGTCCTCTTTGCGTTCCAGTGGAAGCACAAGGCGCGCGAAGCGACCTCGCGCGATCTCGAACCGTGATCCGTTTCAACCCCCTGCCGGTGATGTCGGTGTTCGTCATCCTGGCGTTCGCCGTTTTGCTGTGGCTCGGCCGCTGGCAGTGGGAGCGTTACGAGCAGAAGACCGCCGCCGCGCGTGAGCCGCTCGCGGAAATGACGCTCGCCAGTTACCAGCCGCTGCCGAGCGGCATCCAATTCGTGTATGGCGTCCGCACCGATATCCGCGAGCCAGGATGGCGCGTGTTCGCGCCCGTGCAATACGGCGAAACCGTCGTCTTCGTCGACGCCGATTTCATCGTCGGCGTCGATGCGCCCAATCCCGACGAAGTGCGCGTACCGGCCACGCTGCGGCTCGGCGCGCCGATCACCGGCGCTTCGATCCGCCCGTCGCCGCCCGCGCCGCTCACGCTTGCGCCGCGCCCATTGCAGCGGCTTTGGTTCGCGATCGATCTGCCGGCCATGGGACGCAACGCCGGGCTGGACAACGTCGCCGACTACTTCATCGCCAGCGCCTATGTCGGCGCGGATGGGCGCGCGACCGCCAACCCGTTCGCCTTGGCGCCGGGCGCCGATGCTCTACCTCCCGCGCGCCACCTTGGGTACGCGATAACCTGGTTCGGCCTGGCCGCCGTGCTGCTGGCGATTTATTTCGCCTACCACATCACCAGCGGCCGGCTCGCTTTCGCGCCGCGCCGCCCCTAACATCGCCCGCGCATGCGCTACATTTCCACACGCGGACAAGCGCCGCCGGTCTCCTTCCTGGACGCGGTGCTGAACGGCATGGCGCCCGACGGCGGTCTCTATGTGCCGGAGCGCTGGCCCGATGCTTTCGAAGGCGAAGTTGAGCGGGCCAATTGCGCGAACATGTCATTTTGCGTTGCGGCTTCATACGTCCTCGAAGCCTTGGGCGGCGAGGAGGCGCTCACACGCGACGTCTATGACGCGTATCTCGGAAGTCCGCCCGCGCCGTTCGCGTTCCCGATGCATGTTGCGCCGCTGGTGCAGATCGGGCCGGGGGAGTGGGTGCTTGAGCTGTTCCACGGCCCCTCTCTGTCATTCAAGGACATTGCACTCCAGCTCATCGGCGTCATGCTGGACCGCGAGCTACGCGCGCGTGATCAGCGGCGGAGCGTGATATGCGCCACCTCCGGCGATACTGGCGGCGCCGCCGTTGAAGCTCTCAAGGGGCGAGAGCGCGTCGATCTCTTCGTTCTGACGCCCAAAGGGCGTGTGTCTGAGGTGCAGCGACGCTTCATGACGACATCCGGCGCAGAGAATATTTTCGCTGTCGAAATCGACGGCGATTTCGATGCGTGTCAGTCGCTCGTGAAGGCGCTTTTCGCGGATGCATCGTTCGCGGCGCAAGCCGCGTTGTCGGGGGTCAACTCCATCAATTGGGCGCGCATCGCGGCGCAGAGCGTGTACTACCACGTCGCTGCAAACGTGCTCTGCGCTCATGGGCCGGCGCAGTTTGTCGTTCCAACGGGAAACTTTGGCGATGCGTACTCCGGCTGGGTCGCCGAGAAAATGGGCGCGCCGATCGGCAAGATCGTGGTCGCCACCAACGCTAACGACATCTTGGCGCGTGCGTTGAACTCCGGGCGGTACCAACGATCGCCAAGCTCACTTGAGACGCTGAGCCCCGCGATGGACATTCAGGTCGCGTCGAACTTCGAGCGGATCTTGTTTGAGGCGCTGGATCGCGACGCTGAACACGTGCGCCGGCTCTACGCGGAGTTTGGGGAGTCCGGTGGCTTCGACATTCCGGAGGCCGCGTGGGTCAAGCTGCGTGAGGATTTTCAGGCTGCTGCGGTGAATGATGAGGAAACCGAAAAGGCCATGCAAGCGGCCTACGATGATGGGGGCTACCTCGCATGTCCGCATACAGCGGTGGCGCTGGCGGCGAAGTGGAAAGTCGATCCACCGCTTGATGCAAGGCCTATCGTCCACCTCGCCACGGCCCATCCCGCGAAATTCCCCGACACCGTGGAGCGCGCGACGGGCATTCGCCCGCATCTGCCGCCGAAGTGCGCTGATCTGTTCGAGCGCGCTGAGAAGTTCGACACGTTGCCAGCCGATGTCGAAGCAGTGAAGCGCTACATCCGCGGACGGAGCAGAGCGTGGCGATGAGCGCTGAACCTGAACTCATTCGCCTGCCCAATGGCGTACGCATCGCGCTCGATCCGATGCCGGGGCTCGGCACGGCGGCGCTCGGCGTCTGGCAGCGCGTGGGCGCACGGTGGGAGCCGGAGGCGCTCAACGGCATCGCTCACTTGTTCGAACATATGGCCTTCAAGGGCGCGGGCGCGCGCGACGCGCGTCAGTTCGCCGAGGCCATCGAAAACGTTGGCGGCGTGATGAACGCGGCCACCGGCTATGAGCGCACCGCCTATTATGCGCGCGTTGTCGCGGAGCATGCGCCGTTCGCGCTCGATCTGATCGCCGACATCCTGTTCGCGCCGCACTGGGCGCCGGACGACCTGGAGAAAGAGAAGGGGGTTGTGGCGCAGGAGCGCGGCGAGGCGTTCGATGTGCCCGATGACCGCGTGTTCGAACTGCACCAAGGCGCGCTTTATCCCGATCAACCGCTCGGCCGACCAATCCTCGGCGAGGAGGCGACGCTGGCGAATATCGGCGTCGACACGCTGCGCGCGTTCCACGACGCGCACATGGCGCCGGAGCGGGTCGTCGTCTCGATCGCTGGCGCGTTTGACCGAGAGGCGTTCCTCGCCGCGGCGGAGCGGCGCTTCGGTCATGTCGCCGCCAAGCCTAGCCAGCAGCGCGCGCCGGCGCGTCCCAGCGCGGGGCGTGGCGCGGAAGTGCGCAAATTGGAGCAAGCGCACCTCGTGCTCTCTTGGCCCGCGCCGCACAGCGGGTCGGACAAGATCTACGCGGCGCGTTTGCTTTCGGATGTATTTGGCGGGGGGATGTCATCGCGGCTTTTCCAGGAGGTGCGCGAGACGCGTGGGCTCGTCTACGCCATCGATTCATCGCTCGACGCCTTGGAAGACGACGGACGCCTTAGCGTCTATGCCGGCTGCTCGGCGGGCAATGCACGCGCGGTCGTCGATATCGTGCAGGCGCAATTGGCGGCGTTGGCCGAGCGGGGGCCTGATGCATCCGAACTGGCGCGTGTGAAGGCGGTCGCGCGCGCGCAGATGCTCATGGGGCTTGAAGCGCCGACGGCGCGGGCCGAGGCGCGGGCGAGCCAAATCTTCTTGCGAGACCGGCTGGTCGGCTTTGATGAAATCCGCGCAAAGTTCGAAGCCGTGACGATCGAGGATGTTCGCGAGGCTGCGCGCGCGGCGCTGGCGGGGCCCTTGGCGGCGGCGGTGATCGGGCCCAAGGCGGGGCATGGCGCCTTGGACGCGTTTGGGTCATAGTGGCCTCATGGTTTTGATGCGGAAGGACAGTGACGGCGCGCGTCGCATCGATGGCGACGGCGTCTATCTGCGCGCGCCGGAACTGCGCGACTATCAGGACTGGGCCGATGTGCGCGAGGCAAGTCGGGCGTTTCTGACGCCGTGGGAACCGACCTGGGCCGAAGATGAAACCTCGCGCGGCTCGTTCCGCTACAAGCTGCGGCGCTATACCGAGGATGCGCGCGACGACAAAGCGTATGCCCTTTTCGTGTTTCGCGAGAGCGACGACGCCTTACTCGGCGGCGTGACGCTCTCGAATGTTCGCCGCGGCGTGGCGCAGACCGCGTCGCTCGGCTACTGGGCGGGGAAGATGCACGCTGGCCAGGGCTACATCACCGCAGCCGTGCGCGCTGTGGTGCGTTATGGTTTCGAGGCGCTCGACCTGCACCGCATCGAAGCCGCGTGCCAACCCGAGAACGTGGCGTCGCGCCGCGTTCTCGACAAAGCGGGCTTTACGCAAGAGGGGATGGCGCGCGCGTATTTGAAGATCAATGGCGGCTGGCGCGACCATATACTCTTCGGCATCGTGAACGAGCGCGGCTAGAGCATTTTCCGACGAAGTGGATGCCGGTTCGGCGTAAGAAAATGCGACCAAACAAAAAACCGAGAGCCCCGATCCGATTCAATCGGATCGGAACAGCTCTAGCACGCGCGCAGCATTGGCGTGAGACACGCGCCAAGTTGCGTTTCGCTTATGCGAAGTAGCGGCGCAGAATCGCCTCGTAGCATCGCGCCAACGTACGTACGTCCTCAACCGCGCAATGCTCGTCGATCATGTGGGCGGTCTCGTTGCGCAAACCCAACTCCACCACCGGGCAATAGTTGCGGATATAGCGGGCGTCGGAAGTGCCGCCGGTCGTGGCGAATTCTGGCGTGAGCCCGAAGGCGTCTTGCACGGCGTCAGCGACGAGTTGGGTGAACGGGCCGGGCGGCGTGTAGAAGCAAACGCTCTGCGACGCGATCGAAAGCGTCGCCCGCGCGCCATGGCGCGCCGCCGCGGCTTCCGCCGTTTCGGCGATCCATGCGAACAGGCTCTCGCCTGTGTGGCGGGTATTGAATCTGATGTTGAGCTTGGCGGTCGCGCGTTGGGCGATAACGTTGTGGGCAGCGTTGCCGACATCGATGCTGGTGACTTCGAGGTTGGATGGGCCAAAGCCGGGGGCGCCGTCGTCGAGGTTTCGCGCTTTAAGCGCCGCCGCGGCCTCAACCAGAGCGGTCACGGGATTGACGGCGCGGTGGGGGTAGGCGACGTGGCCCTGTCTTCCCTCCATCGTGATCACGACATTGAGGCTGCCGCGGCGCCCATTCTTGATTACGTCGCCGACGCGCTCTTCGCTCGTCGGTTCGCCGACAAGGCAATGATCGATCGCCTCGCCTTGCGCGGTCAAGGTCTCCAGCGCGCGCTTGGTGCCGTCGATCGCCGGGCCTTCTTCATCGCACGTAAGCAAGAACGATATCGATCCCCGCGGAGGTCCGCCGCCTGCAATGTAATCGTCTGTCGCGGCGATCATGGCGGCGATCGCGGTTTTCATGTCGGCCGCGCCACGGCCATAGATCAAGCCATCGCGAATCTCGGCGGCGAACGGATCGCTCTTCCAACCTTCGCCTGGCGGCACGACGTCGACATGGCCCGCGAAGCAGAAGTTCGGCGCTTCGCTTCCCCGTCGCGCATAAAGGTTGTCGACTGCGCCAAACTTCAAGCGTTGAACGGAGAAGCCGAGCGCGGCAAGCGCGCTTTCGACCACGTCGAGCGCGCCAGCCTCGTGCGGCGTCACCGACGGGCGATGCATGAGCGCCTGCGCAAGTGGAATTGGGTCTGTCTGCTTGCTTCTACTCATGCCGCTGGTTTAGCTGTTCGGGCCAGAAGGAAAAGAGGAAAGGCCATGACCGAGGTCGCGCCGGTTCGCGAACAGGATCGAATCAAAGCGCTGGACAGTATGCGCGGGCTCGCGGTGTTGGGCATTCTGGCCGTGAACGCCGGGTACTTCGCCGCGCCGTGGCAAACCGGGGCCAATCCGCTTCAACCCCCGCTCGCGGTAACCGAGGCGAGCTTATGGTCATGGTGGGTGATGCACGTATTCTTCGAGTACAAGTTCATCACATTGTTTTCGATATTGTTTGGTGCAAGCATCTTCATGGTCGGTGGAGAGCGGGGCGATGTAGACCGCGGAGCGGTTTTGCGTCGGCGGTTGATGTGGCTGCTGATCTTCGGGCTCATCCACGCGCTGCTTATCTGGTACGGCGACATCTTAGTCACCTACGCGCTGACGGGTTTTCTGGTGCTGCTCGCGCGATCATGGCGCGCGCGGACATTGTTGACGACGGGCGCCGTGCTGTTCGCGCTTTCCGTGGCTTTGCAGAGCGCCTTCGGCTTAGTGTTTCAAGCCATTCCGGCGAGCGAGATCGCCGAGATCGAGGCCCAGGTCTGGGCGCTTCCGCCGGAGGAACTGCGGCGCATCGTGGCGGCGTATCAAGGGGGTATTGTCGCCGCGACCACGGAGAACGCCAGCACATGGTTGGAGTTCATGGTGAATGCGCTCATCGGCCTTATCTTGCGTACGGCTGGCGTGATGATGATCGGCATGGGGCTGTTCAAGCTAGGGTTCCTCTCCGGACGCGCTCCGACCTGGCTCTATGCCGTTGTGGCGGCGCTCGGCGTCGTCGCTTTAGGCGCGATCGGGTATCAAGCATGGATCAACTGGCGCGCTGGGTTCGCGTTCGTTCACATGCAGACTAATGGAGGGTTTGCGAATACGGCGCTGTCGCTTTTCGGCGCACTTGGCTACGCGAGCCTGATTGTCCTGCTGGTGAAAGGCGGCGTGTCGCTCGTCGCCGAGCCGCTCGCCGCCGTCGGGCGCATGGCGTTCACGAACTACATCACGCAGTCGTTGATCATGACCACGATTTTCTGGAGCGGACGCGGGTTCGGGCTGTATGGCGAACTCGATCGCCCGACGCTGTGGGCGATTGTGCTCGCGGTGTGGGCGGTGCAGCTCATCTGGTCGCCGCTCTGGTTGTCGCGTTTCGAAATGGGGCCGCTCGAATGGGTGTGGCGGCGCCTGAGCTACGGCAAACCGGTCCCGATCGCCCGTACCTAATCGCGGAGCAATTCATTTACGCCGGTCTTTGCGCGCGTTTGCGCATCGACGCGTTTGACGATCACCACGCAGGCCAGCGAGGGACCGCCATCCGTGCCGGGCAAGGCGCCCGGTACGACCACGGAAAAGGCCGGCACTTCGCCCCGCGTGATCGCGCCAGTTGCCCGGTCAACGATTTTTGTCGATTGCGAAATGAACGTGCCCATCGCGAGCACCGCGCCTTCGCGTACGATCACGCCTTCGGCCACTTCCGAGCGCGCGCCGATGAAGCAGCCATCCTCGATAATGGTCGGGTTGGCCTGCAGAGGCTCAAGCACGCCGCCAATCCCTGCGCCGCCGGAGATGTGTACGTTCTTTCCGATCTGGGCGCAGGAACCGACGGTAGCCCAGGTATCCACCATCGCGCCGTCATCGACGAACGCGCCAATATTCACGAACGACGGCATCAGCACGGCATTCTTGCCGATGTGCGCGCCGCGGCGGACAATCGCGCCCGGTACAGCGCGGAAGCCGGCTGCTTCGAACTGTGGCGCGTTCCAGCCGAGAAATTTGGAGGGAACTTTGTCCCACCACGGGCCAGGGGAGGGATCGCCATTGCCGTCCTCGCCGCCGATGAGGCGGTTCGCCGAAATGCGAAACGACAGAAGCACGGCCTTCTTCAGCCATTGATGCGTGATCCAAGTCCCGTCGGCGCCACGCTCGGCGACACGCGCTTCGCCACGGTCAAGCAGGTTGAGCGCCTCTTCTACTGCCTCTACGTCCGCGCCCGTGGTGGCGGGCGAAAGCGAGGCCCGGCGCTCCCAGGCGGCGTCGATAAGGGGGGCGAGCTCAGTTTGTGACATCGGCATTTGCTAGCGCGTCTAGAGGCCCAGCGCCACGCGCAGAATGGTCTTAACCTCGTCGGCCCAATGATCCACATATGCCGGGCGTGGATCGGGATGGACGGGGCCGACCAGCGCGGTGACGAACCCCATGGCATGCGCCGGTTCGAGATTGCGCAACGTATCCTCGACAAGTATCGCGCGATCAGGTCTTACCCCGCGCACTTGGATCAGACGATCGTAACTCTCGCGCTGTGGTTTGGGCGCGAGTTCCGCATGCTCGATATCGAAAACGCCTTCGATGAGATCGTCGAGTTGAAGGCGCTTGAGCACGCGCTCGGCGTGTCCGCCGCCGCCATTGGTGAATACGATCCGCCGGCCGGGCAGCGCCGCGATCAGGTCGCGCAACTCAGGGTCCGGGGTCAGCACCGAGAGGTCGGCGTCATGGACGTAGGCGAGGAACTCGCGCGCATCGATGCCATGGTGGCGCACCAGACCCACGATGGTGGCGCCATATTCGTGGAAGTAATGCTCGCGCAGAAACAATGCTTCGTCAGTGCTGGCGCCGGCGGCGCGCGCGATGAACGCGGTCATGCGCTCGCCGATCTCGTCGTACAGCGCGCGCGCGGGATAGAGCGTGTTGTCGAGGTCGAAAACCCAGTCGCGAATGTGTTGGAAAGCCGCATTCACGGCGTAGGGCGATCCTGGGTTGGAGCTGCGGGCGTGGCCGGTGCGGCCTGCGGCGCGAGGCCGCGTCGCGGCGGTTCGTTGTTGGCTGGCGTCGCATCTAGGTCTGTCGCCGTCGGCGTCAATTGGCGCGGGGCGATGCCTGGCGCAAGGAAGTCGCGCTCCTCAAACTCCACGACGAGGCCCTCGCGCTCGCGGGTGCGGATCGGCGAGAATAGATCGGTCGTGAAATAGCGGCTGTCGCATGAGCCACGGCCGAGAATGGCGAAGCGCGCTGGGCTGGTGCAAAATGGTTCGCCCTCGGCGAGGTAGCGCGCGCCCTCGTTGGTCTCCATGCTCGCGTAGACGTAGTATCGATCTTGCGTCAGCACTTCATCGATCGTGCGCACGCAGCCGTTGGCGTTAAGCGCCCACCAGCCGCGGCTTTCCCAGCCCTCGCCGCGACGGCGGCCAACGGCCGTCCACAAGCGGCTGCGCGTGCGATTGCACAAGGTCAAGCCGACCTGTCCTGCCCGGCGGCGCGCCGCTGTTTCCAGTGCGTCGATGAGCTGGTCCTCACTGAGGTTCGGCGCCAGACGCTGCGTCGCTCGGAACTGCGCGAGCGCCTGCGCGA
>DDSN01000139.1 GCA_002343395.1 Hyphomonadaceae bacterium UBA2389 | reverse complement strand
TTTCAATCCCCCGCCCCTGCCAGACTGGGCCTCCCCGAGGCTCGTTGCGGCCGCCACCCCGGAAAGTCTGCCCTTCGCCCGCGCGAATCACTGGCGCATTGGCGGAGCACTCACCGCGCCACTAGATTGCCGCCCACCAATGACCTTCGTCACCCGCTTCGCTCCATCACCAACGGGACGCCTCCACTTGGGCCACGCGCTCTCCGCGCTGACCGCCCACGACGCGGCGCGAGCCGTTGGTGGGCGCTTTGTCCTGCGGATTGAGGACATTGATCAGGCGCGCGCCCGGCCCGAATTTGAAGCTGCGATCCTTGACGACCTCGCCTGGCTCGGCGTCGCGTGGGAAACGCCGGTTCGTCGCCAATCCGAACACATGGCCGACTACGCGCGCGTCCTGCAGCAACTGATCGACCGCGGCCTAGTGTACCGGTGCTTCCGAACGCGTCGGGACATCGCGGAGACCATCGCGTCAGCGCCGCATGGCGCGGCGACCGATGTCTTTCGCGGCGACCCACTGCCCGCCGACGAAGAGTCCGAAAAATTAGCGTCCGGCGAAGCCTATGCATGGCGACTCTCACTGAAGAAAGCGCGGGCCGCCTTGGGGCCTGCTTACTTCGCCTTGGTCTTCCAGGATGAAACCGGCCCGGTGCGCGCGGACCCCGAACGCCTGGGCGACGTCATCCTCGCTCGGAAGGATTTTCCCGCAAGCTACCATCTGGCTTCCGTCTGGGACGATGCGCTCCAAGGCGTCACGCATGTGATCCGAGGCGAGGACCTTCGCGAGGCGGCGCACCTCCACGTACTGCTGCAGAGCTTGCTCGACCTTCCTCAGCCTCGCTATCAACACCATCGGCTCGTTCTGGGCGCCGACAGCAAGCGGCTGGCAAAGCGCGATCAAAGCGCCACATTGCTGGCGCTTCGCGAGTCCGGCAAAACGCCGGAGGATGTACGCGCGCTTGTTGGTTTATGAGCGTCAAGCTTAGCGTGCGCCAACCATGAAAGCGAACGGAGCGATAACAGTCGCGCGAATACACTCGGCGCTGGGTAAACACGCGACGGCCGCCGACATGGTGAAAAAAGACAAAAACTCCGAACGTGACGGCTCCGGCGGCGATAGCAGCCGGAAATCGCTGTTTGGCTGGCGCCGCCAGAGTGAGGGAACGCCTTTGCCGCCGCTCGCGACTGCATTGCGTCAGCTGCGTCAACATATTCTTGATGCGCACGGCGCCGGCGTGGCGGCGTTTGTCGAACGCACGCAAGCGATCGCCGCGCTGGCCCGCGACAGTGGCGAGCCCGAATCATCCGCTATCCTGCTTAAGCTCGCCGCCATCGCCGAACTAGGGCGCGACCGCGACGTTCGCCCGATCTTGCTCGACTTGCTCGACGAAGCGCATTGGGCGCTCAGGCCCCCTGAAGAGGGAGCTTAAAAAAGGCGTCAGTCGGGATAGTGCCGATCGCCTGGCCAGCCTTCGATCGCTTCGATTGTCTCATGCGCTGATTCAAGCTTGTGATCAGGTACGTTGGAAATGCGCGCCGCCTCGATCCACGCTTTGATCGCGGTTGGCGCTAAACGATCTCGGCCACACAGCAGAAAGAACGGTTCGTCCTTGGCGAGCCCCGAAAGCGAGCCATGTTCCAATTCCGCGGCGAGATACTTAAACCCCGCCTCCCTGAGCCGTTTGGCGCATTCTTGCTTCACAGCCCGGCCATCATCGTCTGACATCCGCACCTCCCTCACACGCTGGGCGATCGCCAAAAGCGCCGATCAACCGCGTCGACCAGTCGCCAAGCGCATCCCACGATTCCGCGCCGCCGTGGAATAATCCGAGGCGCACCATAACCAAATCCTTGGATGGAACGACGACAATTATCTGACCCTCATGCCCCTGCGCCGAGAACGCGTCGGCCATCGCATTGTCCGTGATCAGAGCCCGCGCGGGGCGTCCCGGTCCGCTCGCGGGCGTCAACCACCACCCGGCCCCATAAGTGTCGGTATTGCGCGCTGGGCCGGGCGTACGGCCAAAATCGACCCACCCTTCAGGCACCACGCGTTGCCCGTCCCACACGCCGTCGCGAAGGTAGAGATAACCAAAGCGCCCAAAATCACGCGCGGTCGCCCAGACGAGCGAAGACCCATAGAACGTACCCTGTGGATCAAATTCCACGATCGGATTCATGCCAATTCGGTCAAAGAGAGCCGCGTCCATCCATGCGCGCATGCGTCCTCGTCGGTCGGCGACATCGCGCGGATCGGGCACAATCGCGCGCGTCAGCGCATCTGAAATCAACAGCGACGACGCCGAACTGTAGTTCCAGTGCGTCCCCGGATCATGAATAAGCGGCCGCGCCGCCGCCCACCGCGCCACGTCGCGCCGTCCATCGCCAAACAACATGCGCGCGTTGCCGGCCTGCTCCGCATTTTCGTGAGTTTCTGTGTAGTCGGCGCCGTCAACAAACTGGAGCCACTGGCGCCACGTGATCGCGGCGCGACGCTCGCCGGCGCGCCAGTGCGGGCTTCCCATCGGCGCATCGATCGCGACGCGCCCTTGGAGCACCGCCGCGCCGACCAGCGCCTGCGTCACCGATTTCGCCATCGACCATGAGTTGAAGCGCGTATCGTGAGAATAGCCCTCCGCGTAGCGCTCGAACACAATGCGTCCGCCCTGGACAACAAGCACAGCGCGGGTTTCCCCGAGCAACGGGTGAGGTCCCGCGAATGCTTCCGTGACGGCCAGATCGAACGCCGCAGCGTCCACATCGCGGGGCAGCTCCGCCGTCTCCCAGGCCTGGGTCGGCCACCCGACGCCCTCAGGCTGGGGCGGAAGCGGTCGAAGCGTCTGCGCCTGCGCGGCTCCTGCAAACAGCATCAATGCAGCCAAAATCGCGCGCAGCATGACGTTACCCCTCACCCCAGCTATGCTATGATAACCATAAAGGGAGCGGGCGGTGTCGCGCAAATACTGGCTTTGGATTGCGTTGGCGGTGTTGTTGGCGATGGGCGCCGCGTTTTGGGCGGTGCGCGGCCAGATCGCCTACGCCCATATCGCGACGGGTTACGCAGCCAAGCAAACATGCTCCTGCGTGCGCATCAGCGAGCGCTCGCTGGATAGCTGCATGGCGGACTTTCCGCCTGACGCGCAGGGGCTGCTCTCGGTCGCCGAAGATGGCGATCGCTTCCAAGTCAGCGTGCTTTACGGCGTATTCAGCGCAAGTGCCGTCTATGAGGACGGATTTGGCTGCCGCATCGAAAACTAGACGAGCCATCCGTGTGGGTTGGGGATCGGCTTGCGCATAACGCCCAGCACAAGCGCGATCAGTGCGCGCACGCCTGCCCAGAGCGCGACGACGACCTGCCCAAACAGCGCCGCTAGCGCCAGAAATGGGCTAATCAACGTGAGCAGGCTAGCGATAACCCAGAGCGCATAGCCGATCATGAGGGTCCGCACCGCATGCTCATGATGGGTATTTGCCCAAGGCATGGCTTGGCCGCGATTTGAAATGACCAGCGCGATCGCCGCGACGCCCACCGCCAGCCCGATGAATGAAAGCGGCGGGACGCGGAAAAACACGTTCAAGGCAAACGCCGCCACAGTCAGGGCATGAGCGAGCACGACCTTGCCGCGGTGCGTGTTGAAGCCGAATCCTTCCCCGCGCTGAGGCGCTACGGCGCGCTTGGGCGGACGGCGGAGTGGCGTGACGTTGTCAGCGGGCATATTCATCCTCAGTGCGGGTCGCCTCACAAATTCAGAAGGTGCGGATCGCCGCCCTGCGCAGCGATATTGATGGATATCGCGCGCTCCTCCGCGAAGCGGAGAAGATAGTGCGGGCCGCCTGCCTTCGGCCCGGTTCCAGAAAGCCCGGAACCGCCAAACGGCTGTACGCCGACAACCGCGCCGACAATGGTGCGGTTCACATACACGTTTCCGGCAGGCACAGCCGCGATAACCGCCTCCGCAAAGCTCTCAAGGCGCGAATGCACGCCGAGCGTCAAGCCGTATCCCTTCGCCGCCAGCTCCGCGCCAACCTTGGCGATCTCAGCAGGGTCGTAGCGCACGATATGCAAAATCGGGCCAAACACTTCTTTGTCGATCTGAGCAAGCGTAGGGAGCTCCACCAGAGCCGGGCCAAAGAAATTTCCGCCCAGCGCCGACGCATCTATCTGCTTCAGCACAAGCGCCTCACGGCGCATGCGTTCCATGTGACGGTCGAGATTGGCCTTAGCCTCCGCGTCGATGATCGGCCCAATGTCCGTGAACGGATCGGCTGGATCGCCAAGCACGAGACAATCCATCGCGCCGAGCATTGTCTCGATGATCTCATCCGCCGTGTCGTGCGGCAGGAACAGCAGGCGCAGGCTCGAGCACCGCTGCCCCGCCGACTGAAACGCCGACGCAATCACATCATCGACGACCTGCTCTTTCAAAGCTGTTGTGTCCACGAACATGCCGTTAAGTCCGCCGGTCTCGGCGATCAGCGGCACGATCGGGCCATCCTTGGCGGCGAGGCTGCGGTTAATGAGACGCGCCACCTCAGTGGACCCTGTAAACGCGACGCCGGCGATCTCGGGCCGCGCGACAAGCGCCGCACCCACAGCGCCGTCTCCAACAACCAATTGGAGCGCGTCGCGCGGCAAGCCTGCCGCGTAGAACAAGTCGACCGCGGCTTGCGCGATGCGCGGCGTCTGCTCCGCGGGTTTGGCGACGACGGTGTTGCCCGCAGCCAACGCGGCCGCGATTTGACCGGTGAAGATCGCCAAGGGAAAATTCCAGGGGCTTATACAGACAAAAACCCCGCGACCATGCAATGCGAGGTGGTCGGTCTCGCCTGCCGGCGAAGGCAAGTTCATGGGCGCGGCGAACAGGCGCTCCGCTTCAGCCGCGTAGTATCGGCAGAAATCAACCGCTTCGCGTACCTCGTCGATGCCGTCCTGAAGCGTGCGCCCGGCCTCGCGCGCGATCAAAACAACGAGCGCATCATGGTGCTCTTGCAGTTGGTCGGCCATCGCCCGAAGGATGCGCCCCCGCTCCGCGCCGCCCAACGCGTTCCAGGGCGCAAAGGCGGCAAGCGTCCTTACGAGCGCGTCCCCCTCTCCTCCTTCCGATGAATCCATCGCGGATAGAGGAAGTATCCGGAGCGCGTCGCGTTCGCTCTCAATGCTCAGGTCGCGCCCAGTCGAGTTCCGGCGGCTTGCACCGTAGAGCTGGGCCGGCGGCGGCAAGCGCGGGTGGCGACGCGGCCGCGCCTCCAATGTCGTGATCGGGTCGGCGGCGACGACGTCCGGAGATACGTCGTCATCAAGGAACGAATGCACGAACGACGTGTTGGCGCCATTCTCCAACAGTCGCCGCACGAGGTAGGGCAACAAGTCTTCGTGCCCGCCGACTGGCGCATAAACCCGCACGGGGAGCTGCGGTTCGCACGCCGCGTAAAGCGCCTCGCCCATGCCGTGCAAGCGCTGGAACTCATAGGCGCCGTCGTGACCTGCCGCGTGCGCCATGCGGCGCACAGCCGCCACGGTATGGGCGTTGTGGGTCGCGAACTGAGGGAATATCGCATCGCCAGCGGCAAGCATGTCGCGTGCGCAAGCGAGATAGTTCACGTCGGTCGCCGCCTTCGTGGTCCAGGTCGGAAAATCAGCGCGGCCCATGATTTGCGCGCGCTTCACCTCGCCGTCCCAATAGGCGCCCTTAACCAGACGCGCATGGATCGGCGCGCGACGGCGGCGCGCCAGGGATGCGAGTCGCTCGATGACGGCGCGGGCTCGCTTCTGATACGCTTGAATCGCCAATCCCAACCCGTGCCAGTCCTTCAGCGAGGGTTCGAGCGCGAGCCGTTCGAACAGCTTTAGCGAAAGCACCAGGCGATCCGCCTCTTCGGCGTCAAGCGTAAGCGCGATGTCCCATTTTCTCGCCGCCTCCGCGAGTTGCAGCACACGCGGATAAAGCTCCTTCATAACGCGCTCTTGCTGCCGCGCCTCATAACGCGGATGCAGCGCTGAAAGCTTGACTGAAATGCCGGACGCTAAATTCGGCCCCATGGCGCCTGACGCCTGACCCACGGCGTCGATGGCGTCCGCGTAACTTTTTAGGTACCGCTCCGCATCGTCGTTAGTGCGCGCGCCCTCGCCCAGCATGTCAAACGAATAACGGGTGGCCATGCCCTGGCGGACCATACCCGCGCCGCGTTTGAGCGCCTCGCTTATGTTGCGCCCGAGCACGAATTGCTCCCCCAGAATGCGCATCGCCTGCATCGCGCCCGCGCGCACAACCGGTTCGCCAAGACGCTGAACCGCGCTCGCCATGAACTTGGTTGCGTCGCTCTTCATTTCCTCTGGGAGTCTGACAATCCGCCCGGTGAGCATCAGCCCCCATGTGCCGGCGTTGACGAGCCAATGATCGGACTTGCCGAGGTGCTCGCCCCATCTTCCGGTTCTGATTTTCTCTGCGATCAGCTTGTCGGCGGTTTCCTCGTCCGGCACGCGCAGCAGCGCCTCCGCAAGGCACATGAGCGCCAACCCCTCCGCGTTGGAGAGGCCGAATTCCTCAAGGAAGCTCTCCATGACCCCTTTGCGGCGCTTCAGCGCGCGCGCCCGAACCACCAGCGCCCGCGCCTCGGCGTTGACGCTGGCGCGCGCGTTGGCGTCGAGAGGCGGATCGGCCAAAAGCGCGGCGACGGCGGCGTCCTCGTCGAGATATTTCAACGCGTCGAGAGCATCCCAATCCATGGCTGCGGCGGGGTGCGGTCTTGGGGCGGTCTGCATATCTGTCACATGCGCGCGTGCGCGCCGGAGGGCAAGCGGGCCCTTGCGCGCGGCCGCCGCCCGTGGTCAACCGCGCGCGTGAGCACCCAATCCACCCCGCCCCCGGCGTCACCGGCGGAGCCGGAACCCGGGCCGGAACTTGGCCAGGAAGCCGGACCGGAAACAGAGGCTCAGCCGGACGCAGGGCCGCCGCTTGCGAGCCGCATCCTCCTGGTGACGGATGCCTGGGAGCCGCAGGTCAATGGGGTGGTGCGGACGTTATCCAGCACGATGCGTGAACTGCGCGCGATGGGCTGCGAAGTCGAGGTGATCTCGCCGGCCGATTACAAGCGCACCGTGCCGTTGATCACCTATTCTGAAATCAAGCTGGCGCTCGGCGCGCGCGACGATGTGGAGGATCGTTTCCTCGCGTTTGCACCCGACGCCGTGCATATCGCCACCGAAGGCACGCTCGGCTGGGACGCGCGCCACGTGTGCCTCAAGCACAAATTCCCGTTCACAACGAGCTATCACACTCAGTTCCCGGAATACGTGACGGCGCGGTTTCCATGGATCCCGCTGTGGGCCGGCTATCGCTACATGCACGCCTTCCACGACAAGTCGGGGCGCGTCATGGTCGCCACGCCGACGATGATGGAGCAGCTCCGCCTGCAAGGTTTCCGCAACATCGCGTTATGGAGCCGCGGCGTCGATGTGGAGCTGTTCCATCCCTCGAAACGCGGCGCCGATGGCGGCGTGTTTCCCGATCTGCCGCGCCCCGTCTTCGCCTATGTCGGCCGTGTTTCCGTGGAAAAAAATATCGAAGCGTTTCTAAAGCTCGATCTCCCGGGATCGAAAGTCATTGTCGGCGACGGGCCAGCGCGCGAGGAATTGGCGCAGAAATATCCGAACGCGCGCTTCGTTGGCGCCAAGTTTGGCGAAGACCTCGCACGCCACTACGCCGATGCGGACGTGTTCGTTTTCCCAAGTTTCACCGACACTTTCGGGCTTGTCATTTTGGAGGCGGCGGCCTGCGGCACGCCGGTGGCCGCGTTCATCGCCCCTGGACCCAAGGACATTTTGCCGGGCACAGGCGCGGGCGTCGTGGATATGGACCTCAAAAAGGCCTGCCTCGATGCGCTTAACCTGAAGCGCGAGGACGCGCGCGCGCTTGCGGAACGCTATTCGTGGCGCGCCTGCGCGGAGGACTTCCGCCGCAACCTTGAGCCGCTTCCCAAGGAAGGGAAACGCCGTTTCTGGCACAAGCTGCGCGACTTGAGGGCCCGTGCGCGTGAGCGTCGCCGCCTCGCCCGCGAGGCCAAACAGGCCCGCAAAGCGATGTCAGGCTAAGTCACCACTTGATGCGTTTGCGCAGACGGTAACGCAACCAAATCGCCGCCCCGTTCATGAGCAGCGTAATCGACAACAACACCAAACCAGCGGCTGCGGCGACCTCATGGAACGCCGGATCGGGTCGAGACGTCCAGTTGAACATCTGGATCGGCATGGCGGTGAACTCCGCCCCCAACCAATTGCTTGGCAGCCAGCTCATGACCGCATCGCCCACGCCCGCGGAAGACGGCACGGTCGAGCCGTGCGGCAGTTCAAGAACCTGCCCCGCCTCAACTGGCATCTCCCTAAAGTCAGGCAAGACCACAACCCCGTCTTGCGTGATCTGAACCCGCTCGGTTGACTGCGGATCGACGGGAGCGCCATAGGCGTCGAGCACGCCGACAGTTTCATAAACCAGATCGCCCGGACGCGTAATCGGCAAGAACGCGACATACGTCAAACCGCCAATGAGAATGAGCGGCGCGGTCTCGCCGATGGCGCGGGAAACGCCAATGATGACGCCCGTCACGATGCCCGGCAAAGCATAGGGCAACACGTGATGCTGGGTCGTTTGCCATTTGGTGGCCCCGACTGCGAGCGCAGCTTGGCGCATCTCCCGGGGCACGCTGCGGACAGCTTCCCGGGTCGCGACGATAATCACAGGCAGGATCAACAGCGCCAGCGTTATCCCAGCGGTCAGAATGGAGCGGCCGAACATGTCAGCGACGGGTCCGCGCAATGCTTCCGGCAAGAAAGTGAGCCGCTCCGGGTTTCCAAGGAACTGGACAAAAACGCCAAGCGCCATCAGGCCAAACAATATCGAAGGCACGGCGGCGAGATTGTTGACGGCGATTTCGAGAATGCTCGTCAGCCGATTCTTCGGCGCATATTCTTCCAAGTAGAGCCCGGCCATAAGACCAATCGGAATCGCAAAGAGCGCCGTGGTCACGATCACCAGGATCGATCCGACCCACGCCGAAAGAATACCTGCGTCATCGGCGCTGGCGGAGGGAAAACTGTTGAAAAAATGCGGCGTGAGGCGATGACCGCCGTCGGACCACAAATCAAAGACCAAGGCGATCAGCGTGCCGAGCGCGAGCACCGTCGCGGCGATGCCCCAAATAATGAAACTTGAGTCGAAGAGCTTGCGCCCTTTGAGGCCAGGCGGATGGGCGGTGATGTCGCGCACGGCGTTTTGATCGATGGCGCTCATCAGTACGCCTCCCGGTAGCGACGCTGCAGCCAGAACGCTACGAAATTGAACATTAGCGTGAGCACGAGCAACGCCAGCCCAGCGGCGAAAATGCTGTTGTACTGCAACGTGCCCCAGGGCAGATCGCCTTGGGCCACCTGCGCGATGAACGCCGTCACCGTCGCCCCCTGCTGGGCCGGACTGGAGACGATTTGAGGCTGACTGCCGCCCGCGACGGCAACGATCATGGTTTCGCCTATCGCACGCGACATGCCCAAGATCACCGCGCCGACCACGCCTGAGACCGCGGCCGGAACAACCACGCTGAAGGCGGTTTCAAGGCGCGTCGCTCCCATGGCAAACGAACCCTCGCGCAACGCGCGCGGCACCGCGCGCATCGCATCCTCCGAAAGGGACGCGATGTAAGGCACAATCATGAGCCCCATCACCAGGCCCGCGGACAAGAGGTTGAACGACGGCAGCTGAACACCGAGAGGACGCAAAGCGGCCTGCAAAAATGGTGTCACGAAGAGGAGCGCGAAGTAGCCGTAAACAACCGTCGGCACGGCGGCGAGAAGTTCCAAGATCGGCTTGATCGTCTCCCGCGCACGCGCCGAGGCAAACTCGCTGAGATAAATCGCGACCAGCAAGCCCAGCGGTACGGCGACAGCCAGCGCCACGAGCGTCGACATGAACGTGCCCGAGAGGAGCGGTGCTATCCCATAGTGCGGGTCCTCGAACAACGGCGTCCAGCGCGTCTCAGTGAGAAACTCGACGACGGGCACTTGCGCGAAGAAGCGCGCTGACTCGGTCACGACGATAGCCAAGATCGTCAACACGACACCGACCGCGACAGCCGCCGCCGCAAGCAGCGTGCCTTCCATGCAGCGCTCAAGCCAGCGCACCCGCTTCTGGGTGAAATCGCGATTCAAAACGCCCTCCAACCCTGTGTCACGCCACGCGCCCGTTCCGTTCGTATGTCAATAATATGACGGCGCCTTTTGGCGACGCTGTTTTCCGCGAGCGCACTATCACTCCGCGCTCCGTCATTCCACCGGCAAAGTGAGACGCGCCGCCAATGCAGCGCCGCCGCGTCTGCAACACCCGTGCTCGACGTTCGCTCCGCACCCGTAATTAACCACGAAGGGCTCTTTACATGGGCGAAAGTTACCCATATTGCGGATTCACCGGCGGACCTGGAAACAGCGTCCACTAACGTCCCTTCGGCCCAGGCCACCTGGGCGGCCGCAAGACGAAGAGCAGGATGCTCTTCAGCGGTCGTCCGGCGCAAGCTCCCGATTTGTTCGGCGAAGGGGCGGACCTGACATAAGGCATGTCCGACTAACGCCGGCCTGGGTTTGAACACACCGCACAATGCGGTGGCATTTGGGGAGCAGCCGGATGGACTCTGTCCTCTCGCCTCTCGACCTCGTCGCGCGTGAAGCGCCCGATGGTCCCGTGGCAATCGCCCGCCCGCACCGCGTCGCCGCGGCCGCGGCTTGGTTTCGTGGGCACTTTCCTGGCGACGTATTCTACGCCGTAAAGGCGAACCCGTCGGACTGGGTCCTCGACGCGCTGTGGGCGGCCGGGGTCACGAATTTCGACGTCGCCTCGGATGCCGAGGCGGCGCTCATTCACCGCAAATTCCCGGGCGCTCAAATCGCCTTCATGCACCCCGTGAAGAGCCGCCGCGCCATTGCGCGGGCTTTTCACGACTATGGCGTGAAGACCTTCGCGCTCGATAGCGAAGACGAGTTGGAGAAAATCCTCGCCGAAACCAACCGCGCCAAGGACTTGACGCTGGTGGTTCGCTTCGCGGTCTCGGGCGATGGTTCAGCCTACCCGCTTGCGAAGAAATTCGGCGTCTCCGCCGATGAAGCGCCCGCCCTGTTGCGCAAGACCAGGCAAGCCAGCGAAGAGATGCTGGGCGTATCGTTTCATGTCGGCAGCCAGTGCATGGAGCCGCGCGCCTACCGCACCGCCATGGACGTGGTGAACCGCGCGATCGTCAAGGCGGGCGTGGTCGCCGACATCGTCGACGTGGGCGGCGGTTTCCCCGCGATCTACCCGGGCATGACGCCGCCGCCGATGATCGAGTTCGTCAACGCCATCAAGGCCGGTTTCGAGGAAATGTTTGTCGCCCAGAACGCCAAGCTCTGGTGCGAACCCGGCCGGGCGCTTGTGGCGGAAGCCGGCTCGACCGTGGCGCGGGTTGAGCTCCGGAAGGGCGACGCTCTTTATTTGAACGACGGCGCTTTCGGCACGCTGTTCGACGCAACGCACTTGAACTGGGCGTTCCCCGCCAAACTGCTGCGGCAAAACCCCAGCCGCGCCAAGCTCGCGCCCTTCCGCCTCTATGGGCCGACATGCGACTCGATGGACGCGGCCGCCGGCCCCTTCATGCTGCCGGCTGACGTGCGCGAGGGCGACTTGATCGAGATCGGCTCCCTCGGCGCCTATGGCACAGCCATGGGCACGCGTTTCAACGGCTTCGGTGAAACGGTGACTATCGAAGCCAAGGACGCGCCGTGGCCGAGCATGTTTGGCGAAGCCGCGAAGCCCAAGCGCAGTCGGGCGACCAAACCCCTGCAAAGCTAGCCGATCAAACCGCGCACCAAGTTCCGCGCGCTCTCCGCCGCCGCGTTGACGCGCGTTGCGAAGCTGGCGTCGACAGCGTACAGCGCCGTCGCCGCCACGAGCGCCAGCAGCAGCATCGTCAACACAGCGCCGTAGCGATCTGTTTCAGCCCGCTCAGCCGCTACTTGATCCATGGTTGTCTCCATCAATGCCTTCCAAGCCTGATGATGCGGCCATGGCGCTATGCGCACGCCACGCAGCGCTGGCGGCGCGTCACGCGCCAGGCGAATGCAAGTGAGCTTCCGCGCCGCGAGCGCACGCCGGGCGAGCCTACGAAGCACCGCCGAACGCGCCGCGTGTGTTGACCACACCAAAAGCACGCGGTCGAAATCGCCGACAGCGCGCTTAAGCGCGCTCGGCTTGGACGACGCCTGCTCCACCGCATAGCCGAGCGCCTCCAACGAAGCTTGCGCCAGCTTGGCGGCGCGCGCATCGGCGTCAGCGCTGGCGATCAGAACCGGACGAGACATTGACATTGAGCAGAGTGCAGGGCGCTCTCAGCGTCCAGCGGACGCGGCCGCAAAAACAAGCAGCTCGCCGAAGGCGCTCAAAAACAGGGCGCCGGGGCTCGCGATTTCATCACCGTGGCGTCAAATTGCGGTCATGCCGCCGTCGACCACCAGCTCGGCGCCGGTGACGAAGGCGGCGGCGTCGGAGGCCAGGAACGCCACGGCGTTGGCGACATCGATGTCGCGCCCCATGCGCCCGAGCGGATGGCGCGACGCGAATTGCGTGCGGATCGTGTTCGAGCCCTGCCCTGTCGTCGCTTCGATCACCTTCGCGGCGTCGGCCATCATCGGCGTGTCGATGATGCCGGGATGCACCGAGTTCACGCGCACTTTCTGCGGCGCGAACTCCAACGCGGCGGACTTCGTCATCAGCCTCACCGCGCCTTTGGACGCGTTGTAGGCGATGAGATTCGGCGCGCCGACGATGCCCGCCACCGAAGAGAGGTTCACCACCGCGCCGCCGCCGTCCCATTGGTGCGCGCGTTCGGCGATCGCCGGGATCGCGTGCTTCAGGCCGAGGAACACGCCTTCGACATTGATCTGCTGCATGCGGCGGAAATCTTCGATCGTCTCCATCGGCAGCGGCTTCATCCAGAATACGCCGGCATTGTTGACCAGGATGTCCAAGCCGCCGAACGTGTCCTTCGCGAACTTGACCGCCGCGATCCAATCTTCCTCGCTCGTCACGTCGTGCTTCACGTAGGCGCCGCTGACCGCCGCGGCGGCTTCTTCGCCGTCACGCACGTCGCTCACCACGACCTTGGCGCCCTTGGCCGCCAGCGCCTTCGCCGCCGCGGCGCCCAACCCGCGCGCCCCGCCCGTCACCAAGGCCACGCGGCCCGCCAGTTCGCTCATGAGATCCTCCTCCGCGCACCCTGACACAGCCGCCGCGACCGCGCCAACCGCCGTGCACGCGGAAAACCTTGCATTCCGCGGCGAAAGCCTTATGTGCACGCGCGTTCAAAGTTGGTCCCGTGTGCGGCGGAGCGTCCGCGGGGCCCTATCATCGAGACGCCGCCGTTTGGAGTAAGCTTCCAATGGCCACACAGATCGATTCCAACCGCAAAGCCGAGCTGCTTTCGAGCCCCGTCGAGCACATCAACATCACCTCGTTCGACGCGCGCCCGATCATCGACGCCTGGGGCAAGATGAGCTTCACCTCGCGCGACGCCGCGCGCGCGGCGCAAATCCTCAACATGGCGCTTGAGGATCAGAACTGTTCGACCTGGCTGATCATGGCCGGCTCCACCGGCGCGGGCGGGTGCCTGCACGTCTGGCGCGACATGGTCGAGTACAACATGTGTGATGCGATCGTCGCCACCGGGGCTTCGATCATCGACATGGATTTTCTCGAAGCGCTTGGCTTCAAGCACTACCAGGCCAAGGAAATCCCCGACGACAACACGCTGCGCTCGCTCTACATCGATCGCATCTACGACACCTATATCGACGAAGAAGAGCTCCAGCACGTCGATCACACCATCTACGCCATCTGCGAACAGCTGGAGCCGCGCGCCTACACCTCGCGCGAGTTCATCTATGAGATCGGCAAGTGGCTCGCCGCCGGCAACGCCAAGAAGAAGGACAGCCTCATTCAGCGCGCCTACGAAAAGGGTGTGCCGATCTTCGTGCCGGCGTTCTCCGATTGCTCGGCGGGGTTTGGGCTGGTGAAGCACCAGGTCGAGCGCCGCAAAGCGAAGAAGCCGTACGTGACCATCGACAGCGCCGGCGACTTCCGAGAACTGACCGAGATCAAGCTCGCCGCCGGCACCACCGCGCTCTTCATGGTCGGCGGCGGCGTGCCGAAGAATTTCGCGCAAGACACCGTCGTGTGCGCGGAGATTTTGGGCCACGACGATGTCGAAGTGCACAAATACGCCGTGCAGATCACGGTGGCTGACGTGCGCGACGGCGCCTGCTCCTCCTC
>DDSN01000011.1:11244-11523 GCA_002343395.1 Hyphomonadaceae bacterium UBA2389 | reverse complement strand
TGGCGCTTCGCCGTTGGCGTAGCCCTGCGCAAAGATGACATCATCGATCCGCTCGGGATCGATTCCGCTGCGCGTCACCAGCGCTCGGAGAACGACCGCGCCCAGTTCGCCCGCGGACAAACCAGCGAGCGCGCCCTGGAACTTGCCAACCGCGGTTCGTAAGGGGGTGACGATAGCGGCTCTGCGCATGCGAACTCCTTTGGACGCACGCTAAAGTGTGAGCCTGGGCTTGAGCAAGCTTGCAGCGGAACCAAGCCTGGTGGACCCGAGGAGGATCGA
>DDSN01000011.1:0-11239 GCA_002343395.1 Hyphomonadaceae bacterium UBA2389 | reverse complement strand
TCTCCCAGCTGAGCTACGGGCCCTTATCGGCGTGAACCGGGAGCGCGGGGTATAGTCCCGTCAGGAACGGAGCGTCAACGGGTCGTGGGCGGGGTTCGCTGGACGAATCCAGCGCGTCCGGGCTACAGGCTCGCCATGATTCACATTCTTTTCGAGCTGATCCGCGCCATCCTCGGCCTCGTTCAGGTCGTCTTGATCGTCTACGTCGTGATTTCCTGGCTTTATGCATTCGATGTGGTCAGCCGGCGCAACCAGTTCGTCGCTTCGGTCTGGGAGTTCACACGCCGGCTCAGCGACCCGATCCTGAGGCCGCTCCGGCGCATCATACCGCCCATCGCCGGCGTTGACCTTTCGGTGCTCATTCTGCTGCTTCTCCTGTACCTGCTCCAGGTAGAGGTCACGTGGTGGCTCGAACGATTGCTGCTTGGCCGGGGCGGCTTCTTCTGAGCGCGAAGTTGCAGGTACGGCTGACGCCCTCCGGCGGCGCGGACCGCATCGACGGCGTTGCACGCGATTCCGAAGGCAAGCCCTACCTGAAGGCGCGCGTACGCGCGGCGCCCGAGGGCGGCAAGGCCAACGCAGCGCTCGAAGCGCTGGTTGCAAAGGCGCTTGGGATCGCGAAGGGAAGAGTGAGCGTCGCGCGGGGCGCCGCTGCGCGGATGAAAACGTTGGAGATCGAGGGCGTTGGAGACGCTGACCTTGTCGCGTTCATCAGGAAATATGAGGACACCCCATGACCGCGCGCATTATTGACGGCAAAGCCATTGCCGCGCGGCTGCGCGCGGAAGCCGCCGAGGCGGTCAAATTGCTGCCCGCGCAACCGGCGCTCGCGGTGGTGCTGGTCGGCGACGATCCGGCAAGCCAAGTTTACGTGGCCTCCAAGATCAAGCAAACCGCCGAAATTGGCATGCGCTCGGTTGAGGTGCGCCTACCCGCCCAAACTGCGGAAGACGACCTCATTCAAAATGTGGCAGAACTTTCAGCGGATCCAGAGATCGACGGCATCCTCGTGCAGCTGCCGCTGCCAAAGCACATCAGCGAAGCGCGCGTCCTGGCGGCGCTCGATCCCCTCAAAGACGTGGACGGCCTCACGGAAGCCAGCGCCGGGAAATTGGTGTTGGGCAAGCCGGGCCTCCGCCCTTGCACCCCAGCGGGCTGCGTTATCCTGGCGAAGTCCGAACGCCCCGATCTCGCAGGTGCGAACGTCGTCGTTATCGGACGCTCGATTCTTGTGGGCAAACCCGCCGCGCTGCTGTTTCTGGAACAGAACGCGACAGTAACGCTGGCGCACTCACGTACGCGCGACCTCCGCATGGTGTGCCGAGGCGCGGACATTCTTGTGGCGGCGGTCGGTCGTCCGGAAATGGTGCGCGGCGACTGGATTCGCCCCGGCGCCATCGTCATCGACGTCGGCATCAATCGCGTGCCCGCGCCGGAAAAGGGCCCTGGCAAGACGAAGCTCGTCGGCGATGTCGCCTTTGAGGAGGCCTGCGCTGTGGCGGCGGCGGTCACGCCCGTGCCCGGCGGGGTGGGACCCATGACGATCGCCTGCCTATTGCGCAATTGCGTGCTCGCCGCGTGCGCTCGGCGGGGTTGGACCGTGCCCGAAACTCTCGCCGCTGGTTAAATGCGACCTCCGGCGCTTGTGGGCGCCTAACCGCTCGTTTAGCTTCGCGGCCACTTTGTCCCAGGGAGGGGATCGATCGTGACAACCGCAAACAACACAAGCGGGCTTCGGCCCACGCCGCCGCTGCTCCGCTTGTTCAAGCGCAAAAGCGTCGAGCAGATGCATGCCGAACACGCCGGTGGAGAGCTGAAAAAATCCCTCGGCGCGCTGAATCTCGTTTTGCTCGGTATCGGCTGCATCATCGGCACCGGCATCTTCGTGCTCACCGGGCGCGCGGCGGCGAACTTCGCGGGTCCGGGCATCATGATTTCTTTCGTGATCACCGGGCTCCTGTGCGCGTTCGTGGCGCTTGCCTATTCCGAGCTTGCGGCGGCGATCCCTGTGTCTGGATCGGCCTATTCCTACTCCTACGCCTCCATGGGCGAATTCGTAGCCTGGATCATGGGCCTGTTATTGCTGTTGGAGTATGGCGTCGCCGCCTCCACTGTCGCGGTCGGTTGGTCAGGTTATGTAGTCAGCTTGCTGCATGACTTTGGGGTCAACATACCGGCGGCGCTCACTGCCGCGCCTGGTGTAATGGCGACCGATCCGGTGACCGGGGCTGAAGTTGCAGGCATCGTCAATCTTCCCGCGCTCATCGGCGTCATCGCCGTCACCATCCTGCTGTCGGTAGGCATCTCCGAGTCGGCGACGGTCAACAACATCGTCGTGGCCATCAAGGTCACCGTTGTCGTGGCGTTCATCGTCATCGGCGCAGCCTATGTGCGCCCCGAACTTTGGAGCCCACTGGTCCCGCCACGCGAACCAGCGCTGCCCGAAGGGATGTCTTTGTGGGCGCAAATCACCGGCGCCCTCGGCGACGTCATCACCGGCCAGAACAACGGCAAGTATGGCATCGGCGGCCTCATCCAGGGCGCAGCCGTCATTTTCTTCGCCTATATCGGCTTTGAAGCCGTTTCGACCGCCGGCGCCGAGTCAAAAAATCCGGCGCGCGACATGCCCATCGGCATCCTCGGGTCGCTGGCGATCTGCACCGTTCTCTATATCGCCACCTGCGCCGTGCTGGTCGGCATCGTCCCCTACACCGAGTTGAACGATCCGGCGCCGATCGCCATGGCGGTCAACGCCATTGGCCTTCCGTGGTTCGCTCTCCTGGTAAAACTCGGAGCGGTAGCCGGACTCTCGTCGGTGATGCTTGTGTTGCTCTACGGACAGACACGCATCTTCTACACGATGGCGCGTGACGGCCTGCTGCCCTCGGTGTTCGCCAGCGTGAACAAGAAAACGCAAACACCGGTGGTCAACACGCTGCTTGTCGGCGCTGTCGCCGCCGGCTTCGCGGGTCTTAAGGGGCTCGACTTCCTGGGCGACATCACCAACGTTGGCACGCTGGTGGCGTTCGGTTTGATCTGCATCACTGTGATCTACCTGCGCTTCGCGCGGCCAAACTTGAACCGGCCGTTCAAGATGCCAGGCTGGCTCGCGATCCTCATCGCGGCGATGGGCGCGATCATGTGCTTTGTTCTGTTCATGTCGCTCATGGCGAACGAACACATGCGCCAGTTCTTCGGCTGGTACCTGGCTGGCGGCATCGTGGTCTATTTCATCTATGGCATGTGGAACTCGAAGCTCGGTCGCGGCATCGCCGTCACCGGTCATGAACAACCGAACCCGGTTCAGCCGAACCAATAGGCGGCGCAACCTGACACAAAGAAAACCGCCGGCTCCGTGACAGGGTCGGCGGTTTTTTGTTCAAAGCATCGCGGGAATGACGCGGTCCGGCGGTTTGTGGCCATCGGCGAACGTCTTGATGTTGACGATCACCTTCTCACCCATGTCGATCCGGCCTTCGATTGTTCCTGACCCCATGTGCGGCAACAGCACGACGTTCGGAAGCTTCTTCAGTTTTGGGTTGATCGCAGGTTCGTGTTCAAACACGTCGAGGCCGGCCCCCGCGAGTTCGCCCTTCTCAAGCATGCGCGCCAACGCGCCTTCGTCGATTACTTCGCCACGCGCCGTGTTGACGACGTAGGCATGGGGTTTCAGCAACGCCAAGCGTCGCGCCGACAACAGGTGATAGGTGGCAGGCGTGTGCGGACAGTTCACGGAAACGATGTCCATGCGCGAGAGCATCTGATCCAAACTGTCCCAATACGTCGCTTCAAGCTCCTGCTCGACATGCGCCGCAGCCTTGCGGCGATTATGATAGTGAATTTGCAGGCCGAAAGCCTTGGCGCGGCGCGCGACCGCCTGCCCGATGCGGCCCATGCCGATGATGCCAAGTCTTTTGCCGGTAATGCGCCGCCCCATCATCCAGGTTGGCGACCAGCCCAGGAACTTATCTTGTTCGATGATCTTGACGCCCTCGATGAGGCGCCGCGGCACAGCTAAGATCAACGCCATGGTCATGTCGGCGGTATCCTCGGTGAGGACGCCCGGCGTATTGGTGACGGTAATCCCGCGCTGCACTGCGGTGGCGACATCGATATTGTCGACGCCGGCGCCGAACTGGGCGATGAGCCGAAGTTGGTCGCCGGCTCGCGAGAGGATGCGGCCGTCCACCCTATCCGTCACCGTCGGCACCAGCACATCCGCGCGCGCAACCGCATCAGCCAGCTGATCCGCTGTAAACGGCTTATCCTCTACGTTAAGCTCGGCGTCAAACAGCTCTCGAAGCCGCGTCTCGACGGGGTCCGGCAGGCGACGTGTGACGATGACTTTGAGCGACTTGGACGGCATGGCTCTGCATGCTTAGACCACGCAGAGCGCGTGTCCAAGACCGGGAGACCAACTAGGCGCTTGCGTAATAGCTCCGCAGCTCGGCTGCGATCGCCGGCGGCAGCGCGTCCTTGAACGCTGGGTGAGCATCATGTTCGCCGAGCAACACGCTCGGATCCTGGCCGTTCCAGCTCCCGAGATTTGGACGATGCATTTGATACCCGACCAACCGCTGAAGCTCTGGGTCAAAGTCGCGCGCAATGGCGGGCGGATAGGTCAAATACTGGTTTTCGTAGGTCTTCAACCACCCCAGACAGTACGACACGATAATGCCGGTTCGATCGCCAACACTCGTGTTCGCGCCTGCGCCGTGCGTGAGCGACCCAATGAACACGCACGCCGACCCCCGGGGCATCTCAGCCACAATCGCCCCTTGCGGCGCGACTTGACGATCCAGTTCCTGCAAATGACTTCGCGGCCAAAGGCGGGTCGCGCCGTTCTCCTCCGAAAAATCATCGATAGCCCACATCACATTGATCATCCAAGGAGCGCCTTGTTGTTTGGGCCACGGCCACATTTCATCGTCGCGATGAGGGACCTGCGCGCGCTCGCCCGGATGCACGCGCGTCGCCTGGACCAGATTGATCTGGACGCAGTCGCAAGCTGGCTTCAACACTTCCTCCACTGCTGGCCAGATGGCGTCGTGCAGCGGCAAAATCCGTGATGTTGTAGACTTCGCGAGCACCGCTCCCATTCGCGTGGTTTTCCAGCCGTGGAAATCGCCCACACATCGCGGTGTCGCGGCGAAGTGCGGTTCGAGCTCCGCCGCTATACGGTCCACTTCCCGGGTAGAGAGAATATCCCTCACAACGACATATCCTTCTTGAGCCAGAAGTCTCGCCGTCGGATTCTCGAAACCTGACTCTCTGGTCTCGGGTGAACGATCGATCATGGGAACAACCTCGGTTTCTATGCCGCCTTGCGTGCGGGCAGGTAACGAAGAAGGGGCGCGTGAAGACCGTATCGTTCCCGGACTCGCCGAAGCCCTGCGGCGTCAACGTCCGCGACAAAGGCCGAGATGCGCTCGCGGCCGTAACGGCGGCTTGCACCCAGGGGACGAACACTCCATCCCGCCGCCAACGCCAAAGGCTTGAGAGCAGCGCTGGCGACAAACGTCACCTGCGTCATTCCAAACAACAGACCTGCCTCAAGGATGCCGGCAATGATCTTGCCGAGAAGAGCGCGCCGCCGTTCAGGGACAGCGATTCCAGGAGCAGGGCAGAACCGCGTCGCCTCCCAAATCGTGTCGTCGATTGGCACGCCTTCTTCGCAGAGCTCCGGGAAGACCGCGCCCAGCAGGTGCGGCTGGGTGCTCGGGAGGAGGCGGGCGGACCCGCCCAGCGTTTCCCCCTCCTCTAACGCCAGGAGATAGAGGGCGCCGAGCGTGTCGAATGCATCGCATTCCACGTCACCGTCGCATTCGAGCGGCCAGCCGAGGTCATCGACAAAAATCGCTTTTCTCTGCCGATGCATTTCAAGCAGCTCAGCGCGGTAGAGTTCGCGATTGTCTGCAGTAACCAAGTGCAACATAAGCGGCTCGTCAAAAAATACAATCTTGAGTTGTATTCTTTAACGGGCGCACGCCAAGGGGGTCATTTCTCTCTTGACAGCTTGGTTTCTTGGATTTGAGCGCTCGAACGCTCAGTCAGCGATGTCGTACAGTGAAATTTCGCCGGAGTGCAGCGCACGGATGATCGCCTGCGTTCGCGTCGCCACACCCAGCCGCTTCTTCGCCCGCTCGATCGTACGGTTGACCGCTTTTTCGCTCGTGCCAAGCAGACAGCTGATGACCCAGTCGCTCTTCCCGCGCGCGACCAGCATCAGGCACTCGCGCTCGCGTTCTGTCAGACGCGGTTCACACGTCAAAACCGTCGCCGCATAAATTCTGCGCGCCCGTTCGTGAGCGTACACGGCTAGCGCATGCACCAAAGTGTACATTTGTGGATCGACGCCGTCGCGATCGGCCACAAGCGAACACGAGGCAGGCAACGCATCAGGGCCGCGAATGGGGATCGTGACCCCATTGCGAATTCCGGCTTCGGCGCCCTCGGCGAGAACCCGTTTCTGAACGCCGCCGATCCGCGCCTGGAAGCGAGCGTCGCTCCACCAGAACGGCGTCGAACGCGTTCGAGCATAATCGAACACGGGATCAAACTGTTGATATTGCTCCGAACTATAGTGCGCCACCCAGCTCTCTGGGTAACGGAGCACCATCACCGCCCCAGGCGGCGGATTGAGAGGGTCAACGTGGGAGGATAGCGCAACGTAAGGAAATCCGAGGTCAGCCATTTCGGCAATAAACGCGCCGCCCACTCCCTCCATCGAGTTGGTCGCTTCGCAGCGTTCGATGAACTGCCAAAGCCTCTGAGCGGCGTTCACATCCAACCCCCAGTTGTGCGGCACGGGGGTGTGTACCCCCTTCCGCCACGAAAACAGCCGGCAACAATTACCCGAAGAGCGGAGGCTGACAATGCAGCAAAAGGAGCCAAGCCAATCGGAGCACTCGAGTTCATCTGAATTCGCACGCCACTGTCTGGCGGCGATAGACGAACTCCTGGCGGCGCTCGACCAGGCCCCGCCGCGTTCGGTGAACGCGCAGGCCTTGACCCAGATGATTCAGCGCCTGTCCGACCTCGTCGATGCCGCGCGGGGTCGCGGGAGCCGTTAGCGTCTTGTTGGAGCCTTGCCGCATTCAAGGCTGAGCTGTAAGGGCTCGGCATGAGCACGCGGCCCTCTTCCCTATCCTACGAAGACCTCGTCCGGTCCGGCGAAGGCCTAATGTTCGGCCCCGGCAACGCCCAATTGCCGCTGCCGCCAATGCTGATGTTCGATCGGATCACCCACATTACTGACGAAGGCGGGGCCCATGGAAAGGGACGCATCGTGGCCGAACTCGATGTCCGGCCAGACCTTTGGTTTTTCGACTGCCACTTCAAAGGCGACCCAGTGATGCCAGGCTGCCTTGGCCTGGACGCCATGTGGCAGCTCGTCGGTTTTTTCATGTGCTGGATGGGTGCGCCAGGGCGCGGGCGCGCGCTTGGGGTCGGCGAGGTCGAGTTCCGGGGACAGGTGACGCCGCGCAAGACGCTCGTGCGCTATGAGATCGATTTGAAGAAGGTGATCCTGCGCAGGATGGCGCTTTGCGTCGGCGACGGGGTGATGTTCGCGGACGATAAGCTTATCTATAGCGCCAAGGACCTGAAGGTCGGGTTGTTCAGCGCCGAGCAACTCGCCGCCATGGAATAGGAGCGCCCATGCGCCGCGTCGTAGTCACCGGAATGGGGATCGTTTCCTCGATCGGCAACAATACACAAGAAGTGCTGGCCAGCCTGCGAGAAGCAAAGAGCGGCATTCGCAGCGCGCCCGAGTATGCCGAGAAAGGCATGCGCTGCCAGGTGCATGGCGAACCTCAAGTGCGGCCAGAAGGGGTCGTCGACAAGCGCGTTATGCGCTTTATGGGAGAGGGCTCGGGCTGGAACTACATCGCCATGCAACAGGCGATAACCGACGCCGGCCTCGCACACGATGAAGTCTCCAACGAGCGCACAGGCATCGTTATGGGCTCAGGCGGACCCTCCGCGGCGGCGATTGTACAAGCGGCGGACACCGCGCGCGAAAAAGGCGCCAAGCGCGTCGGTCCGTTCGCGGTGCCGAAAGCGATGAGCTCCACCGCAAGCGCCACCTTGGCGACGCCCTTCGAAATCAGGGGCGTGAACTATTCGATCAGCTCCGCCTGCGCGACCAGCGCACACTGCATCGGCAACGCGTACGAAATGATCCGCGACGGGCGCCAAGACGTGATGTTCGCGGGCGGCAGCGAGGAATTGGACTGGACGCTGTCTGTATTGTTCGACGCCATGGGCGCGATGAGCAGCAAGTACAACGATACGCCGGAGAAGGCCTCCCGCGCCTACGACAAGAACCGCGATGGATTCGTCATCGCGGGCGGCGCCGGCGTCTTGGTGCTTGAGGAGTATCAGCGAGCAAAAAAGCGCGGCGCCAAAATCTACGGCGAGGTCGCGGGCTACGGCGCCACCAGCGACGGCCACGATATGGTCGCTCCATCGGGTGAAGGCGCGGTGCGCTGCATGAAGATCGCGATGCGCTATTTGGATCGTCCGGTGGACTATCTCAATACGCACGGCACATCGACGCCTGTGGGCGACCTCAAGGAAATGGAAGCCGTGCGCGCCGTGTTCGGGGCGAAGCCGCCGCTGATCTCGAGCACCAAATCGCTGACCGGGCACTCGCTTGGCGCCGCTGGCGCTCAAGAAGCGATTTACTCGCTCTTGATGATGAACAACGGTTTTGCCTGTGAGAGCGCGCATATCGAGGAACTCGATCCCGCTTTCGAGGATCTCCCGATCCTGCGCAAGCGCGAGGATCGCGAGATCAATTGCGTGCTCTCCAACTCGTTCGGCTTCGGCGGCACCAATGCGACGCTGGCGTTCACGAAAGTGGCGGCCTAAGACCACACGAACAGACTTTATCGGAGACCAATCATGGCCGACGAATGGACGCTGCCCAAGGGCGATTTGATGAAGGGCAAGCGCGGGCTCGTGATGGGCGTCGCCAACGACCACTCGATTGCCTGGGGCATCGCCAAGCAGCTCGCTTACCAAGGCGCGGAGCTGGCGTTCACTTATCAAGGCGAAGCGCTTGAGAAGCGCGTGCGTCCGTTGGCGGAGAGCGTCGGCGTGACATTCATGGTGCCGGCCGATGTCACCGACGACGCCTCCATGGATCGCGCGTTCGCGGAAATCGCGACGAAATGGGGAAAGCTCGACTTCCTCGTGCACGCCATCGCGTTCGCGGACAAATCCGCGCTCAAGGGCTCGTTCGTTGAGAACACGACGCGGGAAATGTTCAAATCGTCGATGGACATTTCAGCCTACTCGTTCGTCGACGCGTGCAAGCGCGCCGCGCCGCTGATGAAAGACGGCGGCTCGATCATCACGCTAACCTATCAGGGTTCCGAGCGCGTCGTGCCGAACTACAATATGATGGGCGTGGCGAAGGCCGCGCTCGAAGCCTCCACCCGCTACATCGCGCGCGACCTGGGGCCGAAGGGCATTCGCGTGAACGCTGTCTCGCCCGGGCCGATGCGCACGCTGGCGATGGCGGGGATTTCAGGCGGCAAGCAGCTGATGAGCACAGCGCGCGATTGGAGCCTGCTGAAGGAAGACACGACCATGGAAGGCGTCGCTGGATGTGCGCTGTGGTTGCTGAGCGACCTCGGTAAGAGCGTCGCGGGTGAGTGCATCCATGTCGATGGCGGCTTCCACGTCGTCGGCGTGCCGGACGGCGTGGAGCCTTAGGGCTCCTCCGCCCTCGCCTCGCGCAGGATCGCCTGCGCCTTGAACACGTCTCCGCTTGAGCCCATCAGCCGCCAGCCGTGTTCCATCATGGACGGGTCAAGTTCCGCCATCAGCACGTTGAACTCTGGCATCAGCGTTTCGATCCCCTCGCTCCGCAGCAGGGATTGCGCGATCAGCGCTTCCGAGCGCGAGGCGAAGCGGGCGATGAGGGCGAGCGTGGTCAAGCCTGTAGCACACACGTTCAGTGTGGCGGCATTGCGCCAAGAAGAAAGCCCGCCTCTTGTGAAGGCGGGCTTTCTCTTTGCCATTCCGTTGCGCGCTTAGTCGCCCGAGCTTTCGCGCCGCGGGCGGCGGTCACGGTCGCCGCGGTCGCGACGGGGACGATCGCCGCGATCGCGGCGCGGACCGGGATCCTCGGCCTCCTCGCCCATCTCCGCACTGAGATCGGCGCCGGTGGCCTGATCGACGACCTTCATCGAGAGCTTGGTCTTGCCGCGATCGTCGAAGCCGAGCAGCTTCACCTTAACGATGTCGCCTTCCTTGACCACGTCGCTGGGCTTCTCGACGCGCTCGCGCGCCAATTGCGAAACGTGAACGAGGCCGTCCTTCGCGCCGAAATAGTTCACGAAGGCGCCGAACTCCATCACCTTCACGACCTTGCCTTCGTAGATCTGGCCGACTTCAGGCTCGCTCGTGAGACCCTTGATCCACTTGATCGCGGCTTCGATCGATTCCGCATTGGCTGACGCCACCTTCACGGTGCCGTCGTCTTCGACATTGATCTTGGCGCCGGTCTTTTCAACGATTTCGCGGATCACCTTGCCGCCGGTGCCGATCACATCGCGAATTTTGTCGACGGGGATGTTGATCTGAACGATGCGTGGCGCGTTGGCGCCGACGCTCTCGCGCGGACGCTCAAGCGCTTTGTTCATTTCGCCGAGAATGTGCAGGCGGCCCTTGTGCGCCCGCTCCAGCGCCACCTTCATGATCTCCTCGGTGATGCCGGCGACCTTGATGTCCATCTGCAGCGAGGTGATGCCCTTCTCTGTACCGGCGACCTTGAAGTCCATGTCGCCCAGATGATCTTCATCGCCCAGAATGTCTGTCAGCACTTCGAAGCCATAATCCTCAAGGATGAGGCCCATGGCGACGCCCGCGACCGGCGCCGCGATTGGAACGCCCGCGTCCATCAGCGCCAAGGACGAGCCGCATACCGTGGCCATCGAGGACGAGCCATTGCTCTCGGTGATCTCCGAGACGATGCGCACCGTGTATGGGAATTGCTCCGCGCTCGGCAGCACTGCCTTCATCGCCCGCCAAGCCAATTTGCCGTGGCCGATCTCACGGCGCCCGGCCCCGCCCATGCGGCCGGTTTCGCCGACGCTATAAGGAGGGAAATTGTAGTGGAGCATGAAGCGCTCCTTGGTGGTGCCCGAGAGCGCGTCGATGAATTGCTCGTCTTCGGCGGTGCCGAGCGTGGCGACCACGATCGCCTGCGTCTCGCCGCGGGTGAACA
>DDSN01000114.1 GCA_002343395.1 Hyphomonadaceae bacterium UBA2389 | reverse complement strand
GCGGGTCGATCTTCGCGCCTCTGCAAGCGTCGACGAGATCCGCCACATCCGAGCCCAAGCCGTTGGAGCAGAGCACGACCGCCGACGCCGACAATTCCAGGCGGGCATAGTGAAGGCGAATGGCGGGCGAGGAGCGACGCAGCCCCGGCACGCTGAAAACGCGCTCGAAGTGCTTGTAGCCTTGGTGCGGCGCGCCGTCTGCCATCGAGATTGGGCTGCTCCCAACCCCATCTCAAAGGCGACTCGCATTAACGAATTGAAACTGCGGTCAGCTCTCGAGTTCGTATTGGCTCTGCAAGTAGTTTTGCAGCCCTATTTGAGCAAGCACCTGCAGCTGGGTTTCGAGGAAATCGATGTGTTCCTCGGTGTCGTCAAGGATTTCAGTCAGGAGATCGCGCGACACATAATCCTGCTTTTCCTCGCACAACTTGATGGTCTCGACGATCGCCTTGTGGCCGCTTCGTTCCGCCGCGAGGTCCGCCTCCAGGCGCTCTTGCACGCCTTCGCCGATCTGAAGTTTGCCCAGATTTTGAAGATTTGGATGCCCTTCAAGCAGGAGGATGCGCTTCACCAACTTGTCGGCGTGCTTCATCTCCTCGATGGACTCTTGGTACGTCTTCTTGCCGAGCTTGCCGTAGCCCTCGTTCTCGTACAGACGCGCATGCAGAAAGTACTGATTGATCGACGTGAGCTCATTCGTGAGGATTGCGTTGAGCTTCTTGATGACCTCCGGGTCGCCCTTCATCGCACGGCTCCTATTCCGCCGCGACGAGACTCCGGGTCCGCCCCATCCCGCCGCACGCAATACCATCGGCGATCTCGGGCAGGCACCGCCCACAGCAAGGCTCGCACCCATGGTGGGCGAGCACCTCCTCCGGACCCTGCGCCCCCGCGACGATGGCTTCGTCCACCTCGCGCCGAGTCACGCCGTTACAATTGCAGACGTACATCCAGCACTTCTCTGATAGCAAAGGCGCATTGGGCGACTAAGTCGCAACAGCAAGAATGTAGCCAAAGCCCGCCGTTATTGCAAGTCATTCGCATTTAACGAAACAGACCAGAATTATTGACTAGTTGAATTTTCTGGCGCAAGTCTACGGAATGATCAAAGTCGGTGCATTTGAAGCAAAAACCCAACTCTCCGCCCTGCTCGAACGTGTGGCGGCGGGCGAGGACGTGCTCATCACCAAGCACGGCCGGCCAATCGCGCGGCTTACAAAAGCTGAGGCGGCCAATCGCGCCGAAGCGGACGCCGCAATCGCGCGTATCTTGGAACGCCGCAAGCGGTCGACCATCGGCGAAGGCGGCTGGAAGGCCGCCCGCGATGAGGGCCGTCCGTGAGCGTGGGCCTGGTCGTAGATTCCTCGGTGGCAGCTTCTTGGTGCTTGCTTGATGAAGCTGATCCAGCCGCCGACGCCATTCTCGCGCGTGTGCGCGATGTGGGCGCTCACGCACCGCTGCTCTGGACGTGGGAAATAGCCAACGTGCTTTCGGTGTCAGTGCGACGCGGACGTATGAGCGCGGCCGACGCCGCCGCGAACCTCGCCGACCTTGCGCTGTTGCCAATCACGTATGACGCCGAGGGGCCCGAGCGAGCGTGGCGTGAGACGTTTCTGCTGGCGCAAAACCACAAGCTCACGGTTTACGACGCTGCGTACCTTGAGTTGGCCCGGCGTCACGGACTTGACCTGGCGACCAGGGATGAGGAGCTCCGCGCCGCGGCGACGGCGATCGGCGTCAAGGTTCTCCCGTGAGCAAGCCCCCCACCGTCGGCATCGTTTCGCTCGGCTGCCCAAAGGCGCTGGTCGACAGCGAACGCATCATCACGCGCCTGCGCAGCGAGGGGTATCAACTCAGCGGCTCTTACGAAGGCGCTGATCTCGTTGTCGTCAACACCTGCGGATTTCTAGACAGCGCCAAGGCCGAAAGCCTGGATGCAATCGGCGAGGCCATCGCCGAAAACGGCAAGGTCATCGTCACCGGATGCCTCGGCAAGGAAGAGGGCCTCATCCGCGCGTCGCATCCCAAAGTGCTCGAAGTCACCGGCCCGCATCAATACGAAGCGGTCTTGAGCGCGGTGCATGCGCATCTGCCGCAAGCGCACGATCCCAAGATTGACCTCGTACCGGAAGGCGGCTTTCGCCTTACGCCGCGCCACTACGCGTACCTGAAAATCTCCGAAGGCTGCAACAATCGCTGCTCATTCTGCATCATTCCAAGCATTCGCGGCGACCTCGCCTCGCGCCCCGCCAACGCGGTGCTGAAAGAGGCGGAGAGCTTGGTGAAAGCAGGCGTCAAGGAACTGCTGGTCATCAGCCAGGACACTTCGGCCTACGGCGTCGACGTGAAATACGCCGAAAGCAAGTGGAAGGATCGCATGGTCCGGGCCAGGTTCTACGATCTGTGTAAGGAACTCGGCGAATTCGGCGCCAAAGAAAGCCCAATCTGGGTCCGCCTGCACTACGTTTATCCGTATCCGCACGTCGACGAGGTCGTTGGCCTCATGGCCGAAGGCAAAATTCTCCCCTACCTCGACATTCCCTTCCAACACGCCGCGGCGAACGTGCTCAAGGCCATGCGCCGGCCCGCCAATCAGGACAGGGTTCTCGATCGCATCAAGGCATGGCGCGCGATCTGCCCCGACCTCACCATCCGCTCGTCCTTCATCGTCGGCTTTCCGGGCGAGACCGAGGAAGACTTCGAGACGCTGCTTGACTTCATTGAGGAAGCCGAGATCGATCGCGCCGGCTGCTTCAAGTACGAAAATGTTGAAGGCGCTCCCTCGCGCGATCTGCCCGATCATGTCGATCAGGACGAGGTCGACGAGCGCTACGACCGCTTTATGGAAGTGCAGACCGAACTGGCGCACGCGCGCGGGCAAGCCATGATCGGACGCAACATCGAAGTCATCTGCGACGGCTGGGACGAGGACGCCGAAGCGTACGCCTGCCGCTCAAAGGCCGACGCGCCGGAAATCGACGGCGTCGTTTACGTTGGAAGCGACAACGAGATCGCTGAAGGGACGATCCTCTCCGTGCGCGTCACCACAGCCGAGGGGCACGAATTGTGGGCGAGCGCGTGATCGATGGAACAGGCGATCCTCGCGCGAACCAAACGCGCTACCGCTTACATGGACTAACGCTCTCGTACTTCACAGGCAAGCTCGAAGCCTACATGCGCGCAAAGGGCCTGGCCTACGACTTCGTCGAAATGGACATGGGCGATTTCCGCCGCTGCGCGCGCGCCACCGGCGTCGCCCAGATGCCCCAGCTTGAGACGCCGACAGGCGAATGGCTCACGGATACGACCGCCATCATCGCCCGCTTCGAAGCGCGAAACACGGGACTGGCGCTAAAACCCGCCGAGCCGCTGGATGCATTCTTCAGCCTTTTACTAGAGGACTATTTCGACGAATGGCTGTGGCGGCCGGCGCTCTACTATCGCTGGCGGTTCCGTGAAGATGCGCGGCTGATGAGCGCGCAAATCGCGCGCAGCTTGCTACGCGATCTGCCCGGTCCGTTCTGGATCAAACGGCTCTCGATCCTGCTCCGGCAACGGCGGGTGTTTCTGACCGAGGATGGCGTGACAAGCGCCAATGGCGCGGCGGTGGAGGCGCTGTTTCTCGCCACCATTGATACGCTTGAGGCGATCTTGGCCGCGCGACCTTATCTTTTCGGGCAGCGCCCCTGCGAGGCGGATTTCGGTCTATTCGGTTCGTTCTTCCGCCATTTCTCGCACGACCCGACGCCGCATGACCTGATGCGGCGGCGCGCGCCCAACACGCTGGCCTGGGTGACGCGACTGTGGGCCGCGACGCCGCAGGCGATCGCGGCGGCGGCGCCGATCGACGGCGCGCCCGCCGACCTTGATCCGCTGCTCCAGGAAGCCGGCGCCAGCTATCTTCCCTATCTCGCCGCCAACGCCCGCGCCCTGCGCGAAGGCGGCGGCCGCGTCCGCGCTGAGGCGAAAGGCGGAGTCTTCGTCACCAAACCCTCGCGCTATCACGTGCAGTGCTTGAACGACCTGAAACGCGCCTTCCAAAGCCTGAGCGAACCTGATCGCGCACTCGCGGCCGCACGTATCGGCGCATCCGCGACATTGCTCGCTGAGCCGGCGGACGAGGTTGGCGTGAATCTCACCGCCCGAGTTGCGCGTCCCACGGATCGCGCCTGGCGCCGTTGAGCGCGTCGCCCTTCAGCCGCCCGCGACCTCCGCCATCACCGCGCCGATCCCCGCGTGCAGCACAAGATCGGCGAGATGGTCTTGCTCCGTGGGCTCGCGGTTGACGATCGCCAGCCGCGCGCCCGAGCGCTTCGCGATCAGCGGCAGACCCGCCGCGGGATAGACCAGGAGCGACGAGCCCAGCACAATGAAGAGATCGCAGGCCTCGGCTTCAGCGCTCGCGTGCAGCATCTCGGTTTCCGGCATTGGCTGCCCGAACGAAATCGTCGCTGTCTTGATCAAGCCGCCGCAGTGTTCGCAATCGATCTCCTCGTCGGCCTCCCAGCGCACGCGTAAATCCTCGATCTCATAGCGCCGCGCGCATTCAAGACACTTCGCGTAGGTTGCATTGCCGTGGATCTCGATCACCTTGTCCGGCGGCGTCCCTGCATCCTGGTGCAGGTTGTCGACGTTTTGCGTGATCACAACCGACGCCTTGCCCGAATTCACCAGATTCGCCACGGCGTAGTGCCCCGCGTTTGGCGCGGCGCCAGTCCAACCGGCCGTCTTGTTGAACACGCGCGTCCAAGCTTCACGACGCCTATCGCGCGAAGCCACGAACTCCTGAAAATAGATCGGCTTCATCCTGCTCCAGACCCCGCCGGGGCTGCGGAAATCCGGAATGCCGCTTTCGGTCGAAATGCCCGCGCCGGTGAAGAACACGATGCGCCGCGCCTCCGCGATCATGCCCGCCAGTTGGGATGCATCGCTCATGCGTCATCCTTTTTTCGCCCGCCGCGCCCGATCGTCAGCGCCTTGATCACGCCGCGCAGGGTTTGCGTTTCCTGCTGCGTCAGCCGAGCGCGCAGAAGGATCGCGCGCAGATTGCGCTTCATCAGCGCGGCCTTGTCCGGAGGATGATAGAAGCGTCCGCGCTCCAGCTCCTCCTCGAGGTGAAGGAACATGTTCTCCAATTCCTCATGCGTCGCGGGCGGGCTGTCGCCGCCGTGAAACCAAGCAGGAGCGCTCTCCTCCTGCCGCGTCTCAGCGAACGCGAAGCCGAAAATCCCGACAGCCTGCGCCAGATTCAACGACGCGAACCCCGGGTTGACCGGCAAGGTGAGGATCGCTTCGGCGCGCGCGACTTCGTCGGTTTCCAGACCGGAGGATTCAGGTCCGAACACCACGATCGGCTTTTCGCCCGAGGCGATCGCGGCCTTCAAGTTTCGCGCGGCCTCTCGCGGTCCCCATACGGGCTTCTCCATGCCGCGCGGGCGCGCCGTGGCCGCGACCACCAACGTGGCGTCGGCGGCCGCATCCTCAAGCCGCCACTCAACCCGCGCCTGGTCCAAGACCCGATCGGCCCCAACCGCGACCGCCTGCGCTTTCGGGTTCGGCCAACGATCGCGCGGCGCCACCAGACGCAGCTGCGTCAAACCGAAGTTCAGCATCACGCGCGCGACCGCGCCGATGTTCTCCCCCATTTGCGGGCGCACGAGGCACACGGCAGGCCACATCTCCTCGATGGGCGGGGGCATGTTGGGCGCGCGCGTCATTGTGACCTTGTCATTTCCCAGCTCCTCGCCGCGCGCAAGCTTGCACCGCGCGCCGGAGCTGCTACCACCCGGCGCAATTATCGCGAGAAGGTGCATTCATGGCCAAGATCAAGGTGGACAATCCGGTCGTTGAACTCGACGGCGATGAGATGACCCGGATCATCTGGCAGCTGATCAAGGACCGCCTGATCCACCCCTATCTCGACATCAATCTTGAATACTACGACCTCGGGATCGAGCACCGCGACGCCACCGAAGACAAGGTGACGGTCGACGCCGCCAACGCGATCAAGAAGCACGGCGTCGGCGTCAAATGCGCCACCATCACGCCCGACGAAGCCCGGGTGAAGGAGTTCAACCTCAAGAAAATGTGGAAGTCGCCCAACGGCACCATCCGCAACATCCTGGACGGCACCATCTTCCGCGAGCCCATCGTCTGCAGCAACGTGCCGCGCATCGTGCCGCACTGGAACCAGCCGGTGGTGGTGGCCCGCCACGGCTTCGGCGACCAGTACCGCGCCACGGAGCTCAAGTTCGAGGGCGCCGGCACGCTCAAGCTCACGTTCCTGCCCAAGGACGGCGGCGCGCCCATCGAGAAGGAGGTCTTCCAGGCCCCCGGCGCCGGCATCACCATGGCGATGTACAACCTGGACGAGTCGATCCGCGGATTCGCCCGCGCCTGCTTCAACTACGCGCTGGACCGCAAGTACCCGGTCTACCTGTCGAGCAAGAACACGATCCTCAAGGTGTACGACGGCCGCTTCAAGAACCTCTTCCAGGAGATCTTCGAGGCCGAGTTCAAGCCGCGCTTCGACGCCGCCGGGCTCACCTACGAGCACCGCCTCATCGACGACATGGTCGCCTCCAACCTCAAGTGGAACGGCGGCTACCTCTGGGCCTGCAAGAACTACGACGGCGACGTCCAGTCCGACACGGTCGCCCAGGGTTACGGCTCGCTGGGCCTCATGACCTCGGTGCTCACCACGCCGGACGGCAAGACGGTCGAGGCCGAGGCCGCCCACGGCACGGTGACCCGCCACTACCGCATGCACCAGCAGGGCAAGCCCACCTCCACGAACCCGATCGCGTCGATCTACGCGTGGACGCGGGGCCTGCAGTACCGCGGCAAGATGGACAACACGCCGGACGTGGTCAACTTCGCCCTCGCCCTCGAGAAGGTGTGCGTCGACACCGTCGAGGCCGGCCGGATGACCAAGGACCTCGCCACGCTCATCCGCCCGGACCACCCGTACCTCACCACCGAGCAGTACATGGACGCGGTGGATGCCGAGCTCAAGCGCCGCATGGCCTAGCCCCCGCGGCCGGTCGCGCCAGAAAAAAGCCCCCGGGACTCGCGTCCCGGGGGCTTTTCAATTCAGGGAGTCGGCTCTTAGGCGGCCTGGATGTTCGAAGCCTGCTTGCCCTTGGGGCCCTGCGTGACTTCGAAGGAGACCTTCTGGCCTTCCTTGAGGGTCTTGAAACCCTGCATCTGGATGGCCGAGAAGTGGGCGAAGAGATCCTCGCTGCCGTCGTCCGGCGTGATGAACCCGTAGCCCTTCGCATCGTTGAACCACTTGACGGTACCGGTTGCCATTCGCTTGCACACCTCTTGGAGACACGGGTGGAGGCCCGCACATCGTTCGGATCCAGGCCCCGCACGGCGGCAAAGGCGATGCGAAATCCTCGAAGCCAAACTCCAAGGCGCCTTTTACGCCGCTTTGCCGGGTCTCGTCAATAGAGGATTCCCCAGCGGCGCGCGGGGCCCGGGCCCGCCGGCCGGGGTCTTGAAAAAGGCCCCGCCTTTCTCCATATTGGAACGCGAAGTCACCCGGTCCCACCGCCGCGCGCCCCGCGCCCCCTAGGCATGCCCAGCAAGTCCAGCGGCTCGACGCTCGCCAAGGCGAGCGCGGCCAAGACCAAGCCGCCGCCCCTGTTCCAGGTCGTCATGTACAACGACGACTACACGCCGATGGAGTTCGTGGTGGAGGTGCTGCAGACGTTCTTCGCCCTGCCGCGGGAAGCCGCCACGCAGGTGATGCTCAAGGTGCACACGGAAGGCCGGGGCGTGTGCGGCGTCTACCCCCGGGACGTGGCCTCCACCAAGGTGGAGCAGGTTGTCGCATACTCTCGCCAGCACCAGCACCCGCTGCAGTGCGCGATGGAGGAAACATGATCGCCCAGGAGTTGGAAGTCAGCCTGCACATGGCCTTCGTCGAGGCGAGGCAGAAGCGGCACGAGTTCATCACGGTCGAGCACCTGCTGCTCGCGCTGTGCGACAACCCCTCGGCCTCCGAGGTGCTCAAGGCCTGCGCGGCCAAGGTCGAGGATCTCAAGAAGGCCCTGGCGGACTTCGTCATGCAGCACACGCCCACCGTCGCCGGCACCGGCGAGGTCGACACCCAGCCCACGCTCGGCTTCCAGCGGGTGATCCAGCGCGCCATCCTGCATGTGCAGTCCTCCGGCAAGAAGGAAGTCACCGGCGCCAATGTCCTGGTGGCCATCTACGGCGAGAAGGATTCCCACGCCGTCTATTTCCTGCACCAGCAGGGCGTCTCCCGGCTGGACGTGGTCAATTTCATCTCCCACGGCATCACCAAGAATCCGCAGTCCGCGCCGCGGGAGGAGGGCGAGGGCGAAGCCGAGGGCGCCGAGGCCCCGGGCGCCGGTGGCGCGCTGGAGAGCTTCACCCAGAACCTCAACCAGCTGGCGGTGGACGGCAAGATCGATCCGCTCATCGGCCGCGAGCCGGAGCTCGAGCGGGTCATCCAGATCCTCTGCCGACGCCGCAAGAACAATCCGCTGCTCGTGGGCGAGGCCGGCGTGGGCAAGACCGCGATCGCCGAGGGACTCGCCAAGCGCGTGGTCGACGGCGCCGTGCCGGAAGTGCTCGCCAAGGCGCAGGTCTACGCCCTCGACATGGGCGCGCTCCTCGCCGGCACCAAGTACCGGGGCGACTTCGAGCAGCGCCTGAAGGCCGTGCTCAAGCAGCTCGTCGACAACCCCAACGCGATCCTCTTCATCGACGAGATCCACACGCTCATCGGCGCGGGCAGCGCCTCGGGCGGCACGCTGGACGCCTCGAACCTGCTCAAGCCGGCCCTGTCGTCGGGCGCCCTCAAGTGCATCGGCGCCACCACGTACAACGAGTTCCGGGGCATCTTCGAGAAGGATCACGCCCTGTCCCGACGCTTCCAGAAGGTCGACGTGAACGAGCCTTCGATCGCCGAGACGGTGGAGATCCTTCGCGGACTCAAGTCCCGCTTCGAGTCCCACCACGGCGTGAAGTACACCGCCAACGCCCTGTCGACGGCGGCCGAGCTCGCGGCCCGCTACATCAACGACCGCCACCTGCCCNNGACAAGGCGATCGACGTGATCGACGAGGCAGGTGCCCTTCAGCGCATCCTGCCCAAGTCGCGGCAGAAGAAGGTCATCGGCAAGCCCGAGATCGAGGAGATCGTCGCCAAGATCGCCCGCATTCCCGCCCGCAACGTCTCGAGCGACGACCGCACCGCGCTGCGCAACCTCGACCGGGACCTCAAGGCCACCGTCTTCGGCCAGGACGCGGCCATCGAGGCGCTCTCGGCGGCCATCAAGATGGCGCGCTCGGGCCTGGGCAATCCCCAGAAGCCCATCGGGTCGTTCCTCTTCTCGGGGCCCACGGGCGTGGGCAAGACCGAGGTCGCCCGCCAGCTCGCCTTCATCATGGGCGTGGAGCTCGTGCGCTTCGACATGTCG
>DDSN01000018.1 GCA_002343395.1 Hyphomonadaceae bacterium UBA2389 | reverse complement strand
GCGAAACCCCTCGCGGCGCGCGATTGCTTGCGCGCATCGGCGTTGCGCGGCACAAAGCGTCCCTATGACCCTGCCTCAATTCGGTTGCGCTTGGCCCGATCTCGAAGCGCGCATGCGCGACATGGCGCAAGGCGACGTGAAATGGCGCGACGGCCGCACCGGCATGTACGTGTTCAACGCCGGAGAGGACGTCGAGCGGGTGAAGAAGGCCGCTTACGCCATGTTCTCGGAGGAGAACGGCTTGGGGCCGATGGCGTTTCCATCGTTGGCGCGCATGGAGCGCGAGGTCGTGGGCCATGCGTTGGCGCTCTTGCGCGCGCCGGAAGGGGCGGGCGGGGCGNNGGCCCGCGACTATGCGCGATCGCGCGGGCTCAAGGGCCAGGGCAATCTGGTGGCGCCATTCACCGCGCACCCGGCGTTTCACAAGGCCGCGATGATGATGGATCTCGACCTCCGCCGCGTCGCGGCCAAAGACTTGTTGGCCGACGCCGCGGCGATGGAGGCCGCGTGCGACGAAAACACGATCATGCTTGTGGGATCGGCGCCGTGTTTTCCGTTCGGCTTGATTGATCCAGTTGAAGCGCTGAGCGATGTCGCGCTGCGCAAGAATTTGTGGCTGCATGTCGATGCCTGCGTCGGCGGATTTTTGGCGCCGTTCGTGGAGATGAATGGCGTTGCCTTGCCCGCGTGGGACTTCCGCGTCGCGGGCGTGCGCTCCATTTCATCGGACCTGCACAAGTACGGCTATTGCTCGAAGGGCGCCTCGACCCTGTTGTTCCGCGACCAGGCGATGAAGGAGCATATGGTGTTCGACGCCGGGCCGTGGCCGATGGGACGCATGTTGACGCCGACGCTCGCGGGCACGCGGCCGGGCGGCGCCATCGCGGCGGCGTGGGCGGTGCTGAACTATCTCGGCGTCGAGGGATATCGCGCCAAGCAGGCGCTTGTCGTGCAGGCGCGCGAGGCGATCGAGGCTGGGGTCGTCAAACTTGGTTTCCGCGTGTTGGGATCGCCGCAGCTTGGCATCGTGTCGTTCACGCACGACAGCGCCAATTGCTTCGACATTCTACGCGGCATGTACAAGCGCGGCTGGATGACGGCGTCGAATGTCGATCCGCCAAGCTTGCATCTCATGCTCTCGCCAAAGCACGCGGAGGTCGCGGGCGAGTATCTGCGCGATCTCGAGGCGTCGATGAAGGATAGCGCCGGCGATACGCCGATGCCCGCGCCTGGGTACGCGCGTTAAGGCGCCAGCCGCCGCACCCACGCGGCCGTGCTCGCATCGAGATCGACAGGCGCTGGCCCGCCTTCGAGCGCCGGTAGGAGTTGGCTCGCCATTTCCTTGCCGAGCTCGACGCCGAACTGATCGAACGGATTGATCCCGGCGAGCACGGCCTGCGTGAACGTGCGATGTTCATAGAAGGCGAGCAACGCGCCCAGCGCCGCGGGCGAGAGCGCGTCAATCGCCATCAATGTCGACGCCCGATTGCCAGTGAAGCGCCGATGCGAGTCGTCGGTTTGCTTGCCCACCATGAGCGCGCGCGCTTGCGCCAGCGCGTTCGCGAATACCTTGGCGCGGTGCGAGGCTGGGCCTTCGTGTTCGCCCGCGTTGATGATCAGCTCGACGGGGATTTCCTCGACGCCCTGGTGCAGGAGCTGGAAGAATGAATGCTGCGCGTTTGTGCCCGCCGCGCCCCAGGTGATGCCGCAGGCGGAACGCGCCAACGCCTCGCCGTCGCGCGAGACGCCCTTTCCGTTCGACTCCATCTCCAGCTGCTGCATGTACGCGGGCAAAAGACGCAGGCGCTCGGAGTAAGGAATAAGCGCATAGGCGCCGTGGCCCAGCGCTTCGCGATTCCACATCTGGATTGCGGCGGAGAGCGCGGGAAGACTGCGCGCGAATGGCGTGTCGCGAAAGTGCGCGTCCATCTCAGCGGCGCCGGCGAGCAGTGCATCGAACACGCCGTCACGCAGCGCGATCGCGCAACAAAGGCTCACGCTCGACCACAACGAATAACGACCGCCAACCCAATCCCAGAAGGGAAACACATGCGCCTGTGGAACGCCCCAGGCGACAGCTTTGCCCGGCGCGGCCGTCGCCGCGCCCAAGTGCGCTGGCCCCCATGCCCGGACGAAGTCGGCGTTCGCGAGCGTTTCCTGCGTCGTGAACGTCTTCGATACGACGATGAGCAGCGTGCGCTTCGGGTCAAGCCCTTCGATCGCGTCGGCGACATCGGACCCGTCGACGTTCGCGGCGAAACGCACGTCGATTCCAGCCACGCGATGCGGCTTCAACGCATCCAAAACGAGTCGCGGCCCGAGGTCGGAACCGCCGATGCCGAGGTGTACGATGGCGTTGATGTCGGAGCGCACGGTTTGCGCGAACGCGGCCATTCGCGCACGTGTTTCCAAGACTTCAGACGGCGGGTTCGGTGCGCGCAAAGCCCAGTGCATCGCCGCGCGTTTCTCCGTGCTGTTGACGACGGCGCCGCTGAACAGCTTTTCTCGCCATCCGGCGAAATCCATTGCCTGCGCGAGCGCGTCGCAAGCGGCGAGCGCGGGCGCGTCGATTCGCTGTTTGGAGAAGTCCGCGGTGATGTGCGGGGCTTCGAATGTTAACGCGTCGGCGCGCGCTGGATCGGCGGTGAACAAATCCAGTAGGGTTAATTTCCCGAGGCGCGCGGCTTCCGCTTCGATCCGCGACCACGCATGATTTTGTTTGGCGTCCATGGCGCTTGGCTTTATCAGCTGTCGTCCATGGCGACAATTCTTGTAACGGGCGGGGCGGGTTATGTCGGCGCGCATTGCTGCCTCGCGCTCTCCCGCGCGGGCCACAAAGTGGTGGCGTACGACAATCTCTACAACGGCCACGAAAACTTCGTAAAATGGGGGCCGTTTGAACGCGGCGACATTCGCGACAAGGAGCGGCTCAACGCGGTGTTCGCCGCGCACGCGCCCGACGCGGTGTTGCATTGCGCGGCGCTGATCGAGGTGGGCGAGTCGGTGAAGTTCCCCGACCGGTTCTATGACAACAACGTCACGGGCGCGCTCGTGCTGCTTGATGTGATGCGCGAGCGGGGCGTCAAGACGTTCGTATTCTCGTCGACGTGCGCCACCTACGGCGAGCCGCTACGACTGCCCATGAATGAGACGCATCCACAAGCGCCGGTCAGTCCTTATGGCTGGACCAAGCTGATGATCGAGCAGGCGAGCCGTGACATCGCCGGCGCGTATGGCTTGAAGTTCGCGCATCTGCGTTACTTCAACGCCGCCGGCGCGTCGCCCGCGGAGGGTATTGGCGAGAAGCATGATCCCGAGACGCACGCGATTCCACTGGCGTTGTTCACGCTTCTCGGGCGGCGAGACGGGTTCAAGATTTTTGGCGACGATTACGACACGCGCGACGGAACCTGCTTGCGCGATTATGTGCATGTGCTTGATCTCGCCGACGCGCACGTGCGTGCGATCGAGCGCTTGCTCGGTGGGGGCGCGAGTTTGGCGGCCAATCTCGGCACCGGCGACGGCGTTACGGTGAAGGAGCTGCTGGCGTCGATTCAGCGCGTCACTGGCCGCACCGTTCCCGCAACGCCCGCGGCGCGCCGGCCAGGGGATGCGCCGGCCTTGGTGGCCGACAACGCGCTCGCGCGGCGTGAACTTGGCTGGACGCCTCAACGCGGGATCGATGCGGTGATCGCCGATGCGTGGACGTGGCACTCGGAGATTGAGGGTACAGTGCTTGGATAGGGCAGGTTTTCGTCCAATTTCCGCCGGTCTCGTCGCCCGACGTGCCCCCGACTGGAGATGGCAGCAGCTTCCCGTTAATCAGGAGCGGTCACAGGAGGGGCGGAATGGCAAGTGTAGGTCTCGCGGACACAGGTGGGCGCGCGCAAACCGACGATCGCGGCTTCTTTCGGACGCTGGCGACCGTCATGGCGATCATGCAGGTTTCCGGCTTCGTCGTTCAGTTAGCGATGGGCCGTTCGAGCTTCGGCGCGCCGCTGATCGTCCACTTACACGCCATCGCGTTCATGGGTTGGGTCGCCATCTTCCTGGCTCAGTCCTGGCTGGCTGCGAGCGGCGCGATGGCTCGCCATCGCTTGCTCGGCCGAATTGCGCTCTTTTGGGCATGCGCGCTTCTGGTCCTCGGCGTGCTGATCACCGTGGAGACCATCCGAACTGGACGAACGCCTTTCTTTTTCCAACCGCAACATTTTCTGCTCGCGAACCCAGCAACGCTCTTCGGCGCGCTCGGCTTGCTGGCTGCGGCAGTGGTGCTGCGCAAACGCCAGGATTGGCATGCCCGACTGCAGATCGGCAGCTTCGTCATGCTGATGGGGCCGAGCTTCGGGCGTCTGCTGCCCATGCCGCTCATGACGCCTTATGCGTTCGAAATTGCCGCGCTCGCGCCGCTCGTCTTTGTAGTGTTCGCGGCAAGCCGTGATCGCCGTGTCCAGAAGCGCATTCACCCGGCGTGGGCCTTGACGGCTGCCGTGCTCGTCAGCGCACTCGTGCTCGCGCGGCTTCTGGCGCACTCGCCGGTTGGCGCGGCGCTTTACGCGGCGGCGGTTGCCGGCACAGGCGCAGCTGGAAGCAACGGTATGGCGTTTCCACCGCCGCCTATGCCCTAAGCGGCGAAGCGAACGCCGCGCCACCAACGCCTGGATTGGGCCAAAAAGCGAACTTTGACGGACTCCCCTTAGGGCCTTCCGACACTCACATACCTAAAGCCTTTCGCCGCCATTTCGTGCGGGCGGTAGATGTTGCGCAGGTCGATCACCACGGGCGTTTTGAGCGCGTCTTTCAGGCGATCGAGATCGAGCGCGCGGAACTGATCCCACTCGGTGATGAACACGACGGCGTCCGCGCCTTGAACGCAATCGTAAGGGCCGGAGGCGAATTGGACGTCCTTCAGCATGTGCTTCGCTTCAGTCATGCCCTCGGGATCGAACGCGCGCACCTTGGCGCCTTCGGCTTGCAACGTGGGCACGATGTCGAGCGCCGGCGCGTCGCGCATGTCGTCCGTATTCGGCTTGAAGGTGAGGCCGAGCACCGCGATCGTCTTGCCGGCGACGTTGCCGTCCAGCGCGTCGACGATTTTCTGCGCCATCTTTTGCTTACGCGCGGTGTTGACGCGCACCGTCGTTTCGATGAGTTCGATCGGCGCCTTATAGTCGCGCGCGGTCTTCATCAGCGCCAAAGTGTCTTTCGGGAAGCATGAGCCGCCGTAGCCCGGGCCGGCGTTGAGGAATTTGCGGCCGATGCGGTTGTCGAGACCGATTCCCTTGGCGACCTCTTGCACATTGGCGCCGACTTCCTCGCAGAGATCGGCGATCTCGTTGATGAAGGTGATCTTCATGGCGAGAAAGGCGTTGGCCGCGTATTTGATCAATTCCGAGGTGCGGCGCTCGGTGAAGATCATCGGCGTTTCGTTGAGCGAGAGCGGCCGGTAGAGGTCGCGCATCACTTCATGCGCGCGCTCGTCGTTGGTGCCGACGACGACGCGGTCTGGGCGTTTGAAATCGTTGATCGCGGCGCCTTCGCGGAGGAATTCCGGGTTGGAGACGACGGCGAACTGCGCGTCCGGGCGCTTCTTCTTGATGATGGCCTCGACTTCATCACCGGTGCCGACGGGCACGGTCGATTTGGTGACGACGACGGTATAGCCTTCCATCAAAGCCGCGATCTCCTCGGCGGCGCCGTAGACGTAGGAGAGGTCGGCGTGGCCGTCGCCGCGGCGCGAGGGCGTGCCGACCGCGATAAACACGGCGTCGGCTTGCTTGATTGCCTGCGTGGGATCGGTGGTGAAGAACAGCCGGCCTTGCTCGACATTGTCCTTCACCAATTCATCGAGACCTGGTTCGAAGATGGGAATTTCGCCCTTCTGCAGGCGCGCGATCTTGGCCGCGTCCTTGTCGACGCAGGTGACCGTGTGACCAAAGTCGGCGAAGCAGGCGCCCGAGACGAGGCCGACATAGCCGGTGCCGATCATAGTTACGCGCATGGCTCAAATCTCCTGATTGTAGGCGCCGACTTCCGGGTAGCGCGCGAGCCGGGGTTTGGCCTCCTCACGGAAGAGCGCGCGCATGTCCTCGTCGCTGGTCATGCTTTCAACCACCACCACTAGCTCGGGCTTGTTGGAAGACGCGCGCACCAGCACCCAAGACCCGTCCTCGAGCGTGACGCGCGCGCCGTTGACGGTGTTCACGTCGCGGATGGAGCGTCCAAGGATTTTGCCGTTTTCGCTGGCGAGTTTTTGATAGTCGGCGACCACGCGATCGACGATGCCGTACTTCTTTTCATCGTCGCAGTGCGGGCTCATGGTAAGCGAAGTGAAGCTCTTCGGCAGCGCCTTGCGCAGGTCGGAAAGCTTCTTGCCCGGGTTGCGGTCGAGCATGGCGAGCACCATCGAAGCGGCGACCAGGCCATCATCGTAGCCAAGGCCCAACGGTTCGCGGAAGAAGAAGTGGCCGCTCTTTTCAAAACCGGCGAGGGCGCCGAGTTCGGTGGTGCGGCGCTTGATGTAGGAGTGGCCGGTCTTCCAATAGTCGATCTTGACGCCGTTGGCCTTCAGCACCGGATCGACGGCGTAAAGGCCGGTCGATTTCACGTCGACGATGAAGGTCGCGCCCTTATGTTGCGCCGAGAGGTCGCGCGCCAGCATGAGCCCGACTTTGTCGGCGAAGATTTCCTCGCCTTCGTCATCGACGACGCCGCAGCGATCGCCATCGCCGTCGAAGCCGAGCGCGACGTCCGCGCCATGCGCTTTCACGGCGGCGGCCATGTCGTGCAGCATTTCGCTGTCTTCCGGGTTGGCGTTGTAGTGGGGGAAGGTCCAGTCGAGCGCGGTGTGCAGGTCGATCACTTCCGCCCCCATGCGCCGCAACGCTTCCGGCGCGAACGCGCCGGCGGTGCCGTTGCCGCAGGCGGCGATCACCTTGATCGGCCGCGATAGCCTCACCCGCGCGGCGACATCGGCGATGTGGCGCTCGCGCATGCCTTCGACGCGCTTGTAGGCGCCGCCGGCGCGTTCCTTGAATTTGCCGCCGAGCACGATGTCTTTCAGCGCGCCCATTTCGTCAGGGCCGAAGGTCAGCGGCTTGTTCGCGCCCATTTTCACGCCGGTCCAGCCGTTTTCGTTATGGCTCGCCGTCACCATGGCGACGCACGGAATGTCGAGCGCGAATTGCGCGAAATAGGCCGTGGGCGAAAGCGCCAGCCCAATATCGTTGACCTCTATCCCCGCCTGCATGAGGCCGAGCGTCAGCGCTTGTTTGATCGACTGGGAGTAGAAGCGGAAATCGTGTCCGGTCACGATCCGCGGCGCTACGCCCATGTCATGGATGAGCGTGCCGAGACCCAAACCCAGAGCCTGCACGCCGAGCTGGTTCAGCTCGGGCGCCTTGGCGCTGCCTGGAATGCCGAACCACCAGCGCGCGTCGTATTCACGAAAGCCGGTCGGCTTCACCAAGGGGAGGGATTCAAAGTCGAGCGAATTGGCGGAGAGGCTCGCGCGCGGGGCGGGCAGCATGGGAATTTCCGTAAAGGCCTGAAACGGCCAGCGTGATGGGCGAAAAGCGTGCAAAGTGCAATTGGACGCCGCCGCCCGAGTGCTGCGTTGCCGGTTAGCTCCCCTGCGGCACGACGCGCACGCGGGTGATCTCAAGCCCGTAGGCCTGATCTTCACCCGCGCTCAGGGCGCGCAGGCCGATGGCGTCCACCGCGAATTGAGGGGGGAGATCGAAGCGGAGGGTGCCCGTTTGGGGCGGCGCGGGCTGACTTATCCATTCAGCCGGCGCGATGCCCTGAAGGCTGACCGCCAGAGCGTCCGCCGCATTCACCGGCAGCGGGCTGTAGGTCACCTCAATGGTGACCGGCCGATCTTCCAGCAACGCCGCCTGGTCCGGCGTCAGCAAAAGCCGCGCCCCTTGCTCGGCCGGCGTTGGCGGCGGTTGCCCCGGCTTTTGAGCGATGCGCAACGCCTGCGCCCGTCCGAGGAAGTCGCGGACGACGTAGAGATCTTGTTCGGGCCCCGCGGCGGGCGCGTCAAACCCCGACCCTGAGAAGATGAGCGCGCCATCGGCGAGCGCGGCGGCGACCGGCGCAGGCTCGCGGGGCCAACTCTGCGGTTTCAAGCTAAAGGCGATGATCCCCACGGCCGCCGCCAGCACCAACGGGTAGAACAGCACCGGATGAAAGAGCCAATTGCGCATGCGCTCAGGTGTAGCCGCGCGCGGCTGGTTCCGCAAAGCCGCCCGGCGCCCCATAGTCGCCGGCGATGTGGCGGACGATCTTGCTTTATGGCGCGGCCTTGGCGCTCTCGGCCGTGGCGCTGAACTGGCTTGAGTACCAAGTCTGGGCCCGCGCCCATGCCGGCGAGCTATATCTTGGATTGATCGCGGCGGGGTTTCTGGGCTTGGGCGTGTGGGTAGGCGCGCGGGCTTTTCGGACGCCGTCGCCTAACCTTCCATTTTCGCCGAACACGGCGGCGCGCGCGGCGTTGGGGATAACGGAGCGCGAGGCCGAGGTGCTGAGCCTTCTGGCGGCGGGGCGCTCGAACAAGGAAATAGCGCAAGCGCTCGCGGTGTCGCCCAACACTATCAAGACTCACGTCGCGCGCCTGTTTGAGAAACTCGAAGCGTCGCGGCGCACGGAGGCGATCCTCAGGGCGCGTGAATTGGGCCTGATCCCATAGGAATTTGGGCGATTTCAGGCAAATCACCCTTTTGGGCGATAGTCGAACGCGGCGCTCGATGGTTGTTCAAGCGCCTCGGTTCATCACCACGAGGCGCAAACCATGGCGAAGGTGCTCGGCATCGGCGGGCTTTTCTTTAGAGCGCGCGACAAGGACAAGGTTCGAAGTTGGTACGCCGAGGTGCTGGGACTGACGCCCACGGAGTGGGGCGGGACTTGGTTTCCAGCGGAGGCATTCGCCGCCCAACCCGGCGCGGGAACGGTGTTCAATGTGATGGACGCCGCCGCGACTTATCTCGAGCCCTCCGACAAGGACTTCATGTTCAATCTCGTCGTCGACGACCTGGACGCCGTGCTCGCGCGCTGCCGCGAGCACGGCGTTGAGCCCCTTAAGGTGATGCCCGACGAGGGTATGGGTCGTTTCGCCCACATCATGGATCCAGAGGGCCGCAAGGTCGAACTCTGGGAACCAAAGCCATACAAAGGATAGACGGAGGACATCATGTTTCGCACCATTCTCACGAGCGGCGCTGTCGCGGGCCTGATCTCCGTGGCGCCGATGCTGGCGTATCTGGCGCTGGCCGAGCCGGACATGGATCATAGCTCGCCGCTTCTCGGCTACACGATCATGCTGGTCGCGCTCAGCGCGATTTTTGTCGGCGTGAAGAGCTATCGCGACACGGCCCTCGGCGGGGTGATCAAATTCGTTCCGGCTCTGCTCATGGGGCTGGGCATCAGCGTCGTCGCGGGACTGATCTATGTCGTCGGCTGGGAAATCTACATGGCCGCGACGCACTACACATTCGCCGAGGCCTATGGCGAGTCCATGGTCGGAGCCGCGCGCGCGAAGGGCGCTTCGCCCCAAGAGATCGAGGCGCTCGCCGCGCAGATGGCCGCGTTCGCGGAGCAATACCGCAATCCGCTCTTCCGTCTGCCCATGACGTTCGTCGAGATTTTCCCGGTTGGCGTCGTCGTCTCGCTCATCTCCGCGGCGCTTCTGCGCAACAGCCGGTTCCTGCCGGCGCGAGCGCGGACAGCGTGACCGCTTGACGGCGCTTGGTCCGGCGGCGAAGCAGGGCGCATGACGTTTCTCGCTCTGCTTCGCCACGGCCAAAGCCAGTGGAACCTTGAAAATCGTTTCACCGGTTGGGTCGATGTCGACCTCACCGCCGAGGGGGAGCGCCAGGCGCGCCAAGCCGGCGACTTGCTGGCGGCGTCGGGCGTGGCTTTCGACAAGCTCTATACGTCCGTCCAGACGCGCGCGATCCGCACGGGCAATCTGGCGCTTGAAGCGGCAAAGCTGGGATGGCTGCCCGTGGAACGCTCCTGGCGTTTAAATGAACGCCACTACGGCGCGCTCACCGGGCTGAACAAGGCGGAAACCGCCGCCAAGCACGGCGAGGANNTCCTACGATACGCCGCCGCCGCCGCTCGATACAGGGAGCGAGCATGATTTCGCGAAGGATCGCCGCTATGCTGGCGTATCCGATCTGCCGCGCACCGAATCGCTGAAGCTCACGTTGGAGCGCGTGCTGCCTTATTGGACCGACGCGATCGCACCCGATCTGCGCGCGGGAAAGAACCTCATCATCGCCGCGCACGGCAACTCCTTGCGCGCAATCGTGAAACATCTGTTTGCGGTGCCGGACGATCAGATCGTGCATGTCGAAATGCCCACTGGCAATCCGCTGCTGATTGAGCTCGACGCCGCGTTGCGGCCCGTCTCGGCACGCTATCTCGACGCTGCGCGCGCGGAGAAGCTGCCGGCTGTGAGAGCGTGATAATTAGGCGTCTGACTTCCCTCCCCCTGGAGGAGGGAGGGGCAGGGGTGGGGGTGA
>DDSN01000052.1 GCA_002343395.1 Hyphomonadaceae bacterium UBA2389 | reverse complement strand
CCTCGCCTTCGCGAACCTTTCCCTTCCGACGCGCCAAGTCCGCAAGCGCATCGATAATGCGCTGCACGCGCTCAATTTCAGCGGCGCCAGACGCGCCCGCGCGTACTGTCAGCTGATCGCCTTGCGCATCGAGCGTCACTCTGTATGCGGGCGCGCCTCTGGGCGCGCTCGGGTCTCGAAACGCTTCCTGGATATGCGCCAAATGCCGATGCAGCGGACCGAAGATCGCCTGCGCGACACCCGCCTCGGGGAGCGTAATGATGCGGATGAGCCCGCCATCCTGGCGCTGCGTGGTCACGCAACCTCCAGCGTCGAGTCGACGCGCACGCCGGTCAGCGAATTCTGCGATGACCCAACGATTCGCACGTCGACAATGTCGCCGGCGCCCGCTTCGGAATCCTCGAAGTGGACCGCCTGCAAGTATGGGGAGCGCCCATGCTTCTGTCCGGACTTGCGCCCCTCACCCGTCACCAGAACCGGCAAGGACTTTCCTTCCTGCGCGGCGTTGAAAGCGCGCTGCTGACTGGACAACACCGCTTGTAGACGAGCGAGCCGTTCCGCTTTTACCGATTCTTCCACGTGCCCCGCCATCACCGCGGCGGGCGTGCCGGGGCGCGACGAGTACTTAAACGAAAACGCGGAAGCAAACCCGATGTCCGCGACAAGCCGCAGGGTGGCGTCGAAGTCTTTCTCGGTCTCGCCCGGAAAGCCGACGATGAAATCCGTGGACAGCGCGATATCAGGTCGCGCCGCTCTGAGTTGGTCTACGATTTGGCGATACCGTACGACGTCATGCTTGCGATTCATCGCCTTCAATATGCGATCCGAGCCCGATTGAACGGGCAAATGCAGGTAAGGCATGAGCTTTGGCTCTTCACCGTGCAATGCGATCAGCGCATCCGTCATCTCAACCGGGTGCGATGTCGTGTAGCGCAACCGCTCAATCCCCTCGATTTGCGCCAAGCGCCTCAGCAGATCGGCGAAGCCTTCGGCGCCCTCGCCATGGTAGGCGTTGACGTTCTGCCCCAACACCGTGACCTCGCGCACGCCTTTATCCGCGAGCGAACGAGCTTCAGCGAGCACGGCCGCGGCCGGCCGCGAAAACTCCGCGCCGCGTGTATACGGCACGACGCAGAACGTGCAGAACTTGTCGCATCCCTCTTGGATCGACAGAAACGCGGTGACGCCGTCAGGCGATCGCGCCGGCAACGCATCGAATTTTTCCTGCGCGGTGAAATCGGCCAACAACCGCTCGCCGGTCTTTCGCGCCGCACGCGCGATGAGTTCGGGCAGCTTGTGGTAGGCTTGTGGGCCGACGACGAGATCCACCGTAGGCGCGCGCCGCATGATCTCTTCGCCCTCGGCCTGCGCGACACAGCCGGCGATCGCAATCGTCGTGACCTTTCCCTCGTCGGCACGGCGCGTCTTGTGCTCGCGCAGTCTGCCGATTTCGGAGTACACCTTCTCGGTGGCCTTCTCGCGGATGTGACAGGTGTTGAGAATAACGAGATCCGCGTCATCCGGCCTGTCCGTGAGCGCGTAGCCAAAAGGCGCCAGCACGTCGCGCATGCGCTCGCTGTCATAGACATTCATCTGGCAGCCGTAGGTCTCGATGAACAGCTGCTTCGGCGTCCGCGCCTCGGTCATGAGCGCTTCGCCTTGCCTGCGTCGTCGAGAGGAACGCCATAAAGCTCCAAGCGATGGTCCACTAGTTTGAAACCGAGCCGCTTTGCGATCTCGTGCTGCAGGCGTTCGATCTCGGGATCGGCAAACTCAATGACCTGCCCAGATTTCATGTCGATGAGATGGTCGTGATGGGTGTTGGGGCGTTCTTCGTAGCGCGAGCGGCCGTCGCGAAAGTCGTGACGCTCCAGGATGCCCGCTTCTTCGAAAAGACGCACGGTTCGATAAACGGTCGCGATTGATATGCCAGCGTCGACCGCGGCAGCGCGCCTGTGCAGCTCCTCCACGTCAGGGTGATCCTGGCTCGCCGACACGACGCGCGCGATCACGCGGCGCTGCTCGGTCATGCGCATGCCCTTCTCAACGCAGAGTTTTTCGATCCGGTCCATTGCCTCCTCGATTGCGCGCAGAGATAGCCCCGCGCCGGCGCCGCGTCCACCGCTGACACGCGCGCGTCAGCACGCGGGCAGCGCCAAACGCATAACGATGGCGTCGACCGCGCCGCGGGCGGCCGAATAATATCCCTTTCGCCGCCCGGCCTCCAAGAAGCCCAGTTTGGCGTAAAGCCCGCGCGCGGCGCGATTGTCCTCGGCGACATCGAGATGCAGCGATGCGGCGCCACGCGCAATCGCCGCGACGATCGCTGCCTCGACAAGCCGGCGGCCTAAACCTTCGCCCCTGCGATCGGGTCGAACCGCGACGGTGAGGATTTCCCCATCGCCGGCCGCGATCCAAAACAAGACAAATCCGACGATATCGCCCGCTCGCGCGGCGCTGCAGGCCACCGCCGGATTATCGAACATCTTGGTTATGTCGCCGCCGCTCCAAGGGCGCTCGAAACACTGGGCATGGACGCGAGCAAGCGCCTCCGCCTCGTCGGCGCCGACGCTTTCAATCACGCCGCGCCCGCCGCTGGCGGCGTAACGTGCGGCGCCCTGAGATAGGCGGGGCGCGGAGGATAGCGGTCGGGATCGAGCCGCGCGGCGCGCCGCGCAAACGCGGCGACGTCGATCGCGGCGCCAGGGCCAACCAGGTCAAACGGCTTGCCCTTTGTTTCCGCCTCGATTAGCGGCCTGGCGTCAGCGCGTTCGGCGGCCCGCGCGGGAATTGACGCCACACCGTCGTCATAAAGCGCCACATAGGCGCCGCCCGGCGTCTCAATGATTGCGGCGCGTAATCCCGCCTCGCCGCGCTCCAGCGCCAAAACCTCTAATGAAGTCACGCCAAGGCAAGGCTTATCGAGCGCCAAGGCAAGCGCGCGCGCAAACGAGAGCCCAACCCGCACGCCGGTGAACGAACCCGGACCCGTGGTCACCGCAATTCTATCAATCTGGGAAAAGTCAAGCTGCGCGTGTTCAACAAGTTCGCGCGTCATGGGGGCGAGGCGCTCCGCCTGCCCTCGTTGCATCTCCTCGCACCGCTCCGCAACCAAGGCGTCGCCGCGCGCAAGCGCGACAGAGCACGCGTCGAGGCAGGTATCAATCGCCAGGACAAGCGGCGCCTGCCCGCTCACATTACCTGCTCCACGCTCGTCACTTCCGGCACATAATGCTTCAGCATGTTCTCGATCCCCTGCTTCAGCGTCAGCGTAGAGGACGGGCAACCAGCGCAAGAGCCACGCATCGAGAGCTTCACCACGCCGTTGGTTTGATCCCATGAGTGGAAGATGATGTCGCCGCCATCGCGCGCCACGGCGGGCCTGACCCGACTTTCGATAACCGCCTTGATCTCCTTTACAATGTCGGCGGCCTCGCCCTCATAAACATGTGCGCCTTCGTCGACATCGTCTGTCAGATCGCCTTCCGCGAGCACGGCGCGGCCCGAGACGAAGTGGTCCATGATCGCCGCCAGCACGTGCGGCTTGAGGTGCGGCCACTCAACGCCCTCGGCCTTCATGACGGTGACGAAGTCGCCGCCGAGATAGACGCGCTCCACGCCCTCTATCAGAAAGAGCGCATGCGCCAGCGGAGACGCCAACGCGGCGTCCGCGTCCGTGAACTCGCGACTGCCGACACCCAGAACGTCGCGGCCAGGCAGGAATTTCAGAGTGCGCGGGTTCGGCGTGGATTCTGTCTGGATGAACATGTCGGTCAGGTGGTCGTTGTCGCAACGCCGGTCAAGCCGGCCGAGAAAGCAAGGGCGCGTATGTCCTCACGGGAGAGCGCGCCGGGCACTACAAGCACGGGCACCGGTCGTGACCCTAGGCCCGCGGCCTTGCCCAGTTGAGTCACCAATGGGCCAGGCCCGCCAGGGCCCGCCGCTGAAGCCAGCACGACCAGTTTGATCGATGCGTCCTCTTCAAGCAGCTTGCGCAACTCGGGCTTGAGGTCCCCCTCTCGCAACACCGGCTCCGCGGTGACGCCGCACTCGGCCCACGCCTCCGCCGCGAACCGCTGTGTCAGCGACTCCGCGGCGTCTCGCGCTTGCCGACGCATCTCTTCCGTGATCGACGCCCAAGGCGCGGGGTCCGATGGCTCGATCACGCGCAGCATGATCAGCCGCCACCCGGTACTGCGGCACAGCAAGCCCGCATAGATGAGCGCGTCCGGGAACTCTTCACTCTCGTCGGCGATGACAAGGCAGGCGAATTTTTGGGCGTCATTCATTCAGACCGATCGTCGCGCAAACGCGCCCTTTCATCAAGCGCGCCAAAAGCCGACGACATCGCGCACCTCGGCCATGATCGGTTGCGCAATCGCGCGGGCGCGATCGGCGCCGTCGGCGAGGATCGCATCGAGAGCGGCCGGATCGGCGTTCAAGCGGCGCATGTCGGCGGCGATGGGCGCCAGCTTCGCAGCCAAAACCTCCGCGAGCGCCGGCTTGAACGCGCCGAAGCCCTTCCCGCCGAACTCCTTAAGCACATCGTCAACGCCGCGGTCGCTCACCGCCGCATAGATCCCGACGAGGTTCTCGACCTCTGGGCGACCGGCCAGTCCTTCCTTGGCTTCCGGCAGAGGATGCGGATCGGTGGTCGCCTTCTTGATCTTGTTCATGATCGTGTCGGCGTCATCGGTAAGATTGATGCGCGTCATGTCGGAGGGGTCTGACTTGGACATCTTCTTGGTCCCGTCCCGAAGGCTCATGATGCGCGCGCCCGGCCCCTGGATCAGCGGCTCGGGCAGAGGGAAAAAAGCCGGCGCTTCATAGTCGTTGTTGAACTTCTGAGCGATGTCGCGTGAAAGCTCCAAGTGCTGCTTTTGATCCTCGCCCACGGGTACATGCGTGGCTTTGTACAAGAGAATGTCCGCCGCCTGGAGAACGGGGTAGTCGAACAAGCCCACGGAACTGCGCTCCGCGTGCTTGCCGGCCTTGTCCTTGAACTGGGTCATGCGTTCAAGCCAGCCCATGCGCGCGACGCAGTTGAAAACCCAAGCAAGCTCGGAGTGCTCGCGAACGGCCGATTGGATGAAAATGATGGACCGCGTCGGGTCGACGCCCGCGGCGATGTACGCCGCCGCCACCTCCCGAGACTTAGCGGCAAGTTCTTTTGGATCGGGTCCAGCCGTGATCGCATGCAGATCGACGACGCAGTAAATGCAAGACTCGAAGGCGTCTTGAAGAGCCACGAACTTCTGCAGCGCGCCAAGGTAGTTGCCGAGGTGCAGGCCGTTTGTCGGCTGCATGCCGGAAAAAACGCGCCGCGGGCCTGAATATTGTTGGGATGGGGTGTCGGTCATGGTGGGCTGCGTCCCTATCAGGCGTCTACGCCTGGCGGCAAGGCGCCGCCCTCCCCCGGCGCGGCGCGCTCGCGCCGAAACGCCCGCAGAATCTCCTCAATCGTCACCGCGCGTATTCCAAAGGCGGCGGCCACAAAGAGCAAGAAGCCCGCGAGGCATATGAGCAGTGTCGCGACCTCCTTACCGGCGACCCCAATAACAGGGAGCGCCGAAAAGTACGCGTTGATCCCAGGATAAAACGGCGTTGTCGCCCAAACTGCGACAGCCATGACCGCGGTCGCGAGCCCAATGCGGGCGAGCCGCAACCACACGCCGGCGTCCGGCGCCCAGGTCTTCTCGCGCAGCAACGTGCCCGCGAGCAGAATGACGTTGACCCACGCCGCGGCTGACGTGGCTATGGCCAACCCAACATACCCCGGCGCGCCCATCGCGCGCAGTCCGAAAAAGAAACTTACCCCGAGCGCGACATTCGCGAACACGCTCGCAAACGCATACGCCATCGGCCGGCGTGTATCCTGGCGCGCGAAGAATGGCGGCGCCAAGATACGCGTCAGCACGAATGCGGGCACGCCCCAACCGTAGTGAAACAAGGCGGCCGCGGTGGCTCGCGCGTCGGCGTCGGTGAACTGCCCGCCGGTCCAGAAGCCATGCATCAGCACATAAGGCGCGACGAGGAACGCCGCCGCCGCCGGCAAGGTGAACGCCATGGACAACGCCACCGCTTCGTTGAGCGCTTGACCTTCGTCGTGTTGATCCGCCGACGCGACCGCGCGCGACAAACGCGGCAAGAGCGCGACGCCGATGGCGACCCCTATCAAGCCAAGAGGCAGCTGATACAGGCGGTCCGCCGCATAGAGCCAAGACTTCGCGCCCTCCTCAAAGGAAGCCAATGCTTGGCTAACAAACACGTTGATCTGCGTCGCGGAGCCCGCGAACACGGCTGGTCCCATCAAAACGAGAATGCGCTTCACATCAGGCGTGAGTTTCGGCGCGCGCAGCCCGATGCGAACGCCGAGTCGCCGGCATCCCCACCACAACAGAGCCGCCTGCACGACGCCGGCGACGGCGATTGCGATCGCGCCCCAAAGCGCGGCGGTATTCGAGTTCGGCGCCGGCAACACCGCAGCGAGTATGCACAAATTCAAAAAAATCGGCGCGGCGGCGGAAAGCGCGAACCGACCCGCCGTATTCAGAACGCCAGAAAACAGCGCCGACGCCGACATGCCCGCCAGATACGGCATGGTGATCTGCGTCAGCAGGATGGCGTAATTGAAATAGCGCGGCTGATCCGCGTAGCCGCCGTGAATCACCAGCATGATCCAAGGCATGGCGATTTGCGCCGCGATTGTGATCACTACTGTCGCCAACAGAAGCACCGACAATGATTGCGATGCGACGCTTGCGGCGACGTCTCCGCCGCGCTCGCTTTGTGTGCGCGCATAGACCGGCACAAACGCCTGGCTGAAGGCGCCTTCGGCGAAGATGCGCCGAAACAGATTGGGAAACATCTGCGCGGTAGCGAACGCGTCGCCTATCGGATTGGCGCCGATGATGTTGGAAATGGCGCGGTCGCGCGCATAACCCAAGACGCGGCTCATGAGCGTGAAGCCGGTCTGCACCAGCGTGTTGCGCGCTAGACTCATGATTTCCCCGTTGAACCGCGGGGCGCTTGATACGCCAGCCTCAACGCGCCGTCGAGGCGCGCCCGACAGCCAGCGGCGTCTTGCGCGGATCGGTGGGCGCCGGGGGCTCTCCTTCGCGCAGCGCGGCGTCGAGCGCAACGGCGAGCGCCGCGAGTTTGCGCGGATTCGTCACCCGACCGCCCCCGTCTTGCACATAGAAAACGTCAGAGGCCCGCTCGCCATGGGTGTCGATATGAGCGCTTACAATCGAGACCTCGGCGTCCGCGCACACGCGCGCGAGGTCGGCCAGAAGTCCCATGCGATCACGACCCGAGGCTTCAATCACCGTGGCGTGCGCCGCTAGATCGTTGTCCACGCGAACCCATGGATCGACCGAGAATGCGGCGGTACGCCGCGAAACCGGCGCCGATCGCGGAGGCGGGTGATCCTCGATCGCCGCGCGCTCAAGCCGCTGGCGCAGCGCCCCAAGCGCGCCGGGATGATCCGCAGCGAACGGTCTATGATCCGCCGCTTGGATGTAGAAGATGTCGAACGCCACGCCGTCAGCGGCCGTGTGGACGCGCGCGCCGGCGATATTGGCGCCGCTCGCAGAGAACGCGGCCGCCAAGCTGGCGAACAATCCGGGGCGATCCGCGGCTTGCACCAAAACTTCCGTCACGGCTTGAACCTCGCGCACCCGCGTCGCCACGCGCGGTAAGCCGCCTGCATCCGCCGCGGCCTGGCGCCCATGCCACGCCAACGCGTCGTCGTCGTGGCTGAGCCAATAGCCGTCCTCTAGGCCCTCCAGCCAGCGCGTCGGCGCCGCGCCAAGGGCCTCTTGCGCGCGGAGTTTCGCTTGGGCCGCCAGCTCGTGAAGTTGCGCGCGTACGCTCTCCTCGTCCGAGCGCCCGCCATGCAACGCGGCCTCGGTCAGCCTGTAGAGGTCGCGTAGCAGCTGTCCCTTCCAATCGTTCCAAACCCCCGGGCCCACCGCGCGAATATCGGCGACTGTAAGCACCAGCAGCAGGCGCAATCTCTCGACATCGCCAACCACTTCCGCGAACTGCGCCACCGTGCGCGGATCGCTGATGTCGCGCTTCTGGGCGATGTCGCTCATCACCAAGTGGTGACGCACCAACCACCCAACCAGGTCGACCTCGCCGGCCGGCAACCCCAATCGCTCACATGCGGCGCGCGCGGACCTCTCCCCTTCGATCTGCTGATCGCCTTCGCCCTTCCCGGTGTCGTGAAGCAGCATTGCGAGATAGATCGCGCGCCGATTCACAATTTTTGGGAATATGTCCGTCGCCAGCGGATGCTGGTTCTTGTGTTTCCCGCGCTCGATTTCCGATATCGCTTCGATGGCTTTCAGCGTGTGCTCGTCCACCGTGTAATGATGGTACATGTTGAACTGCATCTGCGAGACGATGCGGCCAAATTCGGGAACAAAGCGGCCAAGCAGGCCTGTCTCATTCATGAGGCGCAGCGCGGCGCCCGGTCTCCGTGGTGAAGTCGCCACGCTCAAGAAAGTCGCGCACGCCGCCGCATCGTCACGCCACGAAGCAGGCATGCGGCGCGCGCGACGCGCGGCCTGGGTCAGGGCGTCGGGGTGAAGATCAAGGTCGCGCTCGTCCGCGAGCGCGAACAGCTTCATAAGACCTAAAGCGGTGTCGATGACGTCGGGCGACGTCACATTGAGTCGCCCATTATCGATGGCGAACCCGCCCTCCAGAACCGCGACCGTCGGGCGCCGTTTCGGCAGCAATCGGCTCAGCCCGCGCGGCGCGGCCTTCGCATTATCCGTCTCAAGCTTCGCGCACAGGATTCGCGTGAGCGCGCCCACTTCTTTCGCCGCACGGAAATAGCGCGTCATAAAGCGCTCCACATCGGTGCGGTTTCCGCGCGCGACGTAACCCATGCGCCGCGCCAATTCCGGCTGGAGGTCGAACGTGAGCCGCTCTTCGGCGCGACCAGTCACAAAATGCAGGTGGCAACGCACCGTCCAAAGGAACTTCAAGGCCCGCCGCAACCGAAGCCGCTCTTCCTCTGTGAACACGCCGGCTTCAACCATTTGGCGTGCGTCTTGGCCGTAGCGGTCGCGCGCGAGCCAGAACAGCGTGTGCAGATCGCGCAGGCCGCCCTTTCCTTCCTTGATGTTGGGCTCAACCATGTAACGAGACGCGCCAATGCGCGCATGACGCCGATCGCGCTCCTCGAGTTTCGCGGTGATAAAGCCGGTGTGGTCCCGCTCGACAATCTCACCGCGAAAACGCCGGAACAACTCGGCGGCCAACGCTTGGTCGCCCGCAATGAACCGCGCTTCTAGCATTGCGGTGCGGATGGTATGATCCTCGCGCGCCAAGCGCAGGCATTGATCGATGTCGCGCGCGGCGTGGCCGACCTTCAGCCCGAGGTCCCAAAGGCCGTAGAGCATCGTTTCCGTGACCTGCGCGGCGAGCCCATTCGGCTTGCCTGAACGCAGAAACAGCAGGTCGACATCCGAAAACGGCGCGAGTTCGCCCCGCCCGTAGCCTCCGGTCGCTACGACCGCGAAACGCTCGGGGGAAAGCTTGGGATTCGCCAGCGCCGCCGCGAAGGCCCGCTGGTAAAGCGCTACGACAAGTCCATCGATGTGGGCAGCAAGTTCCTTGGCGACGGCATACCCATCGGCGCCCGTTTCCAGCCGCTGGCGCGCCTGCGCCCGCCCGCGCTCTAGCTCGACCCGCAATTCATCTCCGGCCGCCGGAGGTGATTTAGGATCTTTTTCGGTGAAATCAGTCGCTTCCGTCGCCATTTGGCCGATACTTACATCATCCCCTCAGCGATGCGCCAAGCGCCGAGGCGGCGCAAAGGTGACATCTTGGTGAATTTGCACAACTCAAACTTGCCTGATCGGCCGGACGCATCCAAATAGGTCCGGTAGGCTTTGGCCTGGGAGAGGGTCTTCATGCGCAGCAAGGGCGGCAAAACAATCAAGCTGAACCCGGTGGATGAGGACCATCAGGTCCACGATCATCCGGCGCGCGCCGGCCTCGAAGCCATCATGGATCAAAAGCTGTTTTCCCAACGCATCAAGAGCGAGCGCGCGGCTGCCTACTGGTTCGCGGCGTCGCTCTGGGGAGTGACGGGGCTGGCTCTTGGCGCAATCCTGGGCGTGTTCGTGACGCTCATGGTGCAAACCGGCTCCGCGCCCATTTGGCGGGAAAATGTGATTGCTGGCGCGGCGATGGACGAGGCGCGCGACAGCGTCAATCAGCGCGATCCTATTCTTCCTTCTGAAAACCGTCCCTGATCGCCTTTAGCCGGTAGAGCAGATCGAGTGCCTCTCTGGGCGCGCAGGCGTCGGGTTGGATTGCGTCCAACGCGCGCTCAAGCCCGGATGGTTCGCGAATGACGCCCGTTGGAGCAAACAGCGGCAAATCCTCTGCAATTTCAACGTGACTGCTGTTCGAGCTTTCCAGTCGCCCCAGGATGACACGGGCGCGCTCAACAGCGCTGCGCGGCAAGCCGGCGAGTTTCGCGACTTGAATTCCGTAAGATCTGTCGGCGGCGCCCGGCGCGACCTCATGCAGAAAAATGAGGTCCCCTTTCCACTCGCGCGCCCGCAAGTGCGCATTCGCGCCGCCCTCTAGTTTGTCGGCCAACCGCGTCAGCTCATGATAGTGCGTGGCGAAAACCGCCCGGCACTTGTTCACGCCATGAAGGTGCTCGGCGACCGCCCATGCAATCGCCAACCCGTCGAAAGTCGCGGTTCCGCGTCCGATCTCATCGAGGACAACAAGCGCGCGCGACCCGGCCTGATTGAGAATCGCCGCCGTCTCCACCATTTCGGTCATGAAGGTGGATCGCCCGCGCGCGAGATCATCCGAAGCGCCGACTCGCGCGAACACCCTGTCCACGAGCCCCAGCCGCAGCTTCCGCGCGGGAACGTACGACCCCGCCTGCGCCAGCACCGCCAGCAGCGCGATCTGGCGGAGGTAAGTGCTTTTTCCCGCCATGTTCGGCCCGGTGACAACGAGCAGACGAGGCCCGCTCTGCCCGTCCGCGTCGAGGCGCGCGTCGTTCGGCGTGAAGCCCTGCCCTTCACGACGCACGCCCTCCTCCACAACCGGGTGACGCGCGCCTTCGGCCAGCAACGCAGCGCTGTCGTCAACGCTGGGCCGGCTCGCCTCCGTTTCCGCCGCCCATTGCGCCAGTCCTGCCGCGACATCGAGTATCGCAAGCGCTTCAGCGGCGCTTCGGATCGCGCCTTCGCTCGCCGATGCACGCGCCGCGAACTCCTTGAACAGCGCCTGTTCGCGCGCAATCGCGGCGTCTCCGGCGCGAGCGATCCTTGCGTCGAGCTCGACAAGCTCATTGGTCGTGAACTTGACCGATCCGGCATTGGTCTGCCGATGGATGAAGCGCGCATTGAGCGGGGCAGCCATGAGGCTCTCCGCCTGCCTGGCGGTCGCATCGATATGATAGCCCAACACATTGTTGTGCTTGAGCTTCAGGCCCGGAATACTCGCCTCTTCCGCGTATTTCGATTGAAGCGCGGCGATCACGCGTCTGCTGTCGTCCCTCAGGGCGCGCGCCTCATCGAGCGTCGCGTCGTAGCCCGCCGCGATGAAGCCGCCATCGCGCGCAAGCACCGGCAAGTCGTCGCCGAGCGCACGCTGGAGCGTCTGCGCCAAGCTTGTGAGGTGCGGATGTTGCGCCAACGACAGTGCGGCGCAAGCGTGGCGTATCTCTTCAGGCGCCTCGCTTGGACCGACGCCAAGCGCCAACGCGGTCGCGCGATCGCCCGCAAGCAAACTGTCGCGGAGCTGCGCCAGATCACGCGGACCGCCCCGGCCGAGGACCAGCCGCATAAGTGCGCGCGCAAGATCTCCGGCGGCGCGCAGCTCCCTGCGTACGCCTTCACGCCGGCTCGGCCCCTCAAGAAAATAGGCGACAGCGTCGTGCCTTGCCCGGATCGCGGCGACATCCAACAGCGGCCGAGCCAGACGCTCCGCCAACAATCGCCCGCCCGCGGCGGTGACCGTGCGATCGACGCATGCGAGGAGCGAACCTTCCCGCCCGCCCCTCACGGAGCGTTCGATCTCCAAGGCGGCTCGTGTCGCGGCATCGATCGCCATTGAGGCGCGCGCGCCGCATCGGCGGGGCGGCATAAGGCGAGGCGCAGCGCCTGCTTGCGTGAGTTCGACGTAGTCGAGCAGAAGCCCCATCGCCGAGAGTTCCGCGTTGGTGAATTCCCCGAAGCCTTCGAGCGCGGCGACTTCGAAAGCGCTTTTCACCCGGCGCGCCGCGCCCTTGGCGTCGGCCTTCACCGCCGGTCGGGTTGTCACCGTGGCGCCAACGAGGCGTGCGACCTCGGCTACGCGCGCCGCTTCATTCTCGACCACCAGCAACTCAGCGGGCGCGAGCGCCGCTACTTCCTCTTCCAGGTGACGCGCCTCGACACCGCGTGTTTCAAAACGTCCCGTCGACACGTCCGCCCAGGCAATCCCCACCCCCTCGCTCGAGAATGCAAGCGCCGCCAGCCGATTGGCCGCGCGCGCATCGAGCAAGCCTTCCTCGGTGAGCGTTCCAGGCGTAACCACGCGCACGACGCCGCGCTGAACGATTGCCTTTGACCCGCGTTTTCGCGCTTCCGCGGGATCTTCCAGCTGCTCGCAAACCGCGACCTTGAACCCGGCGCGGATGAGCTTCGCGAGATAGCCTTCGGCCTGATGCCAGGGCACGCCCGCCATCGGTATCGGCTCACCGGCGTGCTGACCACGTTTCGTCAGCGCAATCCCCACAGCGCCCGACGCCTTTTCGGCGTCCTCAAAGAAAAGCTCGTAGAAGTCGCCCATGCGGAAGAAGAGCAGAGCATCCGGATGCTCGGCCTTGGCGGCGAGATACTGCGCCATAAACGGCGTCGCCTTCGGCGACGATGAGTGCGAGGAATCGGGCACGGGCCTGCTTTAGCGCCTGACGCGCCGGACTTCCATTGACGGGGCGCCCGCCACGGCTAGGTTGCCGGCAAACGAGCACCAGAGCCCATGCCAGATTATCAGAAACAGACGTTCACTGACGCCGAAGCCCTGGAGTTCCATCGGCGACCCACACCGGGCAAGCTCTCGATCACGCCGACGAAGCCCATGGCGACGCAGCGCGACCTTTCGCTCGCCTACTCGCCTGGCGTGGCCGTTCCGGTGAAAGCGATCGCGGAAGACCCCGACCGCGCGTACGATTACACCTCCAAGGGAAACCTCGTCGCGGTCATTTCGAACGGTACCGCCATCCTCGGGCTCGGCAACTTGGGCGCCATCGCCTCAAAGCCAGTCATGGAAGGCAAGTGCGTCTTGTTCAAGCGCTTTGCCGACGTCGACTCCATCGACATCGAGGTCACGACCCAGGACATCGAGGAGTTCATCACCACTGTACGCAACATCGGACCCACTTTTGGGGGCATCAATCTCGAAGACATCAAAAGTCCGGAGTGCTTCATCATCGAAAGCCGGTTGCGTGACGAACTCGACATCCCTGTTTTCCACGATGATCAGCACGGGACCGCCATTATCGCCGCCGCGGGCCTTCTCAACGCATGCGAGCTGACGGGGCGGCGGCTTGAGGACATCAAGGTTGTGGTCAACGGCGCCGGCGCGGCGGGCCTCTCCTGCATCAGCCTGATCAAGCAGCTCGGCGTGCCGCACGACAACGTGATCGTGTGCGACTCGAAAGGCGTCGTTTATCGCGGCCGCAAGGAGAGCATGGATCAATTCAAATCCGTGCATGCCATCGATACTCAAGCGCGTACGCTCGCAGAAGCGATGAAGGGCGCGGATGTTTTCATGGGGCTGTCGGTCGCCGGTGCGGTGACGAAGGACATGATCAAATCCATGGCGAAGAAGCCAATTGTCTTCGCCATGGCGAATCCCGACCCAGAGATCACGCCCGAAGAAGTCCACGAGGTTCGCAAGGACGCTATCGTCGCCACAGGACGGTCGGATTACCCAAACCAGGTCAACAATGTCCTCGGGTTTCCATATATTTTCAGGGGCGCGCTGGATGTCCGCGCGCGCACAATTAACGAAGAGATGAAGGTCGCCGCGGCGCGCGCGTTGGCGGAACTCGCAAAGCAAGACGTTCCCGATGAGGTCGCGGCCGCCTATCGCGGGCGGCGGCTGAAATTCGGACCCGACTACATAATTCCGAGCCCTTTCGATCCTCGCCTGATTTCCGAGATTCCGCCCTTTGTCGCTCAAGCCGCGATCGATACAGGCGTCGCGCGCGCGCCGATCGCCGACATCGCGGCCTACAAGCACCGGCTTGCGCAGCGGCTCGATCCGACCGCGGCGATGATGCAGCGCATTCAGACTGTCGTGCGGCGGAGCCCCAAGCGCATCGTATTCGCCGAAGGAGAAGAGCCTGCGGTGATCCGCGCCGCCTACGCGTTTCAGGAACAGGGCTTAGGAACCGCCATTCTCGTGGGTCGGGAAGACACGATCCGCGCCAATATGAGCGCCGTCGGCGTGCCGCCGGATGCCGACCTCAAGGTCGTCAACGCGCGCCTCACCGAGCACAATGCGCACTACACCGAGCATCTTTACGCGCGCTTGCAGCGTTTCGGCTATCTCCAGCGCGACGCGCAGCGGCTCGTCAATCAGGATCGCAACGTCTTCGCCGCGTGCATGGTCGCCAAGGGCGACGCCGACGGCATGGTCACCGGCGTGACCCGCAACTACGCCACTGCGCTCGAGGATGTTTTGCGCGTCATCGACCCTGCCCCGCGCGAGCGTGCGATGGGCATGTCGATCGTGCTCTCCAAGGGCCGAACATTGTTCATCTCGGACACCGCGGTGGCTGAATTCCCTGGCGCGCCGGAGTTGGCCCAGATCGTGCTGCAGTCAGCGGCCATGGCGCGCCAGTTCGGCGTGACGCCGCGCGTCGCGCTGGTGTCCGCGTCCACGTTTGGCAACCCCAAAATGGAGCGGTCGGAAAAAATCCACGAGGCGGTCTCTATTCTCGATCGCCGGGAGGATCTCTCTTTCGAATACGAAGGCGAGATGAACGTCGATGTCGCGTTGAATCCCAATACGCGCGACCTTTATCCCTTCTCTCGGTTGTCGGAGCCGGCGAACGTACTCGTCATGCCGGCTATTCACTCCGCCGCGATTTCGACAAGCCTGCTGGCGACCGCGGGCGGCGCCACCGTGATCGGCCCGGTTCTGACAGGCCTCTCGGCGCCGGTGCAAATTGCTTCGCTCGGCGGCGCTGTTTCTGACATCGTCATTTTCGCCACGTTGGCGGCCTTTCAAGCGGCGAGCGCCAAGGACGCCAAGGCGGAGCAACGCGCGCGTTAGCCCGCCTCAGAGGCTTTGGCTTTGCTTTGACGCCACCACTCTAGCGCGGCCAACGCCACGGCGACGACGCCAATCCAGGCGGCGAACACAAAGACTTCCGCAAAGCGCTCGGCCTGGGCGGGAAGGCCTTGGTCCTTCACCGCATCGACGAACGCGCCGATGCGGGGCCGGAAGATCACGCCGATCAGCAACGCCAGCGAGGAAAGCAACGCATATTGAACGGCGGCGTAGTTCTTGTTTACGATCGACGACAACCAGGCCACATGCACCGCGCTCGCAAAACCGCCGGCGAGGTTTTCCATCATGATGACGGTCGTCAGTCGCGTCAGGCCATCGCCGAGCGTGACGCCGTCAAAGATCGTTGCGCCTGTGGCCTGAATCGAGCCTACAAACCCCGAGAGCGCCCAAGAGAACGCAGCGCCGAGGCCCGTCGCATTCAGGAACGCCTGCGTGCCCTCTCCGCCGCGCGCCAGGTCGGCGTAAAGCAAGTTCGTGCCCGCGGCGATCACCCCGCCGAGAATGAGCGACGGCATGCGGCCGATCCAGGCCAGCGCAAGGCCGCCGAGCGCGATGCCGCCAAGCGTCGCAAAGACGCCAACCATTTTCGAGGCCACCGCGACATCGGAATTCGAATGCGCCAAAATTGTCAGATAAAACGGGTTCGCAAACGAGCCCCAAATCGAATCCGCAATGCGGTACATCATCGCCAAGGCAAGAACCGGCAACGCCCATAACCAGTAACGTTTGACGATATCGGCCAGCGGCGCGAGCACGCGCTCAAACAAAACGTCGGCGAACGCTTTCGACCCGCCCGCGCCCTCTAGCGCGCCTGGCTTTCGGGCCAACCAGTACGAGATAGCCAGCGGCGCGCCGATGGTAAGCAGGAGAATCCACGGCGTCGCGGCGTCGCGGAACTCCGCGGCGTTGGCGCTCGGATCCGCCAATGTGTAAAACATGAAGCCAAGCAGCGCCGCGCCGGCGATCGCCCAACCGATCGCCACCGGCCACACGGCGGCGCGCCGCAGGCGCGCCGCCGCCGGATCGGACGTCGCCGCTGTTTGCGGTTTGGGGGTAAGCAACGGCTCTGGCGCCGCAAGCGATGCGAAAACCGCAAACCCCATCAACACGGCCATGCCCGCGTAAATGCCGGGCCACCCAGCGGCTTTGTCAGAGGCCAGCGCGTAAATGTCCGCAAGCAGCAGCGCGACGGCGCCGCCCACGATCGCCGCGAGGCGATACCCGAGCTGGTAACGGACGGTGAGCTGGTCGAGTTGGTCGCTGTCCTGCGCGGTTTCGATCCGCCACGCGTCGATGACGATGTCCTGGCTCGCGGAGAAAAACGCTGCGACGACCGCGAACAGCGCGAAGGCTGTGATGCTGACGCGCGGGTCAAAAAGCGTCATGCCGAATAGGCAAAGCGCGATCACGATTTGGCACAGCGCCATCCAGGCGCGCCGCCGGCCTACAGTGTTCGCGAACGGCGGAACAAGCCAGTCAAACAGCGGCGCCCAGATGAACTTGAAGGCGTAGAAAAGCCCGATCCAGGACAGCGCCGCAATCGCGCCGAAACTGACTTCGGCGTTCGAGAGCCACGCCGTGAGCGATCCGATCAACAAAGCGTACGGAAGCCCCGCGGCGAAACCCAGCGCGGTCGCGATCCAGCGCACTCGCCGCGGCGCCCCCGAGAGGTTGGTTTCTATCGCTGTGGTCATTGTGCTATCCGCTCGCCGCGCCGCCGCCTGTCACAACCGTGGCCAAGTTTGCGCGACGGGTAAAGCGTTCTGCGACGGCCAGAAGGCGCGCGGCGTCAATCGGCTTAGTGACGAAATCGTCCATGCCAGCCTGGATTGCGCGTACGCGCTCGGCCTCGCCGTCGGCGGTGAGCGCGATAATCGGGACGTCGGCGCAGGCGCCCCCTTCCGCACGCATGCGTCGGGCCGCTTCCAGCCCATCCAGGCGCGGCATCCGAATGTCCAAGAAGATCAGATCAAATGGATTCACGTTGGCGGCCGTCAGCGCTTCCCGGCCGTCGCTTACGGTCGTCACGATGCAGCCGAAGCGCGCAAGCAGCGTCCGCGCCAACAAGGCGTTCACGGGATTGTCCTCGGCAAGCAACACGCGAACGCCGGTCAGCGGCGCTGACTCTGGCTCCGGCTCCCCTGTCGCATCGACCAGTGCCGCTCTTATCCGCTCCGCCAGCGAACGCCTCCGCACCGGCTTTAACGTGTAGTGGGCGATGCCCGCCGCGCGCGCTTTAGCGATGACGGCGCGCGCTTCTTGGGGCGCAAGCGCGATGACGGCGCGCGCCTCCTTCCGCATTGCCGCGATTTCGGCGTTGGTAATGGAGTCGCTCCAGTCGACGAGAATAATGTCGACGGCGCTAGTCCGATCGGCGACCTCGGCGCCGAGGGAAGATAGCGTCGCACGCAGCGCATGCGCGAGCACTGTATTTTCAGCCGCCACGCGCACACGCAAACCAGTCAGCGGCGTATCCGCGGACGCCTTCTCCACCGCCTGCAACGGAAGTTCGACCCAGAAGTGCGCCCCTTGTCCTGGGCGAGAGGAAAGCCCTACGTCTCCGCCCATTGCGTGAGTCAGCTTTTTGACAATGGCCAGCCCCAATCCCGTTCCGCCATGGCGGCGCGCTACGCTCTCGTCCGCCTGAGCGAACTCTTCGAAGATCAGATTTTGCTTATCCGGCGCGATGCCCGGCCCGGTATCGCGAACGCTGAAACGCAGGCGCTCGTTGGGGCGCGGCGCCATTTCGAGGACAACGCCTCCCTTTTCCGTGAACTTCACCGCGTTTCCGCAGAGATTGAATAAGATCTGACGGAGCCGCCCATCGTCGCCGAGGACGCGCATCGGCGCGTCGGCGCGGACGTTCACCGCGATTTCGAGCCCTTTGGCGTGCGCCTTCGGGCTCAGCAATTCAGCCACATCCTGCATCGCGGTTTCAGGATCAAATGGCGCCGCGTCGAGCGCGATTTTTCCAGCGTCAAGGCGCGCGTAGTCGAGGATGTCCGTGATGAGATCAAGCAGGAGATGTCCCGACTGCTTGATCGCATCTACGTACGCTCGCGCATTAGGCGCCAATTCCGCGCTTTCCAGAAGCGACGCCATGCCGAGAATGCCGTTGAGCGGCGTGCGCAGCTCATGCGTGACCGTTGCGAGCAACGTTGTTTTCGCCCGCACCGCCGCTTCGGCGGCGGCCGCATAACGCGACACATCACGCGCCGTCACCAGCCGTGCGCCGTCCGCCAGCACGCGTTCAACCCATTCAAATCGCCGACCATCCGGCGCCGGCGCATCGAAGCGGCGCTCTCCATCCGTCATCGGCGGCGGCGTCACCCGCCCCCAAGGCGGCCGCTGTGGGCCGATCCAATGACGAAACGTCGCGCGAAAGGCGGCGTTCGCCCGCACCAGCGCGCCATCGGCGGCGAGAATAGCCGCCGGGTCGGACAACGCTTCGAAGGCGTCGAATCCGGAAGTGGCGGCGGGCCAGGGCATGGACCCGATCAACGCTCGGGCGGGTTAAGAAACCTTAGCGAACCCCTGCTCGGCGCCGGCCCAGCGTCGCTTCAGGCTCAGCGCCTCCGCGATATGGATGCGCCGCACGCCTCCTTCCCCTTCCAGGTCGGCGATCGTGCGAGCCACCTTGAGCGTGCGGTGATAGGCGCGCGCGGAAAGCGCCTGCGATTCTGCCGCTTGCGATAACAACGCAGCACCGGGCGCATCGGGGGTCGCCAAGCGCTCCAGGGCCTGCAAATCCAACGCGGCGTTGAGCCCAGCGCCGCGCTCAGCCTGCGCGTCGCGCGCGCGCCGCACGCGCGCGGCCGCCTCGGCCGTGCCCTCAATCGGCGGCGGCAGCGAAAGGTCCGCCGGCGTCACCGGCGGCACATCCATTTGAATGTCGATTCGATCGAGCAACGGCCCCGAGAGCCGCGCCTGGTAGTCAATCGCACAACGCGGCCCGCGCCGGCATAGTCCCGCCCCTGTTCCGCCCCCGCAGCGGCATGCGCACGTTGCCTTTTTCCCATCCGGTAACTGGCGGATTTCATACGCTTTTCCAGAACCTCCGCCCCTCCCCGAGCCTAAAACCGTGGGGGAGCACCTGATGCGTCGACGGCTAGAACGCGGGCTGGTGCGGGCTCACGCCGCCAGGGAAATGGGGGTAACGCGGGAGGCGCTCACTGCCTGGGAAGCTGGCAGGGAACCGCCAGATCATTTCTGGCCACGAATCGTTGGCTTCCTCGGCTACGATCCCTCTATTGAAGCACAAACCATGGGGGGGCGGCTTGCCGCCGCACGGCGGCGCTTGGGCCTGTCAGCGAAGGCATTCGCTACGGCGGTACGCTGTCACCGGGAGGCTATCGGCAGCTGGGAGCGCAACATCTCTCAGCCCACCGGTGAGCATGCAAAGCGACTGGCGATTTTCCTCTGCTCCGGCGGACCGGTCGACGCCTTGCTGTTCTCCGAACTCCTAGCGCTATCGAAACTTCCATCCTGGCCAACGGCCAATCTATTGGCACCGCACCTGACCAGACTATAGGTGGACGCAAGCTAGACAATAACCTCCTTTGCTCGGGGAAGTCGTCTAGCTGTAAAGAGCAGGGCTGGGCCGACGATGTTAGCCAGTGCTTCCCGAGATCGTACCGTTATTGGTGACGTTCACGGTCTTGCCGTTCTTACGGATCGCGTATCCCGGCTGTCCGCCTTGGCCTGAGCCTGTGTTCGTCCATGTGCCTGTGCCGCCGCTGCCTGTGGGTCCGCCGCCCAACAATCCAACAGCAGCTGCTGCACCTCCGGCCCCGCCAGCGCCATTGATACGTCCGCTCCCGCCGGGACCAGATGCGCCGCCGGTTCCTCCAGCGCCGCCACTACTCGTGGTTCCAAACGCGCCCGGATTGGAGACATCGACATCGCCAGGGCCTTCGGGGCCGCCCGCGCCATTCGGAAAACCACCGCCGCCACCGCCGCCATTGTAGTGGATCGGTTCCCCGTTGACGGTGCGAATCCATGAACCACCGCCGCCGCCGCCACCACNNGATTTGGCCGCCAGCATTCACGGTGACGTTGATATTTTCCCGGCAATAGATGGCGTCCCCGCCATTGCCGCCGACAAGACCATCGCTGCTTCCCCCGCCAAGTCCGCCACTGCCGCCGCCGCCATAGACTTTGCCGCTCACCTGAAGCGTCAGAGCAATGGTAAGCGCGTAAGACGACCAAACGCCGGTATCAACACAGATGCCGCCGTTGGAATCACCCATTAGGGTGATAGCAGCGCCGACTTGGAAGGTTATGGTGGCGTGCTGCGCGCCGTTGTATCCAGCTGCGTTGGCGACCGCGCGCAGATTAACCGGCCCTGTACCTGTGAGTTGGAGCGTAGCCGAATAGGTTGTGCCATCTGAGCGGACGACTTCAAATCGATTGCCAGCGGCATCATAGCCATAAACAACAAAGCGCCCGCCTGCGTAGGTGACACGTGCGAGGCGGCCAAGCGCATCGTAGTGGTAGGTCGCATCCTGGGCGTAGGCAGATTCAACAACTCCGGCGCCAAGCAAGAGGCCGGAAGCGGCTTGTACGAAGCGGCGACGCAGGATTTTCATCGCTGTCACTCACGCAAAGCGCAGAGCAAGCCCGCGCATTTCAACGCAATCCCAGCGCTTGTCAGTGGAGGCGTGCGACGCACGCCGCGATTGCGTTTCGATTGACTCTCAGCAGAAGCGGTAATTAATGCACCTGTCAAGCACGACGATGGAAGGATCGCCCATGGCGCCTAGTCCACAACGTCCTCGTATTTTGCTTCGCTCAAGTCGCGGATGGATCGCTCTGGCCGCCGCGCTCGTGATGTGTGCGTTTTCGCACACTGCCCTGGCGCAATCCGTCCCACCTCCGGCGACGCAGAATTCCATTGACGGAAATGGCGTCGATCTTATTCGCGGCGCGTTGTTCTTGTCGTCGCCATCGGCATCAGTTGGACAACCGGGCTCAGGGGGCCTTGTCTATCAACGCACCTATGATTCCAGCATCCAGGACTGGCGCGATAACGTCACTGGCACCATCAATTCGAGCGGTACGGCGTTCACGGTTACGCTGTTGGGCGCGTCCGAGACGTTTACGCAGTCGGGCTCCAACTACACCTCCAACGAAGGGCGCGGCGGAACGCTCACGTTCGCCTCGAACATCTACACCTACACCACAGCAAGCGGCGTCGTTGCGCTTTACGACAAGGGATTAGCCTCAACCCAGCCGACGCAAGCCAATGAGGGCCGGGTCACGCAAATGACCATGCCGTCTGGCGAGCGGCTGACCTTCACCTACACACAGCTTTCCGCCGCGCCGTTTCTGGCGCACCGGTTGCAATCGGTGAACAACAATCTCGGCTACCAGCTGAGCTTTCAGTATGCCTCGAACACAGCCGACGCGACTGGTCTGCAACTGATCAAGGTCACGGCGATCAACAACGCCATCGACTATTGCGCGCCGACCGCCAACGGGTGCAGCGGCTTCACGCGACCCTGGCTCAGTCTGACATTTGGATATGGCAGCGGCTTTCAGACGGTGACCGACGCGCTCGGGCGAGTGATGCGCTATGCCATTACGTCGAACCGCATTACTGGCGTGCGCTGGCCATCGAGTGCGACCGACAACATTACGATTGCCTATGACGGAAGCGGCTTGGTCGGCTCCGTGAACAACGGCGTTGGGACTTGGACCTACACCTACCAAGACACCGGGGCGGTGCGTCAGACGACCGTTACCGATCCAGCATCACGGGTCAGACTATTTTTCTCGAATCTGAGCATCGCGCGCATCACTGCCCATCAAGATGGAACGGGCGCAGCCTACCAGTACACCTATGATTCCCTTGGCCGTCTCCAGAACGACTTGGAGCCACTAGGAAACTATACAAGCTACGCGCACGATGCGCGTGGCAATGTGACGGAGGTCCGCGAGCACCAGAATGCGCTCGGCGGAGCACTGGGCGCCGGAATCACGACCGCCGCGTATCCAGCGACCTGCGCCAATCCCGTCACTTGCAATCTTCCCACCTCGACTGCGGACGCGCTCGGCAACACCACCGACTACACATACGACGCCGCGCATGGGGGCGCGCTAACCGTCACCGCGCCGGACCCCGATGGCGCGGGAGCGCTGCCCCGGCCGCAGACGCGCTACACCTATAGCCAAGTCACGGCCTCCTACATTCAGTCGCCCGGCGGATCGCCGACGGCCGCGTCAACTTCAGTCTGGCGGCTTTCTCAGATTTCGAGTTGCGCCACGTCGGCTTGGACGGGTTCGGCTTGCGCGGCGGGCGCGGCGGATGAAACACGCACTACGATCACCTACGGCACCAACAACCGGCTGGTGACCCAAACATCAAGCGGCTCCGGCGATGGCGCGCTGACCGCGACGGCCGCCGCGACATACGACGATATTGGCAATTTGCTCACTGTGGACGGCCCGCTTTCCGGAACCGCCGACACAACCCGCGTGCGCTACGACAATGGCCGCCAACGCATCGGCGTGATTGGCCCCGACCCCGATGGCGCGGGGTCGCTGAAACATCGCGCGGCGCGCTTCACCTTCAATACGGATGGCCAAGTCACGTCAGTTGAACAGGGCACGGTCAACTCTCAGTCTGACTCTGATTGGTCGGCGTTCTCGTCGCTTGAGACCATGAGCTTGACCTACGACGCCGTGGGGCGGCGCACGCGTGAAAGCCTCGTGGTTGGCGGCGTCACCCAAGCGCTTGTGCAATATGGCTACGACAACGCCAATAAGCCCGATTGCACGGCAGTGCGGATGAACCCAGCCGTGTTCGGCTCGCTGCCTTCGTCGGCCTGCACGCTATCGACGCAAGGCGCAAACGGCCCCGACCGCATCACCCGCAACATCTATGATCTCGCCGATCGCGTGATCCAGGTGCAGACGGGTTACGGGACTGCGTTGCAGCAAACAACGATGTCGCAAACCTTCACCTTGAATGGCGAAGTCGCGACCCTCACCGACGCCAATGGCAATGTCACCACTTACGAATATGACGGCATCGACCGGCTGCTGAAGATGCGCTTTCCGAACGCCTCAGGCGGCGGCTCAAGCACGACCGACTACGAACAATTCACCTACAACGCCAATAACCTGGTTACCCAGCGCCGCTTGCGCGATGGCGGGCTGATCAATTTCACCTACGATAATCTCTCCCGTGCGACGCTGATGGATGCGCCCAGCGGCACCAGCGATGTCACCAGCGCCTACGACAATTTCTCGCGCTTGACCCAAACCGCCTATGTGGGGACGCACACACTCTCCTTCGCTTACGATCAGCTGTCGCGCAACACCAGCGCCACGCGGGTGGCGAACGGGGCCACACACACGATCAGCTATCAATACGACCTCGCTGGCCGCCGCACCCGCATCACTTGGCCCGAGGGCGATCTTTATGCCCAATACGATTACGACCTCGCCAACGCCGTCACCGCCATCCGCGAGAATGGCGCGGCGTCCGGCGCGGGCGTGCTGGCCACCTACACCTACGACAATCTTGGCCGCCGCACCTCGATCAGCCGCGCGGGCGGCGCGGGCGCGGCGACCACCTACAGTTTCGACGCCGCCTCGCGGCTTTCGAGTTTGCAGCAGAATCTCTCGGGAACGACCTACGACCAAACGGTGGGCTTCACGTACAACGCCGCCGGTCAGGCGCTGACGCGCACTGGCGTCAACAGCCAATACGATTGGACCCAGCCCGCGATCAGCGCGGTCAGCTACACCCCGAACGGGCGCAATCAGTATGCCAATGTCGGCGGCTCGAACTTCGCCTACGATGCGCGCGGCAATCTCACCGCCACGGGCAGCGCCACTTACGGATACGACGCCTTCAACCGGCTCACCAGCGCAGGCACCGCGACGCTTTCCTACGATCCGGCTGGGAGGCTTTATCAGACGACCAACACGGGCGGTGCGGTCACGGCGCGGTTTCTCTATGATGGGCTCGACGCGATCGCCGAGTACAGCGGAACCAATGTCTTGCTCCGCCGCTATGTGCATGGGCCGGGAATGGATGAGCCCTTGGTCCGCTACGAAGGCGCGGGCGTGAGCGACCGGCGCTGGTTCATCCAGGATCAGCTGGGCTCGGTGATCGCCGAGACCAATAGCGCGGGCGCCATCGTCGGCGCGCCCAACACCTATGACGACTACGGCCAGCCGGGCGCGGGCAATGCGGGGCGCTTCCAATACACCGGGCAAATGTGGATCGGCGAAGCAGGACTCTATCATTACAAGGCGCGCGCCTACGCGCCGAGCCTCGGCCGCTTCCTGCAAAGCGATCCGATTTTGCACGCGGGCGGCATGAACCTCTACGCCTATGTCGGCGGCGATCCCGTGAACTTCGTCGATCCGCTGGGAACGCAGAGAAGATCCGACTCCGGCAAAAACGAGACGATCACCGTGACCGGCGGGTGTCTCGTCACCGATGACTGCGCTACCGACCCGCTCAATCCATTCGGGCGACCGCGCGGACCCTACACGCAGAACTACAACGGCGAACTGAGTGATCGTTTGACGCGCTTGCCGCGGCTTCCGCCAAATGACGACGGGCGCGTGTGGGAAGCCGCCCCGCCCGAAGCTGGCGACCCAGGCTTCCAATGTCCGACGCAAGAACAAGTCGATCGATGGAAGGGGATGATTGCAGTAGGCGATTCTATGCAAAATGCAGGAGGGTTAGGGATGGTTCTGGGACTCGCTCTGCAGGCGGATCGCAGACCACCTGTCGCTATTTCCGGCAGGTTCCTTGCCACACAAGGGGCCGCAATGGCCAGCACGGGCGGTTTCATGTCGTATGTAGGTTACGGAGCACTGGCCGCGAATGGGCATCGGCAGGATGCTATCAACTTCGCCGCTGCCAGCGTGATTATGGCGGGACTGAATTTGAATCCAGCAATCACGCCGACGGCCTCGAATGCGTTGCAGGACACGATAGCGCATTTTCGCTCTCAAGGCGGAGCCAACCCAGATATTTGTGAGTAGGCATGGGACGCAAGAGATTGGACCGCGCGACGATCATCAGTTTGATCGGTTGGGTGTTGCTGATAACAGCCGCCATTGGGGCATTTTTGGAGTTTGAGGTCTTTGGTGGGCGTCATGGCCCCATCATCTACGATTTGCTCTTTCTGGGACTGATCGCGGGCTTTTCGATCCAGTTCTGGGGAGCGACAATCAAAACGACGCAGTCACACAAAGTGCTGCTCCAAGAGCGTGGGCCGAATTTTCCGAGGTTGGCCATCACTGTATTCGCTATCGCGTTTCTTATCTTCTTTTTGATTCGCTGCTCCTCGTAGTGAGGTTAGGGTGACGTAGACCAATTTCTGCGACGATGTATCACGCGCTTCTTGTGCGACCCCGGATCGGGGTTAGGGTGATCCACTCCTCAACGTTCCCTCATTGGGAGCCAGAATGGGGACGTACTATGCGTGGAAGAAGAAATACGCTGGCATGATGCCGTCCGAGATGGTTGCAAACGGGGGAAATGAGCCCCTTCGCTCGCCGAGCCCGACTATCAGTCTGGGATGGGCATGGGCTAGACTAGAGCTTTCGCACAGGTGCGCCGGCAATCCAAACACGCCGCTGGCGAGGGCAAGGGTCGGCTCCGCCGTCCCCAGCGAGACCCAGGTTGCGCGGGGAAGACGAGCGTGGAGCCGTAGGGTTCCGTTTCGCAAGCGTCAAAGCGGCTTCAGCGATCGGGCGGCTCGGGCGCTTGCTGCAAGACGGACCGCGCGCCGGCTCACGCCTCGGCGCTGCTTCCCGCCGCTCAGATCCTGATCTTGGCGACCTGGCGTGCTCGCACCAGCCAGCCGACAGTGCGTCCGGTTTCCGCATCGAGGTTCGGGGAACCCGGTAAGCTCCCTCGACTGCGCAAAGCGATGGTGGGCGGGAGTTGTCCTACTTCGGGCGCTAATCGGACAGTCGCCGCGAGAGAGCCGCGCGACCGTTTCGGGCCAATCAATCCGCTTTTGGCGTCCTGAGCGACTTCGCCAGCACACCCGCCACCGCATCGCGGCGGCGCCTTGCCTCTTCGGGGCCCAAATCGCCGTGACGCACTTTGACCGCGTAGCCCCGGACGGTTTTGGTAGCCTCCTCGGCCGGGACGCCAACCTCATCAAGCGTTTGGAGCGCCTCCTCCGCCGTGAGCACCGATACCGGTGCGCCGGGGAACTTTGACTGCATGATCTTCGCGAGCGCGTTCTTGCGGCGTGAGGTGAGCACTACCAGCCATACCGGGTTGAAACCGGCTGCAAGACACTTCGCAATGTTACCACCCTCATGCTCGGCGTCGGTGGTAATCGAGACTTCGCACGCAATGCGCTTGCCCCTGCCCTCAATAGCCACATCGACGGAACCACCCGCGATCTCAAACTCAATGTCAGCTTTGAAACCGCGTTCGTGCGCGGCCGCCCGCATGAGGTGTTGGAGGTATTTGTGCTCCTTGCCGCCTTGGCCGGTAATATACGCGTCGCGAGGTTTCGGCGGTTCGCGCGGGACAGCCGTCGCCTGGGCAGGTGGCGGGATGGTACGGGAGCCCTCGGCATCAATGTCTTGCGGAGGAAGGGTCGCTTCCATTTGCGAGGTTGGCAGCAAGGCTTTTCCCATGCCCACCCTGAGCATCTCGATTGATACGCAATGACGTTCTCGATTGCTCGTAAGCAGCGCCTGGAACTCGTCCTCCGAGAGCTGTGGCAGCGCGCTAACAGCCCCGAGCGGAATCGAGACCGCCACAGCGCGAGGCGTTTGGTTGCGGACGTGACAGGCAAACTGGGTACGGCCACGACGCTTGCGCATGGACTGCAAGAACTCCGGATCAGCGCCGAAATCCTCCGCAAGCGCTCGCGCGTCTTTCGCTGATACGCCCCCTGCAAGCTTCACGCTGGTGGACGACATGACGCTCGCCCGGAGCGTGGGCGGAAGCTGATCGAGGTTTTGGTGCGCGAGTGTAAGCCCCACGTGGTACTTGCGCGCCTGGTTCAACAACAGCGCCAAGTGCTCATCGACATACTCTTGCGCCTCGTCGATGTAGATAAAGGTGGGGGAGCGCTCCCTGACGGGCACCGCCGCACGCTCCATGACCGCCTGCGTGATTTTGGCAATGAGGAAGCGGCCAAACATCTCGGCTCCTTCCTGGCGCAACACGTCCTTAGCAGTTGAGATCAAGATGATCTTTCGCTGCTGCATGGCCTCGAAGAAATCGAGCTTCCCGGAGGGTTGCGAGAACATGCGCTCAAACACAGGGTTGGCGAGAATGCCCCAGAGACGCTTGGCAATCTGCTTCTTGGTAGCGGCAAACGAGGGGTGAAAGAACTCCTCGTCGAAGAAGCGCCGTGCGGTGCCATCTAGCGTGGCCATGTGAGGCCGGAATCGTTCGCCATGCTCCATGAGGTCGAGAAAGGTATGAAGCGTCGCTCCTGGTATCACCATCATGAGACGGGCTAAGAAGCGGAAGATCACGCCCTGTTTCTGCGTCAGTTCCGCGCCAAGTAGCGAGGAAAAGACATACTCGTACATTTCGATGGCGCCGTTCAAAAGCCGCTCGCGCTCGGCGGGTCCATACGAAGCAAGGCGGTTCTCGGGAACATCAAAGAGGCTGAGCGCCACCGGATATTCGATGTCGCTTGGATCGATGATAATCAGGCGATCTGCGAGCGCACTTCCTGGTTCAAAGAGCGCAAGGCGCGACAACGTGCGAACCAGATCGCCCTGACTGTCGATGACAATGAGACCTGGTCCCTCTTCGCGCGCGAGATCGTTGTGAATGAGATGAAGCAGAAGCTGAGTCTTGCCGTGCCCAGAGCCGCCCAAGATGTGCGTGTGCTCGAAACGGACCTCGTCGCCGATGGCGATCGGCACCTCTGCTTCAAACAGGTCTTCTAGCGGCGTGTTGCCGAGGTATCCTGTGACCAGTTCGCGCGGTGTTTTTCCCTTCGCCTGTGTGGGCGCGACGATCTTGCTTGCCGCGCGCGGATCGTCCGGGTCGATGCGACAGGCAGCAAGCGTGTTGTTCCGAAGCTGGGCGCGAACCTCTTCAAAGAGACCCGTTTTCTCAAGGTCCTCCGCGAATAGCAACCGCCACGCGTATTCGATCTGTTGGGCGGGTTCATGAAGCGCATCTAGGGCAGAGGCGTCTAGGAGGAGCGCTCCGCCGCCGGGAGTCGCAGGCCCCTCCCCTGAGGCTTCAAGAATGCGGGACAGGAGGAGACGAGCAGCGCGGCACGCGAGTTCGTACACCCCATCTGCGTGGCGCAGTTGCGCGTCCTTTCGCAGCAAAAAAGTGCGAAGTTCGGTGAGGTCACGAAGCGTGAGGCGCGCAAAGTCCTCAACCTCAAGATCGGGGAAGGCCAAGAACTCGGTGCGAAGCAATGCTGACAGTGGTTCATAACCGATGGACACGGCGCGCCGGTAGTCACGGGTACCCGCCTCCTCGCAGGCGTCCCGGAAGATGGAGAGCAACGCCGCTTCAAGCCGCTCTTCATCGACAAATATCGAGTTCGCGTATGCGTCTTGTATGCGGCCGTAGAGGGTACGAAGGTCGCGTACGTCGCGGTCTTGCTCTGACAGAAACGGGTTTGAGAAAAGGCCGCGCCCAACGGAAGGCCCAAGGGAAGGCCCGCTCACGCCTGCTTGCCATCCTTTCGCGATGCTCTTCCAAAGGTCGCCGAGGAGGTCGCTCACGCGCCAGCTGCCGCGATCTCCACCACCTCTTCGCGCCCATCAAACGTGGTGGCGATGGCGATGTACTGCTTCAAGTTCCCGCACGCGATTCGCACCTGCTCTTCTGCGGCGATGACTTCGCCCAGGTCCTTGCACTCAATGTGCTGGCCGGAAACAAGGTCCTTGATGGTGAAGAACTTCTTCAGGACCTTGTCGAGCAACACCGCGCCAAGCGCCCTTACATTGCCCGCGTACATGCGCTCGGCGTTGGCGTTGGCCGCCTCACTTGAATAGACCACTTCCGGCCAGAGCTTGTATCGTTCAACAAGCGCCGTTTCCTCGCCGGTGAGTTCAGCCCGTACATCGAGGGTAAACAGAACTTTGTTGCCGAGCATGCCGGTCTTCTGGCTGCGCCGTACCTTAAGCTGCATGTCGCTCCTCCCTTGAAATGGTGAAGGCGCATGCAAAAGTGACGCCACGAACGGCAGTATCGTTAATGGGGGCGCGGTTGTCGCTCGACCTGCAATCGAAGCGCCTCGCCAGGAGAAATCGTAACCGCGCTGAATGGCTTTGACGGTGCGCCGTCGATCATGAGGCGCAGGTACATGTGCCGGTTGGGAAGGTTCATGAGATCGATGGGCTCAAACACGGGCTCGAACTGGCGAGCCATGACATAGGCGTCTTCTGCGCCAACACGAAACGAGATGATGGTGCCCGCGTTCCCGAGCACCGCGTGGCGAATGTCGGGCTCAAGCTGCGCTAGGTATTGATGCGCCATCACAAGACCCACGCCGTACTTTCGTAGCTCTGACAGCATCTCGACCATGGCCAGTGTCGTGACGTTCTGAAACTCGTCGAGGTATAGGAAGAATGGCCGGCGGTTGGCGATAGACGTGTCTGCGCGTGAGAGACCAGCGAGACCAACGGCCGTCACGAGCATGCCGCCAAGCGTCGAAGCGCTGTCCTCACCAAGAATGCCTTTGGAGAGGTTGACCAGCACAACCTTGCCTTCATCCATCACCTCACGAAAGCGAAGGCCCCTCCCTTCGGGACAAACGAAGCGACGAAGGCGCGGGTCCGAAAGAAACGCGCCGATCTTGTTATGAATGGGCTGGATGGCGTCGGCCACGAGACGTTCTGGATATGCGAGGAACTCTTTTGTCCAGAATACACGCACCTGCTCATTCTCGATATTGCGGACAGCGGCATACCTGAAGCGCTTGTCGCCAAGCATGCGGGGTACGTCGGGGAGTTGCGCCTCGGGTTGATCCAGAAGCGCAAGCAATGTGTTCCGCAAGAAGTGCTCCATGCGCACGCCCCAGGCGTCCGCCCACATCTTCTTCATGACGGCCATGAGGCCAGAAGCGACAAGTGGCCGATATGGCGCGGAGACGCGGGTAAGAGGGTTGTATCCGATGGTGAGCGTTGGATCGGAGAGGTCGATGTGCGTGACATTGGCACGCTTCGATTCCGGAATGCGAGAAGCGATAGCGCGGACCGCATCGCCGTGGGGATCAATGAACATGCAACCGTTTCCCGCCGCGATGTCCTGAAGGAGCATGCCTTCCAAGAACGTCGTTTTGCCTACGCCGGTTTCGCCGACGACGTATGTGTGGTTGAGTCGGTCACGACTGAGGATGCCGAACGGCTTGAGGATAGCGCGTGAGTCCGTCTTACCAATTATCAGGAGCGTCATAGCGAAAGCATGCACGCCCCGCTTCCCGGTGGACTAGGCGTGGTTGCTGACTTTCACCGCGCTCTTGTGTTATGCAACCTCGTTGTTGCGGGCTGTCACGTCCCTAGAATCTACGACGCGTCATCAGAAACAGAATTATCGCGATTAGGAGCGCGACAAGGAACCAACCATCCCGGCCTACATTAAAACCGTTTTGCGCAACGTCGGAATAAGCGCCGAAAGCGCTCACAGCGGCGAAAAAGAATAAGATGGTCTCGGTGGATCGAGAAGATCGTAATCGTCTTTCGTCGAGCAATATTCTGTATCGGTCGAGAAATATCGTCGCTGTTTCTTCGGCTCTGGCGATCATGTGATCGAGCCTAGAGGACGATACGAGCATCTTAAAGAGCATGAAATCACTTTGCGCGGCCATACTCGACCTCACGTGGCGGATTCGCGAAATCTTGGTCCTCAGTTCGCCCACCATCTCGCTGACGGGCACTTCGCCGCCAACCGCGACATCTCTTGCGTCGAGCCGTGTATTAAGTTCGTCGAAGTGATTTTCACTAATATAGCAAAAAAACCAGCTGTGTTGGAGCGACCGTTGAAGCCTTCGGTAGTCTGCCTGCTCCGGATCAGAGAACCCCCCGACGACGCACATTGTAGACCAACTCGCGAGAATCCTGAGATTCGGTCGGATGCTGACAACTTGTGCGGATTGCTGATCTTCGGCGAGGTGGCGATCTATCGGCCAGGTGAGGTCGACGGCGCTTCGTTCAAATTGGTCACTGATGTGATGAGCATGCAGTGGATTCAACAAGCGCAACAAGTGTGGTTCAATGGTTTGCGAGGCCTCTGCGGCACCGACAGCAACAAAATAGTACGTAAAGACGTACGAGAAGCTCTTATTCTCCCATCCTGCGCGCCCAGACAAGCGAACGTCCCTACGAAGTATCGCGCCCCTCACTCTCGCACGAAGTTGCATGAGTGTCTCTGAGCAACCGTGGTCGTGGCCAAGAAGGAGCTTATTTGCGTCTAACTTGTCACTAATAACTACGTCTGGGTCGAAGTCCTCGGGTTCGTTAAAGCTTTGGGACGGTTCCGAAAGCTCGAATAGCGCAACACCATCATCAAACACGTAAAGTGCGATTCCGAAATCTCCGCAGGGCTTTGCAGATCGAAAAGCTACAACGCGATTCGCCTCTGGGTGAGGTTGCGTTGGAAGGACCTCCCAAAGAGCATCATCCACTAGCGTGCGTTCAATCGCTGCAAAGTCAGCGTCACAGAGGGAACATCCCACATCCCAAGGGATCAGCCTAATCGCTTCGACTCGCATCAATGCCCGTTGATCAACGATCGCTTCGAATGAAGTCGTTCACTTTGGTCAGCCTGCCAATGTGCGTTTCGAAAAAGCGCAGGCGCGTATCATGATTAGGGCGATATCCGGTTGTCATGGCATCTCTGAACGTCACAACTTCGTACCCAAGATCGCTTGCCATTGCCGCAGTCAACAGGACGCAAACGTGAGTATGTATTCCAACGATACCGACGGAACTAGCATTGGCTGATCGAAGGACTTCGTTCAGATTGGTTCTGAAGAACGCGTTGTAGCTGGTCTTCTCGACGACCCTATCGTTGTCTTCACGTGACAGTTCGTGCCACGGCTCGGTTGACTCGGTCCCTTGCACGGCATGCATTCCCCATTTTCGCGCTATGGGGTCCTGCTCCGAAGCTAGACTCGTGTTGGCAAAGATGATTGTCCCGCCCTCCGTGCGTACGTGCCGGACAAGACGATTGATTGCTGGAATTATTGCATGCGCTTCCTTGCAATACAGCTTCCCCCCGGGCGCAAGGTAGGCATTTATCATGTCCACAATAATCAGACTAAACTCGTTCATTCGTCCGGCTCCTGTGGCCTTCGATTGATGAGGCCTTGCCCTTCGCTGAAACCATTTCATCTCATCTACACTACCCCGCGGATCGCTCGCCAACAAGCTTCGGTAGCGCACTGCGGATCACAGATCGACAGCAGTAGCTCCGCCCAGATGCCGGGTCTCCCACCCCAAGGCGTGAGAATTGCCGCTCTTACCTAGGGTGCACCGTGATCCATACGCTTCCTCGTAAATTACCTCAGGTCGTTCGCAGCACCGGTGATCGCCAGGCAATGTTCCGTGGTTCGACAGGCGTCTCGCTGCGGTCCACATTTGCCAAACAGGCATATTCTCATGCCTAGATTCCGAGTGTTCCTTGTGTCGGAATGCGTTCTTCATGCACTACCTCTGAAGGTGGGGTTACAATCGATGCTCGACGCCGGCGTTTCCTGATATCAGCACAGATATCAAGATACGCAGCAAATCTGCGTTCTGCAGCCGCTATTTCGTCTTCAGAGTGGTTGAGCGTCAGCTCTCGGATAAATGGAAACTTCCAGTGCTCGTCCTGCATTCGGGAGATCATACGCTATCCCCACCCTCATTGCGCGCTCATTGAGTCATGGTAGACTTGAGATATTAGGGCTTCGGCCTCCGAGACCCCGCCGTCACTGGCGGGGTCGATGTTTCTATACAAAGCGTCGAAACGCCTCCTGTACATCGTTGAACGTTTCTTCTGGGATCGTGTCTACTTTGCGGAGCAATCGTTGGCTGCTGATGACTCTCGATTGCGTGAGCTTGACCCACACTGGGCCTACACGAACTGCGATGCGTTGATGGAAGGCGTCATCTTTTGCTTTGCTTGTGATAGGGAGAACGAGAAGGGTATCTTTGTTGTACACGCGCATGACTAGCACCGGGCGTTCAAAGTTGCGATTCTTCCCATCAGTTTCTGCGCCGATATTTACGCCGAGAGAACACCACCACACTTCGCGTGGATGTGCGTAAGCGGCAGCGCGTTTCGCATTGATGCGTTGTTTTCGTTTGCTCCATCCGTCAAAATCCTTTTGCATGCGATGGGAGTATATCATTGCGTCAATCGTTTATTCGTTTTGTCTGCTCCGCATACTTCCTTCGCCAAAGAGGGAATTGGCTTGGTAACATGGCACATTTCCGTGGTTCGACCCGCGTCCCGCTGCGGTCCACCCAATTGGACAGCATGCCGTTTTGAGAGCGACAAAAACGGCTCCGACAGCGTAATTACTAGGTTTTTTCCTGACAGAGAGAAGTTCGAAGTCGTGATTTCGACCAAACGACGCTTTTGCTCGTCGCTCGCCGAATCGTGGCTTGAAACAAGGCTGGAAGCGAGTTCGAACATTTCTTCCAGGTGGCGGCTCTCTTCGTCGGAGTCGCCTTCCAGCTGTGCTTCCAACCTGGCGATCTCGATGAGAAGCCCCTCTCTCCGCTCATCATGCGCTGCACGATCAAGCACGCCATCAATGAGCGCATCGGTGAGCCGCGTCATTCGCGCCTTGGTCTCGCTGATTCTCAGCATGACTCCTTTGCGGGCCTCGTCGCGCGCACGCGTTGCGTCGGCACGCTGGTGATTGAAGCATGCACGAACCTCTGCCACCTCCACCGGCGACAATTCGACGGTCGCGTAGAGCGCGCGAAGCGCATCTTCGACCGCCGCCTCGCGGATACCCTTGGTTGGGCAATCGCGGGTGTGGCAGCGATAGTACACGCGGCCTTTCTGACGCTCTCCAGAAAGCGTTCGCTCGCACAACCCGCAATGGATCGAGCGACGATATCTCCAGTCGTGCTTGCGCGCTTTCCCAACCGCCTTGCCATGAAGCACGTCCTGTACGCGCTGAAAGAGTGCGGCAGGCACAATGGGCGCATGGAGCCCATTAAACGTCTGTCCCGATCTCTGCATGCGAATGACGCCGCAATAGAAGGGATTGTCGAGGATGGTGGCGAGCGCGTTGATTGACAGCTGCCCGCCACGTCGAGTTCTGAGGCCGAGATCATGGAGCACCGGCACAAGCGTTCGCAGCGAGTAGTTGCCGGTCGCGTAGAGTTCGAATGCGCGCCGAATGAGCGAAGCGGAACTTGGGTCTGGTTCCTTCACTTTTGCTGCGCCCTGATCGAGGTATCCAACCGGCGCGGGGAGCGGATAGAAACCCTGCTTGAGGCGACCGTAGATGCCCTTCTTGGCTTCTTCACGAAGGTTCCTGATGTAGTCGGCGGCGACCACCGCCTGGATGTCCGCAGACAATCGCCCTCCTCTTGAAGCAAGATCGAGCGAGTCAGCGGCGAAGTGAACCTGTACGCCCGCGTCAATAAGTTCGCCAAGGTCGGCCCAATCCTTGAGATTGCGGGCGCTGCGATCGATTTTGTGAATGACGACACCGGACGCCTTCTTGCTTCTTAGAAGACCCAACATCCGGGAAAAAACGGGACGCCCACGTTTGGCTGCGGTTTCGCGTTCCTCAAACCACTCGGTGATAGTGATGCCGGTGTGGCCCGCGTATCGCTCGATAGCCGCCTTCTGCTCGATGAGGGATACGCCATGCGTGCCTTGTTTGGCCGTGGAGACGCGAATGTAGCCGAAACAGGTACTCATACCCTCTTTAGAGTCGAATCCTGGGGCGCCTGACCTGTTTTGTCGAATCGGCTGTCCCCAGCCTCTTCGTGCGCGCCTCGCACTGCGATTGTGCTCACGAGGTTGAGGTATGCGGTCAGGCGTGCGTCCGCTTCTTGAAGCACCGCCTCAGATAAATGCGGACAAAGCGTCCGCGTGAATGCAAATCGATAGGGAATATCGCGCGCCATCCTTGTGACCTTATCGTGCTCCCGGCGAACGGAAAGGAGCGGAAACGTGCCGCGCGTCAGATATCAACCCGCTTGGGCAACTTCTTCGCGAGCGCGGTAAACACTTCGACGGGGTCCGCGCCGAGCGCTTTGGTGATGGCATAGAATTCGATCACATCGAGACGGCGCTCGCCGCGTTCGATGTAGGAAATGAAGGGTTGCGGCTTCCCGAGCCGCTTAGACAGCTCAACCTGCGTCACGCCCTTCTTCTTTCGAAGGGCGACCAGCGTTTCAAGCAAGGACGCATAGGCATCGGTGAACACCGACTTTGGCATGGCTGGAACGGTCTCCAGCCGGTTGCGGTATATCCGGTCTCCGGATATATGAGTTTCATATATTTTTGGGGGTCTGGGGCGCTTGCGTGGTTGCTGGGGGTTGGGAAGCGCTCGCCATCGCGTCGGCCGGCATCCATGTGCTCGGATATGCGACGTATATTTCGCTCGTCCGGCGCGGCGCGATCGAAGCGAATCCGCTCAGCTGGCTCATGTTCGCGTACGGCACGGGGCTCCTCACGTTCCTTGAATACGAGTCAGGGGCCTCGTGGCGGGAGCTACTTCTGCCGATTGCCTGTTCGGTTTCAAGCATCGTGGTTGCTGGCCTGTGCGTTCGCGCCACCCGCGTTCACGAACTGGCGTTCTCCGACCTTGCGGCATTCGCCATCGATCTCGCGTTGACGGGCGCGTATGTCGGCCTGTGGTTCTTAGAACGGCAGGGAATGGGTGATGCGCTCGCGGGTGCGGGCATAGTTGCCCTGCTCGTGTGCGCGAACGCGACCACCCTTGCGTCGTTCGTTCCGCTTCTGCGTTCGACGTTCACGCACCCCGAACGCGAGCGCATCTTTCCGTGGCTCCTCTGGACCCTCGCCTATGGTCTTCTCTTCGCCGTCACAGCCCAGGACGGCACGTCGACCAATCAGCTCGCCCTCCTCCTCTATCCTGGCTTAAACGCGCTCCTGCACTTCTCGGTCGCGCTTCTTACCTGCAGCCGCTGGTGGCGTCCCGAACGTCGGACGCAGTTTGAGGTGCGCGAAACCGGGAGCACCGGCCTTGGCATGTTCACCCCGGTTGCATTCCGGCGCGGGGACCGCGTGTTTGTGCTCCAAGGAACCGTGCGGCGCTGGCGCAGCCAATCGGACGCTGATGCACGGCGCAATGAGAATTGGTTTGGGATCGGCAAGGACCTTTGGATCGAACCGGAAGCGCCGTTCATGTTCCTCAATCACAGCTGCGATCCGAACCTTGGCGTTCGCGGCGAGCGTGAGTTCGTCGCGCTGCGCGACATCGAGACTGGCGAGGAACTGACCTTCGACTACTCGATCACCGAAGACGAACGTTCCTGGAGCATGCACTGTCAGTGCGGATCGGCAGCGTGTCGAGGGACGATTGGGTCAGTCCACGCATTGCCGTACGAAGTATTTCTCCGCTACCTCCCCTATATCGGCGGGCATTTCCGGCGCGAATATTTGCGTGGCCGCCGAGCCGCGCTGAAGAGCGCCGCCGCATACGAATTTCCCCCTGCAAGCGATGACGTTCAAATAGCAAGGGGCCAGCCAAATAGCTGACCCCTCTCACTTACGCCTCCATGAGGTCGGGAGCGCGTTCATGGTTGTCGGTGTCCACCGGAGCGGCATCATTCTCTTCGTCATACTGACGCACGACGATGAGCCCTGACACCGGCACCGCTTGGAGATTCATCGAGAATCCCTTGCCATCCTTGTGGGGGACGGCGTTCCCCAGACGAAGCCAATACGGACTTGCGCCTGCACGCTCCACGATGGTGTACACGCGGAGCTTCCCATTCAAAGACATTGCTGCCTCCTTCTCTCTTGGGCGCGCGCCACTCGCGCGCCCAAGAGACAGCGTGCGGTCCGACGGCCTGTGAGCGAAGACGGGGAAACGTACCTGCGCTGGCAACAAGAAGGCCGCGCAGAGCGCGGCCTTCGGCTAGGCGCATACGCGGCCCAGCGCTCTCGCTTCCTCTGCATACGCGGAGAGCGATTTGTCGGCTTCAAAATCCAGATCGCGCTCCACCGGCAACCCGAGTTTCCCCCGTACGGATTCAATCTCGGACAAGCGAACCGAACCCAATTCCGGATATCCAAGGCCCAGATCGCAGAGCCCAAACGCGATGTCGGGGTCTTCCGGGTCCAGCTCGCTTAAGAGCCAGGTCGCCCCCGCGTCCGGCGTGAACAGTTTCACGACCGGCATTGGATCGATGGGCTCGCCGCGTGCTGAGCGCCGACCGTATTCAAGCATCAAGGAACGTTGTGCGTCGGTGATGAGTGACATCGCCGTCTCCTCTCGTTGGAGGCACGCGACCAGTTCGCGTGCTCCTCCAGAGGAAAGCGTATGGGCGCCATGAACTGCGCGAAGGCACGGGAGGATGCCGTGCTCGGCACGTCCCCGCGCCTTCGTCGTGGTGGTGCACGCCGTCATGCTGTTCACATGCAAGCAATTGAACATGCGAATGGAAGTTCGGAGGATGCGCGCGCGAGCAAACCGCGACCCATCGTGTCTGCGGTGCTAAGCGATGGCCGTCTCGTCGAGACGTTGTATCGCAAAGAGAGCGGCACGACCGCGCTCGCGATTTGGGATGGTGAGCGTGTCGGCATCACGCATGAATTGACGCTTCCAAGTGGCGAACGCCTTGTCCCGTACCGTGGCGACAATCCGCTGTTTCTAAATCGTGTCGTACTTTTGCCCTCAGAACCCGCGCCAGTTGGTGACGCTCTTGCCGATGACCTCACGGCCTACATCCGCCGCTATGTCGATCTGTCACCGGTCTTCGAGCGGCTTGCGGTTGAATACGTGCTGTTCACGTGGGTGTACGATCGCTTTGAGGAGTTGCCGTACCTTCGGCTTCATGGGGAATACGGGTCAGGCAAGACGCGCTTCTTGCAGGTGGTCGGCTCAATCTGCCGCACACCGATCTTCGCGGGCGGCGCATCCACCGTCTCGCCCCTCTTCCATCTTCTCGACCGGTTCCGTGGCACGCTCATCCTCGATGAAGCGGATTTTCGATTCAGCGATGAGCGTGCACAACTCGTCAAGATTTTGAACAATGGGAACGTCGCGGGGTTCCCCGTGCTCCGTTCGGAATCAGTCAACGGGAAGGAATACCGGCCTGTCGCATACCAGGTGTATGGCCCCAAGATTGTCGCCATGCGCGGAGAGTTTGATGATCGGGCGCTTGAAAGCCGGTTCATTTCTGAACGAAGCGATGGGCGCAAACTCCGCTCGGACATCCCGCTCAACTTTCCGAAGGCGCAGGCGGAAGAAGCACAAGCGCTCCGGAGCCGCCTCCTCAGCTATCGTTTCGAGCGGTATGCCAACGCAGGCTCGTGGATCGAGCCAGTGGATCGCGCGCTTGAGCCGCGCGTGAATCAAGTATTCTCACCGCTCCTTGCCAACATCGAAGACGACGCCGCGCGCGAACAACTGAAGACCTACGCGCGCTCAAAGAGCATCTGGCTTGCCGAGGAGCGAAGCGCCTCCGTCGAAGCAGAGGTGCTTGCGGTGCTGAAGCATCTCGCTGACACGGGCGTGCCGCTTGCGCTCTCCGACATCGCCGACCTCTATAGTCGCGCTTTCCTTCCGCAGAGCTTGCCCATATCCGCCCGCTCTATTGGCGGCATACTACGCAAGCGCCTCGGCATCCGGCCGCAAAAGAGCAATGGCATCTATGTCATCGGCCCCCTGGAGCGCTTGAAGCTCGGACCACTGTTCGAGCGCTATCGCGTCACCGAGGATGATGCTGCACGGGTGGCGGCGTTTGACACCACGCACGCACTTGAACTGACGTTCTCGCCGATTGAGCCGCCACGCGGTGACGTACGGGACATTGGGGACGTGGGGGACATGGCGCGCGCTTGAAGTGGCGCATGGGGGCGCAAGCCCCAGTCATAGCCCTGCCCCTCGTGCGTCTACTTCACAGCGTGCATGCGAAGCGCCTGCACTCGTCCCTTATGTCCCCGCCGTCCCTGCCCGCAACCAGCTGGTCGTACAAACGCCGAGCCCCGGCATGTCGAAAGACATGCCGGGGCTGGCAAATTTCCCCGCATACCACGCACCCTAGAGGATGCGCGACAATGCTGGGGCGCCGCGCAGCGCCAAGCCTTACATAACCGGAGCTGCGCGGTCGCGTATGAGCATATGCCTGATCCTTCAATTGTCCACTTCCGGTCACTCCGACGCGAGAGCGGTCTGATGCAAGACGACATCGCGTTTCTGTTAGGGCTTAAGGGAAGTTCGTCGGTCTCGCGCTTCGAGCGCTTTGCACGCGAGCCCGACTTCCGCTCCGCGCTTGCCTTCGAGCACATCCTTGGCGCGCCGGTGCAGAAACTGTTTGCGCCGCTATTTGCCGATGTTGGGCGTGGTGTGAGCGAACGCGCCCGCGAACGGCTCGATGCGCTCCAGGCGCTTCGAAGCGATGCGCGTCATGCGGTGCGGCTCACGCACCTAGGGCGGCTTGCCGAGCCGTCGCCAACACTCTTTGACGTATGAGCGCCGACACCTCGTTCGTGCTCGCGCTTGCGCCAGTGTCGCGTGGCCTCGGCGTCTTCGTCATCGATACAACTGGACGGTCCATCGATTGGCGGGTGAGAGAAATACGCGGCTTCCACAAGAATGCACGAGCGCAGGCCTTTGCCGACGAACTGATCGATGAGTTTCGTCCAGTGGCGCTCGTTATTGAGGATCATCGTGCAACTGGCGCGCGGCGCAGTCACCGTATCAGTGTCCTGCTTGACCTCATTGCTGAGCTTGGCGCAGAGCGCGGTCTCCAGGTTAGCCGTCATGGACTCAAAGACGTGCGCGTTCACCTTGACCTTGCGCCGCGCGCCAACAAGGACGACATCGCGGCGGCGGTGGCGAAGCGCCTGCCGGTGCTTGCTCCGCGCCTCCCAAAGCGAAAGCGTATCTGGGAAACCGAGGCGCATGTGATGGCTATTTTCACGGCGGCGGGACTTGCGCTCACGCATCTTGGGTGCGCCCCTGGCGCAGAAGACGGCGCACCTGAAGCCTGCTTGCCGGAGCCGCCCTCGCACCCTTGCGAGGAGGGCGGCGAGGACACGCAGGCGGGCCCTGCTTGATGGAGAGTCCCGAGCCCTGAGGTGAGAGGAGTTCGCTTGTCATCCTGAGATTTGGCGACCTGCTTCGCATTCTGCGAGGCAGGTTTTCCATTGGTCAGCCGCGAAGATGCCGCGCAGCGAGCCTGCACATGCCGGCAAGCAAAGACAGCCGGCGCGCGACCAACTCGAAGTGTTCGATTTCGCGCATAGTGCGCTCGCACCCCCACTCCCGGCTTAACATTTGCGCCAGCTCCTCGCCGTCGCGATCAGCAAAGCGGCTCGCGAACTGCGCGCAGTCGAGCATGCTGTTGTCGTTCTCCATTGTCGTCGTCTCCGCCCTCGCCCGCCGCCAGCAATTGGCTGCTTCACCTGCGAGGGACGGAACGGGCTTCTATGGCCCGATACGATCTGGAACCGGGGGCGTTCGTGGTTTGCGCTCTTCGCGTTCCCCGATGGGGGTGTACCTACCCACCTTGACAACGAGCGAAGCAGATCGCGCTCCCTGTGCGCACTCCGCGACAGGCATTGCGCAGCACCGTGAACGGGCTAAGGTCTTGGGCTCTGCAGGGGGGCTTCTCATGCGGATTATGCTGTCGCTTGTCGCGGTATCGTTCGTGTTATTTGCGTTGCCCGCCTGGGGTCATGGCGGTGGACTGAACGCCGATGGCTGCCACAACGAGCGGCGCACCGGCGGCTATCATTGCCACCGCTCGGGATATTCGCCTGCGGTGCCCTCCTCCGGAGGCTCGCTCGGCCTCTATCGCGCCACGCCGTCTCCTGCACATTCGCGCGACACCGTGATCGCCGCACAGACCCTCCTCAATCATATGGGCTGCAATGCCGGCGCAGCTGACGGAAGTGCGGGCACTCTCACTGGCGCGGCAGTGGATCGCTTTGTGAATGCGACGGGACGCGAAGGCGGTGCGGTTGACACAGGCTTGGTGCGCCGCCTTGCGGAAGCGGTCGCCGCCGGAGAGCGCTGCTAATGTCGGGTTGGGACAAACATCCCGATTATGGCGGTCCGCCCGTGCGCTGGTGGGACTATATCGTCTGGCCGCTCGTGGTTGTCCTCATGGCGTTCGGCATCTTCCAGTGTTCAACCCAGAGCTACGCACAACAAGCCGAGATCATCGGCGTCGCTTCGGTGATTGACGGCGACACGATTGAGATTCACGGGACGCATATCCGGTTGTGGGGCTTTGACGCGCCCGAGCGCGGCCGCCGCTGCGCAGGGCGCGTGAATGCGAAGCAGATCACTTCAAACGCGCTTGATCAATTTATTGACGGGCGCACGGTGCGCTGCGAAGTGCGGGGCAGCGACCGTACTCACGATCGGCCCGTGGCAATGTGCTATACAGGCGATACTGAGCTTGGGGCGTGGATGGTGGAACAAGGCTGGGGTCGCGATTGGCCCCGCTACAGCCACCAATATTATGCGCCGCAGGAGGCGCGCGCTCGGGAAGCACGGCGTGGGCTCTGGGGAATGGAGTGCCCCCATCTTTGGGGTGCGAGGGATTACGAAAGAGGGCGCTGAACACCGTGCTGAGTACAATTATTCTGAGTTGGAACCGTGCGCATCTGCTTCGTCGCACGATAGAAAGCTATCTCGCTACGACGGTCGGCGAGGCCACCGAGTTGTTCGTCGTGGACAACGCGAGCAGCGATGGGTCAGTCGAGTATTTGAAATCGCTCGCCGCGGTTGAGCCGCGCCTACGAACCATCTTCCTTTCGGATAATCACGGCGGGGAGGCCTACAACGAAGTCATCCCGCTCACTTCTGGCGCGCTCGTGCATCTGAGCGAGAATGACCAGGAGTTCCTTCCTGGTTGGGTCGCGCATGTGCGCGCCGCCTTTGCCGCATTTTCAGACTTGGGGCAACTCTCTCTGCATGGGTGCGTCCCGGAAGACGAGGAGGCTTGGGAACCCAAACCTTGCCATCTGCGCTTTTCGAGGGGTGCACTCCTGTACGAAGCGCACGCCAATGTGGGGACCTCGTCAATCTTGCGTGGTGAACTTTTTCGAGAGCGTGCTGTTCGCATTCGCAACCTACATCAGGGTAGCGGTAGCTTTAAGTTTCCGGCCGATGGAGACCTGTCAAACGACGTTAAAGCACTCGGATTTTTTGTAGCTTGGTCGGATCGCTATTGGGTGCGCAATCTCGGGCACTTTGTCACCGAATTTGACACAAACGCGGACTATTACCGCGCCAACTACGAAAGCAAACCCTGGCTCGGCGTTTCGGGATGGCAGGAACGGATCGAACGCCAACGTGCGCAACCAAGAGCAACACGGGCATCACTCGCGGTGCCTGCGCTCATAGGCATGCCGGAGAAAACAGCGCAGCCGGTGGGCGTGCTTCCGGCCCGCTTATGGTCAATGGTCGACGGCTTCACGGCCGAGCTTGAGGTGCTCGATTTTCTGTACGCGCTGGTTCGGCTCACCAAGCCGCGCTACGCGATCGAGACTGGAACCTGGCTCGGCCACACTGCCTCGGCTATTGGACGTGCACTCGTGGACAACGGTTTTGGAAGCTTGGTGACGCTCGATGTGAACCAGGAGGCGCTAGCGGTCGCAGCGAAAAATATCGATGCCGCAGGTGCAACGCAGACGACTACTCCGCTGCTTTGCGAAAGCCTCGCGTTCACTCCACAAGAATCGATTGATTTCGCTCTCTTTGATTCCGAAACGCATCTGCGCGAAGCGGAGTTCCGTCGGTTCTATGACTGGCTTGCTCCCGGAGCACTCGTGGTCTTCCACGACACTGCGCTGCACCACGCAGTGGTTGGCGATGCGGTTAAGCGGTTGGTGTCGGATGGTCTTTTGGCTGGCATTGAGCTGCCGACGCCGCGAGGCGTATTTGTTGGCAAGCGCGCCTAATTTCCACCGCGATGTGGTCCANNGTCCAGAAACCAGAAAACGGGGTCAGGTGCACACCCAGAAATGCAAAAGCCGCCCCCGGAAGGAGCGGCTTGCAGTTTCAGTCGTGCGGGTGGGCTAAAGTACCGTTCCGCCGTCGCCACGATAGGTAGTCATATGTCACCCCTCGAAAAAATAGCCTGCCTGCATACCCATGTTTGAGTCACCAAGCAATGAACGCCAAGGAATTTCTCGCAAAAAGCGTGAAATTGCAACGTTAACCACCTAAAATGTCACAAGATTTCCCGATCCTCTTCGCCACCACCAGGTCCATTTGTGCTTTCGATGCTGAGTGGCCGCGCACCGGGCGGAACCTTTTTCCACCAAAGTGCGAAGCCTTGGTGGGGCAAGAGGTAGCGAGGCAGACGGAAACTGTAGGTGCCTGTAGCCTCACCCGAGGTGTCATCTTCCAAGTCCAGGACGTGTATAGAGCGAGCACGAACAATTCGCTTGGTCGGGCCCTGATCAACAACGTTTACAGTAAGGAAATTCGCTGGAAGCCTCGTCTGGAAGATTTCCGTGTCTTCTTCCTCTTTTGCCATAACATAGTCAAAGACAAACTCTATTTCTTCTCCTGATTTTATGCTGAGTTTTGTCGCTACGAACGGACAGGCATGTTTGGTGTCGTTGGCAAGTTTGGTACGAAATTCTTCCTGCGCAACGCGAATATCAACTTCCTGCCATGGATCGTCTTGGCGCCGATATCTGATACTTACGACGCGACAGTGCGCTTTCAACTCGTCAATCAACGGATTGGGAAGCGCTATGCCAACGTCATAGTCTCTCGATTGATCACCGATATTTTTGACCTTGTAGCGCGCGAGAGCGCTCAGCTTTACGAACGGCTGGTTCATTCCGTCCCGAGCAGTGTAGTTCGCATCAGAGATGGTGTAGGTGAGGCTAAGATCACGACGCACAAAGTCGTGATCCAATAAGAGCACCCGTGCTTCCTTGATTAAGTCATCAGGAAAATTTCTCTTAAACACCCCAAAAAAGACGCTGCGTGAAACGCGTTCAATCCTGTCGTTCCAACGCTCCTCCATGTCCCCGCGTGAGAAAAACTCAAACGTCACCCAAATGATTACAGCAACGACCAGAGCAAACCCGACTTCATGAGATGCGCCTTGTGCAAAGGAGTGTTCTGGGAAGACCGAATAGGAAAGTACCAGCAGCAAGCTGCCTGCCAGGAGTGCAATGATTGCGCTGGCAACAACCGGAAAACGTCGTTTCATGCCCAGAATCTCCCCCTCTTAATTTTGTTACCCCTGATGTGACCCCCGCAATTTAGTC
>DDSN01000027.1:23821-24428 GCA_002343395.1 Hyphomonadaceae bacterium UBA2389 | reverse complement strand
GCGCGAAGGCCGGCGTCGACGCCGGTTGCCGCAAGACAAGCGAGGGCGATAGCGACATAGTCGCGGGCGCCTCCATGGCCGATCGTTCGCCACAGCCTGGATAGCCAAACGTTCATTTGCCTCTCCGCAACGAGGTCATGCTTCCGCGCAGGTACGGGAAACCCCTTAAGCGCTCGTCCCGAATTCTGCCTTTCCCGCGACGCGCATAACCTGTTGCCATCAAGGGAGAGTGCCATGCGTGATTTGACCGACGCTACCGGTGGACCTGCGACAATTCATCCTTTTCCAGTTTCAGACGCTCTCGCACTTGGGCCCGGCCTCGTTTTGCAAGGGGTACGCAAGCATTTCGCCCGCAACGAGGAGATTTTTGGGGAGGGGGAGCCTTCCGAATACGTCTACCGCGTCGTCTCGGGCGCTGTGCGCACCGTGCGGTTCAGCAATGATGGTCGCCGTCAAATCTTGGCATTCCACCTGCCGGGCGACATTTTTGGCTTGGAGCAAACTCAACAGCATACCCTTTCGGCGGAAGCCGTTTCTGATGCCGAGGTTTCCCTGATCAGGCGCTCGTTGATTGAAAATGCGGCGGCGCAGGACGTCAGCGCTGCGC
>DDSN01000027.1:0-23816 GCA_002343395.1 Hyphomonadaceae bacterium UBA2389 | reverse complement strand
CCAGCACCACGCTCTGGTTCTCGGTCGCAAAGGCGCGGGCGAGCGCGTTGCCGCGTTTCTGCTTCAACTTGCCGATCGAGGGGCGTCGCATCGAGAAATCGACCTGCCGATGTCGCGCGCTGACATAGCAGACTATCTAGCCCTCACGATTGAGACGGTTTCTCGCGCCTTCACTCAAATGGAGCGCGACCATGCCATCGCACTCCCCAGCTCGCGGCATGTGGTCGTCCGCGACCGGAATGCCCTGGAGTTGCTGGAGGCGGCCTAATTTCGGCCGTTTGACCGCCGGCTGTCTGCGCGGTACACAGCTGGTCCGCGCCAAGCATCGCTTAGCGCTTTGACCGGTCCATGAGCCGCTAGGCTCGGGAGGCCGGCGAGGCACCCCGCCCGACGTGATCGTCCGGCGGGGCGAAGCGTTTTGGCCCATTGGAGTAGGAATGTTCGAGGCTCTTACAGAGCGCTTAGGCGGTGTTTTCGACAAGCTCACGGGGCGCGGCGCGCTCAGTGAAAGCGATGTCGACGCCGCACTGCGCGAGGTGCGTGTCGCCCTACTCGAAGCGGACGTCGCGCTCCCTGTCGTCAAGGACTTCATGTCTCGGGTGCGAACCGAGGCCGTGGGAGAAGCGGTCATTAAGGCCGTCAAGCCTGGGCAACAGGTCATCAAGATCGTTCACGACGCCTTGGTGCATGTGTTGGGCGGCGATGAAGCCCCGGAGGGGCTTCGCGTGTATGGCGAGCCGCCGAACGTCATCATGATGGCGGGCCTGCAAGGGTCTGGCAAAACCACCACCTCGGCCAAGATCGCGCTTCGACTGAGTAAAGTCGAAAAACGTCGCGTTTTGATGGCGTCGCTGGATGTGCGACGGCCCGCGGCGATGGAACAACTCTCAACGCTCGGCAAATCCATTGGCGTCGATGTTCTGCCCATCGTGCCGGGGCAGCCGCCCGCCGAAATCGCGAAACGCGCACTGACGGCCGCCCGTCTCGGCGGCCACGACGTTCTCATCCTCGATACAGCGGGGCGCACCACGCTGGATGAAGACATGATGGCGGAAGCAGCCCATGTCGCCGCAATCGCCAAGCCCAGCGAAATTCTGCTGGTCGCGGACAGCCTGACCGGACAAGACGCCGTCGAGACCGCGAAACGTTTTCATGACCGGCTCGCGTTGACGGGGTTGGTGCTCACCCGCACCGATGGTGACGGGCGCGGCGGCGCCGCCCTTTCAATGCGCGCGGTGACAGGCCTGCCGATCAAGTTTCTCGGCGCAGGGGAGCGGCCTGATGCGCTGGAGATATTCGATCCCCGCCGCCTCGCCGGGCGCATTCTTGGACAGGGCGACATCGTCGGGCTGGTGGAAAAAGCAGTCGAGCAAGTCGACCGCGCCGAAGCCGAGAAAATGGCGAGGAAGATGGCCAAGGGCCGCTTCGACTTCGACGACATGGAAAAACAGCTGGGTCAGCTGATCCAGATCGGCGGTCTGAAAGGCGTAATGGGCATGCTGCCGGGCGTCGCGAAAATGAAGAACCAGATCAGCGACGCGCAGCTGGACGACGGGCAACTGCGTCGCCAGATCGGCATCATTCGCTCCATGACGCCGACCGAGCGACAGAAGCCCGACCTTATCAATGGGCGCCGACGCGCCCGCATCGCCAGAGGCGCGGGCGTGGAGGTCGTTGAAGTCAACCGCCTGCTCAAGATGCATCGGAACATGGCTGACATGGCCAAGGCCATGGGAAAGGGGAAAATGCCGTTCGGGATGCCGGGCGCGATGGGAGGGCGTCCCTCGCCCGAGGCCCTCAAAATGCTGGGCGCTGGTCCCGCCCTTCCCGGACTCCCAGCCGCCGGCAGTTTGCCGGGGCTTCCAAGAAGCGACAAAAAAAGCTAAGAGATCAAAGGAGAAGCAGTAAATGTCCTTAAAAATTCGCCTCGCCCGCGGCGGCGCCAAAAAGCGCCCTTTCTACTCAATCGTGGTAGCGGACAGCCGCAGCCCTCGTGATGGGCGTTTTATAGAGAAAGTTGGGACTTATAATCCTATACTGAAAACAGACGATCCCAACCGGGTCACGCTTAAGCTCGATCGGATTCAAGACTGGATGAAGAAGGGCGCCTTGCCGACGGACCGGGTTGCGCGGTTCTTGGATCAGGCGGGCGTCATGAAGCGTGAAGCCCGTAATAACCCTAACAAGGCCCAACCCGGCAAGAAAATGTCCGAACGCGCTGCCGCGCGCGCCGGGGACGAGGCCACTGCGGAGGCATAGAATCCCTTGGCCGAAAAGAAGTCAGCGCATGCGAAAGTAACGGCGCAGCCCGCCGCGACGCGTCCTGCGGCGGTAAAAAAAGCGCCCGCGAAGGCTGCGGCGGGAAAGGCCGCGAAAGTCGTTCCCGCCAAAGCGGCGCCTAAGAACGCACCGCCCCCAAAGGCGGCTGCAAAAGTGACGCCCCTGCCCAAAAAGGCAGCCGTCAAAACGACTACCGCCAAGCCGGCCCCGCCGAAAGCATCAGGCGCGAGCAAGCCCACGCTAAGGACGCCTCCCAAGGCGGTCAAACCCGTCGTCGCGCCGGCAAAAGCGAAGGCGGCGCCCCCCAAGGACAAGGCTAAACCCGTTGCCGCGGCTCACCTTGACCGTACAAAGGACGCGAAACCGGCCACCAAGCCAAATGGGGTCGCCAAGTCGGTCGCTCCCAAGAAGGCCGAGGGGAAAACGTCTGCGAAGACGCCCGTAAAGACGCCTGCGCCGGCCAAGGCTGAATCCAAGCCCGAAGCCAAGGCGGCCAAGCCGCCCCCAGAAGCCAAGCCCGTGAAGGCGACAAAAGCGCTGAAGCCGCCCAAGCCGCCAAAACTCGCGCCCGTGGAAGCGGCCTTCGCGAAGCCGATTCCGGCCAAGCCTCTGGCGGTGGCGGCTGGACGCGCGCAGCCGCTGCTGCGCCCTGTGGGCGCACCGCTCGCCCGCGTTGCGCCAAAACCGCTTGCAGCGCCCAAACCCGTCCAAGCCGACCAAGAAGTTGTCGGCGACCTGCGTGCCGTTCCCGCCTTCAAGGCCAAGTCGGGGACCTCAAAAGGCATGGTGCTGGTGGGGGCGATAGCAGGGGCGTTCGGCGTCAAGGGTGAAGTCAGGCTTCGCGCTTTCACCGCCGCGAAGGATGGAGTGATCTCCTACGGCCCATTGTACGGCGAAGACGGAAAAATCCTGCTCAAGCCAAAGAACTGGCGTGAATTGAAGGATGGCGTCGCCGTTGTCGCTCCCGAGGTGAAGACGCGTGAAGACGCTGAGAAGTTGAAGGGCGCAAGGCTGTTTGTGCCACGCGCGCACCTGCCGGCGCCGGCAGACGACGAGTTTTACATCGTCGACCTGCTTGGATGCCGCGCCGAGGCATTGGATGGCCGCGTGCTTGGTGAAATCTGCGCCGTCTGGAACTTTGGCGCGGGCGACATTATCGAGTATCGGCCACCGAATGGCGGGCCGAATGTGCGTGTCACCTTCACAAAGGAGACAGCGCCTTTGGTCGATCTTGCATCCAAACGCGTAGTGCTTGATCCCCCAGCGCCGGAAGTTATCGAGAAATAGCGGCCTGCGGGCTAAACTAGCCCATGATGTTCGCAGCCACCGCTCTCACCCTCTTTCCAGAAGCGTTTCCTGGAACCCTCGGCCTTTCTCTCCTGGGAAGAGGTTTGCGCGACGGCCAATGGACGCTCGACACCGTCAACCTTCGCGAGTTCGGTATCGGCCCCCACAAGAACGTCGATGATACGCCGGCTGGCGGCGGCGCGGGCATGGTTTTCCGACCCGATGTTGTGGCTGCCGCGCTTGATAGCATTGGTCGCGGCGGTCGACCCATCGTCTGCCTCTCTCCCCGCGGCGCGCCAGTTACGCAGGCTCATGTCGCGGATTGGGCAGCGGGCCCTGGTTTGGTGGTGTTTTGCGGACGCTTCGAGGGCGTAGACGAGCGCGTCATAGAGGCGCGGGGGATGCAGGAAATATCGGTGGCCGACGTCGTCCTGGCGGGAGGCGAAGCCGCGGCGTTGGTGCTCATAGAGGCATGCGTCCGCCTCTTGCCTGGCATTCTTGGCAACCAGGCCTCCATTGTTGAGGAGAGCTTTAGCGACGGCTTGCTGGAACACCCGCAATACACACGCCCAAGGGTGTGGGAAGGCCGCGAGATCCCCGACATTTTGCTTTCTGGCGATCATGGGAAAGTCGCCGCATGGCGCTCGGAGCAGCGTTTGCGGCTCACCGCCCAAAGACGGCCAGATTTGATGGCGAAACGCCGTTCATGAGCAAACCCATCGCGGCCCTAGTCGCCGCAATCGCGTTCCTCAGCAACCCAGCTTTCGCTCAGACGTCGCGGGACGATTGGCGCGCGGTCGAGGCGTTGTCGGCCATGTGGCGTCCGATGCAGCAGCAGCCAACCGCCGCCGCCATCAGCGACGCCTGTCGCGGTGCTGTTGAGGAGATGGTGGCGGTCGAGGCCGCCCTGCCTCCCGTGATCACGCCGGAATCCCTCTCAACCGTGAAGGCCCTCAGGGGCTTCCTCATCATACCAGCCGGAGACGAAGGCCCCGCCGCCGTTTTCCTGTTTCCATCGCCTGACTTGGGTTGGATTTCGAGCGGCTTGGCCGCCGTGGCCGCCCTTTCCGAGGAAGAGGGGCTTGTGGGCGTCCGCGACGCGGAAGGTCATAACCTTTCTTTCCAGCTAGGCCGCGCGGGCGACGTGCCCATGTTAAGGGCACGTACGCCAGACGGGCACATGGCCGCGTTTGTCGGATGCGCGCCATCGGCGAGCCGATGACCCCCCCTCGACACGGCGAGGCACTTCCCTTATACGCCCCGCTTTCCCGTGGTTTCCAGAAGGAAGCGCCGATCCATTTTCGCGCGCTCCGGTAGTAGCATGAACCTGATCCAGACGCTCGAACAAGAAGAAGTGGCGCGCATCACCAAGGGCAAGACCGTTCCGTCGTTCGACCCCGGCGACACCCTCCGCGTGAACGTAAAAATCAAAGAGGGCGACCGCGAACGCGTGCAGGCCTATGAAGGCGTGTGCATTGCCCGTTCCGGATCGGGCCTCAACGCTAACTTCACGGTCCGCAAAATCAGCTTTGGAGAAGGTGTTGAGCGCGTGTTCCCGCTATTCTCACCCACGGTCGATACGATTGAGGTTGTTCGCCGCGGGAAGGTTCGTCGCGCAAAGCTGTACTACCTGCGGGATCGGCGCGGGAAGTCTGCCCGCATCGCCGAACGGGGCGGTGGCGCGCGCGAGGAAGATTTCGTGGGTGAGGCCGCAGACGCAGCGGAGTGATATTTTTCACCTCTGAGTTCTAAGAGCCCCGCGCCAGACACGCGGGGCTTTTTGCTTGGTGAGCTTGACCTATCACGCGCTGAAGCTCACCTGACCATCAACGTGACCGTCCGATCCCCTCCCCTTGATGTTGAGGTCATCACACTGGGGTGCCGCCTCAACGCCAACGAAAGCGCGGCGATAAAGCGGCTAGCCCAAGACGCCGCCCTCTCCAATGCGGTGATCGTCAACACCTGCGCCGTCACCGGCGAAGCGGTGCGTCAAGCGCGCCAAGCAATCCGCCGCGCGCGCCGTGAGCGACCGGGGGCTGAAATTATCGTGACTGGCTGCGCGGCCCAAATCGACCCCCATGGATTTGCCGGCATGCCGGAAGTGTCACGCGTGCTTGGGAACGCGGAAAAAATTCGTTCGGAGGCCTTCAGGGAGGGCGCTCGGGTCGCCGTGTCCGACATCATGGCGATCAGGGAAATGGCGCCGCACCTAGCCGAAGGGCATCACGAGCGCACGCGTGTCTACGTGCAAGTGCAAAACGGTTGCGACCATCGCTGCACCTTTTGCATCATACCGTTTGGCCGCGGCAACGCGCGTTCAGCGCCAGCAGGAGACGTTGTCGATCAGGTGAAACGGCTTGCGAGCGACGGTGTCGCGGAGATCGTCCTGACCGGCGTAGATCTTACCTCGTGGGGCGCGGATCTTCCGGGCGCGCCGAAACTTGGGTCGCTGGTTGCCCGCATTTTGCGTTACGCTCCCAATCTTCCCATGCTGCGTTTGTCATCTCTTGACGCGATCGAAATCGACGAACAGCTTTTTGAACTTGTCACACAGCACGACCGCGTGGCGCCTCATCTGCACCTCTCCTTGCAGCATGGCGACGATCTCATCCTGAAGCGCATGAAACGCCGCCATTCGCGGAAGCAGGCGGTTGAACTTTGCCGGCGCCTCAAACAGGCTCGCCCCGAAATTGCCCTGGGCGCCGACCTCATTGCCGGGTTTCCAACGGAGACCGAGCACAACTTCGAGAGCCAGCTCACTCTCGTCGACGAATGCGCGCTTTCGTATGTTCACGTGTTTCCGTTCAGCGCACGGCCGGGCGCGCCGGCCGCACGCATGCCGCAAGTCGATCGACGCACCGTGAGAGAGCGGGCCGCGCGGTTACGACAAGTTGCCTCCGTCGCGCTCAACCGTCATCTTGATCAATGGGTCGGGAAGACAACGACGGCGCTCGTCGAACGAGCGGGCGCCGCGCGCCTTCCGGACTTTACGCCTGTTCGCTGTGGCAGCAGCATCGAAGGACACGCTCGCATGCGCATCGAGTCACACGATGGCCAGACCCTGCTCGGCGTGCTGGCATGATTTGGGGCTTGTTCAACAAAAAGCCGCAGCAAGGTCAGGCAACACCAGAACAAGGCAAGGGCCTGTTCGAGGGGTTGCGAAAGTCCTCCGGCAAGTTGGCTGAGGGCATCGCATCGGTTTTCAGTAAAGAGAAACTCGATGCCGCAGCGTTAGCGGACCTTGAGGAGTCGCTCATCGCCGCAGACATGGGCGCGGCCGCGGCCGCGCGTATTAGCGCGCCTCTCGCCGAGCGCCGTTTCAACAAAGAAAAAGGGTTGGACGAAGCGCGCGAGGCGCTTGCGCACGAGATCGCGCAAATCCTGAAGCCACGAGAAGGCGCGCTTGATCTCTCATCTGGCCCGAAGCCTCGGATCGTGCTCGTGATCGGCGTCAATGGGTCTGGCAAAACCACGACAATAGGCAAGCTCGCCAAGAACCTCACGGACGTTGGCGGCAAGGTCGTCATAGGTGCTGCTGACACCTTCCGCGCAGCGGCCATTGAACAGCTTAAGGTGTGGGCCGATCGCGCTGGCGCGGAGTTCGTGGCCTCTTCTCAAGGCGCCGACGCCGCGGGCGTCGCCTATGAAACAGTCAAACGGGCGCGAGACGAGAATGCGGACGTGGCCTTGATCGATACCGCAGGACGCCTCCAAAACAAGTCCGAGCTGATGGCCGAACTGGCCAAGATCATCAGGGTCATGCGGAAAGTTGACGAAGACGCACCCCATGAGACCTTGCTCGTGCTCGACGCCACTGTCGGGCAAAACGCGTTGTCTCAGGTCGAGAACTTCCGCTCAGTAACTGAGATTACCGGTCTCGTCATGACCAAGCTCGACGGCACCGCGAAGGGCGGCGTGCTCGTGGCGTTGGCGCAGCGGCACGCTATCCCGATTCACTTCATCGGCGTGGGCGAAGCCGCCGAGGACCTTCAGCCCTTCAGCGCTGACACGTTCGCGCGCGCGCTCGTTGGACTTAGCTAGCGCGCAGACGCACTGGCAGTGGAACATTGCACAAATTGATGCGGCCAGTTGGTTGAAGGAACCAGCTTTCGCGGCGCGTCCGACGAGATTCGACTACGTCAAGGAACGTTGCGCTATCGGTCCGCAGCGCCTCAAGCGGGAGTTGTTCGGACGCCGGCAAATCAGATCCGATGCGGATGGACCGGATGGCCGTTCTCTGCGCGGCATCCTCATAAAATCCCAAGGCGCCCGTACCACGTGGCATAATAGACAGCAGCTCCATTCCGACCAGGACGCGCCCTACGAGAGTTACGTTGCGATCGAGATGGCGGGGCGCATGTCCGATAACGACGTAGAGCTCGCCACCATTGCCAGAGTCTGGCGTATCGCCCCTACCGGCGCCGACCATGCCATAGCAATGTGCGAGCCAGGTTCGGCCATGCTCACCAGCGGCGGGGAACCCGTTGGCGAAACCGACCTCGCGCGCGTAGGTGTCGCGATCGCGGAGCCGTGTAATCCGGACACCAGCGCGCGGGCGATCAAACTCGCCCTGTAAAGTTGGATGCGCCTCGCCTAGAGCCGCAGCGTCGCCCTCGTCGCGCCCCCACTGGACGACGTAATTGTCTTGGCTGCGCACAATGGCGGACCCATTGAAGTAGTTGGCGCGCGAAAGCGCACGAATGTTTTCGGCATGTCGGGGGGCATAATCCGGCGCCAACTCAATAATGACGCGCCCCGCCGGCAGTTCCATATAGAGGAGGTTCTCCTGCTCGACCGACCGCCAGTCGCTCGCGGGAGACTGCTCCAGTATCTCTGCAAGGGCCCTTACTGGCGTTTGCGCCAGCGAGGGAGCCGTCAGAGCCACAAAAAAGCTCAACGCCGCAATCACGCTCTTAGAATGCATCGCCCTCTCCGCTTCTTGGCGTCAGTGTGATAGTCGACGCCATGCGGCGCAACCCTGCCCCGTCGACATTGTTTCGTCCTGAGGATGTTCATGCCCGAGAGTGTTGAAAGGCAGAAAAGCGTGAGCGCAGGCGCGGGTTCGCTCCTGTCCGATCTCGGCCCGATCGCTATATTCGTCGTCGCGTTCAATGTGCTTCAACGGATCGAATCTACCAAGGACAACGCCGTCTACATCGCAACCGGCTTGTTCATTGCGGCCACGCTCGCAGCCATCGCCTACCACAAGAGAAAGAACGGCAAAGTCCCACCGGTTCTCATCGTAACCGGGGTGCTTATCGTGGTGTTTGGCGGCATGACCTTGGCTCTCCGCGACCCCACGTTCATTCAGCTCAAACCCACGATTGTGAACGGCTTCTATGTGGTCGCCATTCTCGGTTCGTTGGCCATCGGCCAGAACATCTGGAAGCTATTTTTTGGTCACGCCTTCGATCTACCAGATCGAATTTGGACCATCCTCGCTCTACGCTGGGCGGGCTTTTTCGCCTTCATGGCGGCATTGAATGAGTACGTCCGGTTGAATCACTCGTTTGAGTTCTGGCTGAATACGAGGCCGCTGTTCGTCTTTCCACTCGTGCTCGCCTTCGCCGCACTCAACACACCGTTGGTGCTCAAGCACCAACGTGAGCCCTAGGGTCAAGCCCCTCAGAATCGCTCCCGTACGGACTGATTTTCGCCAACGTGGCGAATGACGCTTGGGATATGATTGAACGCGCCAAGGCCAATGGTAGTGTGTTGCGTGGGCTTGGGGCGGTCGGCATGTCTCGTTCAACTGCGGGGGAGGGCGAGCCGGAGCCGTATCGGCTCTCGCAGTCGCCCAGCCACATGCTCCACCGAGCGGAACAGCTCGCGACCGACCGATTTGCCAACTTGGTCGACGGCGCGCTCACGTTGCGGCAGTTCGCTGTGCTCTCCGCAATCGCGGATCACCCGGGACTTAGTCAGAATGACTTGGTGCGCGCCACTGGCGTTGACCGTTCGACGCTCACGGACATGATCAGGCGGTTAGAGACGCGCGGTTTGATCACGAAGGCGAATTCAAGCGCCGACAAGCGTGCGCATTCCGTGGCGTTGGCGCCGCCCGGAGCTCAGCTCCTCGCCGCGGCGACACCCCACGCGCGCGCAGCGGACGCCGCGATACTCGACGCTTTGCCGCGCGCGAAGCGCCGAACATTCCTGACGATCCTGACCAAGCTCTCCAAGTTCGCCGACACAACTCCGGCGGCGGAGACAAAGCCCAGCGGAAAAAAGAAAAAGGAGCGCGAAGCGAACCCCAAGAAAGCGCGAAGGTAGCCCGACAACGGGCAATCCGACCTAAGACGCGCGAAGCGCGGGCCGAATCTCGTGTTCAACAATTTCCGGTGTCAGCGGCCCCCGATGGACAGCACGCACGACGCCGTCAGCGCCAACGACGAAGGTCTCCGGTGCGCCTGTTATCCCGAACTCCAAACCAAGCCGGCCATCGGGATCCAACCCCACCGCGGAAAATGGATCCCCTAGCTCCCGCAGGAACTGCTCCGTAGCTGCGGGATCGTCTTTGTACGCGACGCCGACAATCGTGACGCCTTCTGCTTCAAGCGCCATGAGTACAGGGTGCTCGGCTCTGCAAGGCGCGCACCAAGAGGCGAAGACATTGATGAGATGAGCCTCGCCCAGGCTCTCGTCACTCGCTACGCGCCCACCGCCGCCAAGACGCTCAAGCGCATAATCGGGGATGCGGCGCCCCACCATCCCCGCGACAAACTGCTCGCGTTCTCCGCCGCGCAGAAGCAGAAATGCAGAAATGCCCACCAGCGCTCCTAAGACGAGAAGCGGAAGGAGCGCGATGAGCCGCTTCATTGACGCCCCAATTTGCGCGCTTCACGCGCCCAATAGGCCGCACGAATGGTGACCGTTCCCGCCAATCCCAGCAGCGATATCAATGCCACAGCGTACGCGGCCCACACATAGGCCGATCCCCCCTCAATCATGCCTGCTCCTGGCGAATTCGGCTTGATTCAACCCGACGGCGATGAATGGCCGCGCGCATGTTCACCATCAGCAGTCCCGCGAACAGCGAAAAAAAAGCGCCGGCCATTGTGAACAATGGCCCCATCATACTTTCATCAATCGCCGAACCGCCCATGCGAAGAATGCTAGCGGGCTGATGCAATGTGCTCCACCAGTCCACGGAGAACTTGATGATCGGGAGATTGATGAGCCCCACGAGGCACAAGATCGCCGCCAACCTTGCGGCGCGATCTTCATCATCCACCGCGTTCCAGAGCGCAATATATCCAAGGTAGATGATGAAGAGCACCAGCATGGAGGTGAGACGCCCATCCCACTCCCACCATGTGCCCCACGTCGGAGCGCCCCACAAAGAACCCGTGACCAAGCATATCGCTGCGAACGTCGCGCCGATTGGTGCTGCCGAACGCGCCGCGACGTCCGCTAGTGCATGCCGCCAGACGAGACTGACGAGGCTCGCCGCGCCCATGAGCGCATAGATGCCAAGCGACCACCATGCGGCGGGCACGTGGATGTACATGATCCGCACCGTCTCCCCTTGCTGGTAGTCCGCTGGCGAGAGCCAAAGCGCCCATGGCGTACCTACAGCGAACAGGACAAAGGCGATCCCCAGGAAGATTGGTGAGGCCCAGGCCGAAAGCGTCATGAAACGCGCTGGGTTGGCGAAATAACTCAACATGTCCGTCAGCTAGCACCAAATCGGCTCAAACACAGTGCTGCATTCTGTCAGACCTATTCCGCCTGCAAGCGCAGGGCTGCGGCGGCGGCAAATGGCCCAATGGCGGTCGCGCCCAGCGCGCAGCCCAGGAGGATAAGGAATGCAGCCTCAACGTCCTCCCCGGACGCTATGGCCGCCCCGAAAATAACGGGAGGCGCAAAAAAGGGCAGCACGATCAGCGCGATCAGGACGCCGCCGCGCCTCACGCCAGCGGTCACCGCGGCGCCCACAAGCCCCACCCCAATGAACGCGGCGGCCCCGACGCCAAGCGCCGCGACAATCAAAGGGATACGATCAATAGGCGCCTGCAGCGCGATCGAGACCGGCGCGCCCGCCAACGCAAGCGGCGCCCCAACCACGCACCAGAACGCCGCGCCCTTCGCCAGCACGAGCGCCTCCAACGGCGCCTCGGACAGCATCATCTGGTCCAACGAGCCGTCTTCCAGGTCGGCCTGGAACAGACGTTCCAACGTCGCCATCACGGCAAGCGCGGCGGCGATCCATACTAGGGGCGGCCCCGCCGTCGCCAAAAGGGCGCGGTCTGGTCCCATCGCCAACGGGGTAAGAGTCGCCGCGCCAACGAAATAACCCAGCGGTGTCATTAGCCCACCGCTGGCCCACATCAGGGAAAGCTCCCTGCGAAACAACGCAGCGAAAGCGCTCATCCGCCCACCGTGAGGGTGATCGAAGGCGATGGACCGAGCGGCTCATGAACCGCCGCGAGCGCGATGCCGTTGTTGTTCGTATGGGCTTCAATCAGTTTGGCGATCATGGCCCGCCCTTGGGCGTCCAGACCCGCCGATGGTTCGTCCAACACCCAGATCGGGCGGGGTGCGAGCAGCAAGCGAGAGAGGGCGAGGCGCCTCGCCTGCCCCTGGCTCAACACGCGTGCTGGAAGGTCGCGCTGCCGCTCCAGCCCAACGCGCCCGAGCACCTCGACCATATCGGCCGGGGAGGAAAACAGGCCGGCCCAGTATCCGACATGCGCAGCGACTGTCTCGGACCCCTTCAGAGCGTTCAAATGGCCAACATAGTGGATGCTTAGGGCTGGCTCGGCGAGGTTTTCATAGACGATGGTTCCCTCGGCGGGCCGCCCGAAACCAGCGATCGTCCGCAACAGCGTTGTTTTGCCCGCGCCATTGCCCCCGCGCAGCTCCACAAACGCACCAGCGGGCGCCACGAAACTCAGCCCCTCGGCCAACTGTCGCTGCCCACGCCTCAACGAGAGCCCCTCCACGCGTAACGTGGCGCTTTTCGAAAATGGATGGCTCTGGCCCATAATGCGGCCCAGGTTCTAGAGAGGGTCGAGTGGACCGCCAAGGCGGTGGGAGGAATTCCATGCGGAGATTTGTTTTGGCGGCCGTTGTGTTGTTCACATTGGGCGCCTGCGGACAGCAATCCGAGACAGTTGCGGGGAGCGCCCCGGATCAACCCGCGACAGCGCAGATGGCGCCTGCGCCAATGGAACGCGCGACGGCTGATGAGGAGGTTCCCGCTTCGGAAACCCGCGCCGAGAGCGGCGAAGCGGCAGCGCCAGCTCGAGACGTTACCGGCGGCGCCAGTCAGCCCACCCCAATCCTTTACCTCGCCTATGCCTACGCGATGGGGTTTGAAATCCCCAGCCAGAATCTTGCCGGGGTCATGGACGCTCACGTGCAAGCCTGCCAAACCGCCGGCCCCCGGCTTTGCCAACTGGTCAGTTCTAACCGATCCGGCGACCCCGAGAGCTACGTCGAGGGCTATGTCTCCCTTCGGGGTGAACCCAGTTGGCTGCGCGCCTTCATGGCAGGCATGGAGGCCGACGCCAATGCTGCTGGCGGCAGGGTCATTTCCCAGACCACGACGACTGAGGACCTCACGCGCGCGATTGTCGACACTGAAGCCCGCCTACGCGCCCAGACGGCGCTTCGCGATCGCCTGCAGCGGCTCTTGGAATCACGCCCTGGCCGGCTGTCCGATCTCCTTGAGGTCGAACGAGAATTGGCTCGGGTTCAGGCTGAGATTGACGCCGTACAATCAAATCTTGCGGTCATGCGGACGCGGGTTTCCATGTCGGAACTCAATTTGTCCTATCGTTCGGCGCCGCGCGCCGTTGGTAGCGATACGTTCGGCCCCTTGCGCGATGCATTCGCCAACTTCCTGAAAATTGTGGTTGCCGGCTTCGCCGCAATCGTGACGATCGTTGCTGGGTTGTTGCCATTTGTTCTGGTGATTTGGCCGATCGCTTGGTTGTTGTTGCGGTGGCGCAAAGCCCGCGGCGGGCGCTTCTTCCGGGCCAAGCCAGCCGCCACCGACGGCTAACACACGCTTTGCGCGCGCGGCGAACCCCGCTAAACACGGTTTGCCGCGCGCCCGGTTTGAGTCCGGTTTTGGGGCGCTCCCCAACGCGTCTGCATCACTGTCCTTCAGACTAAGGATGCACGACCATGCCTACGCTAAACTCTTTCAACAGCCGTTCGACACTCCATGCTGACGGCAAGACCTACGCCTATTACGACTTGAATAAGGCCGCCGCGAACGGTCTCGGCGACATCGCGAAGTTGCCGCTGTCGCTCAAGGTGCTGCTCGAAAATCTGCTGCGCACCGAGGATGGCGTTGCGGTCAAGAAGCACGACGTCGCCGCAATCGCAGCTTGGCTTGCCAATCGCGGCAAATCCGAAATGGAAATTGCGTTCAGTCCCGCACGCGTTCTGATGCAGGACTTTACCGGCGTGCCAGCAGTCGTCGATCTTGCCGCTATGCGGGATGCGGCTGCCAAGCTTGGCGCAGACCCCGAGCGCGTCAACCCGCTTGTTCCTGTCGACCTTGTTATCGACCATTCGGTGATGGTGGATCATTTCGCAGACGCAAATGCATTCGCAAAGAACGTAGAGCTTGAATACGCCCGCAACGGCGAGCGTTACCAGTTCTTGCGATGGGGCCAACAAGCCTTTCGCAATTTCCGAGTGGTGCCTCCCGGTACGGGCATTTGCCATCAAGTGAACCTTGAATATCTGGGTCAAACTGTCTGGACCCGCGATGAAGGCGGCGAAACCGTCGCTTATCCGGACACCGTTGTCGGAACCGACAGCCACACGACTATGATCAATGGGATCGGCGTGTTGGGGTGGGGCGTTGGCGGCATCGAGGCGGAAGCGGCGATGTTGGGCCAACCGGTGTCGATGCTCATTCCGGAAGTCATCGGCTTTCGCTTGACTGGTCGGATGCCCGAGGGCGCCACCGCGACGGATTTGGTGCTCACGGTGACGCAAATGTTGCGCAAGAAGGGCGTCGTCGGAAAGTTCGTGGAGTTCTTCGGACCAGGCCTCGACGTTCTTTCAGTCGAGGATCGCGCCACCATCGCCAATATGGCGCCAGAATACGGCGCCACGTGCGGCTTCTTCCCTGTTGACCAGAAAACAATCGAGTTCCTGCGCGCGACCGGTCGCGATCCCGCGCGGGTAGCGCTCGTGGAAGCATACTGCAGACAGCAAGGCTTGTGGCGCTCCGAGATTGAGCCGGAATTCACCGACACAGTCGAACTCTCGCTCTCCGACGTTCGCCCCTCCCTTGCCGGACCCAAGCGTCCGCAAGATCGCGTGCTTCTTGGCGCCGTTGCCGAAGGTTTTGCCAAAACCATGGCCGACGAGTTCAAAAAGGGCGGTGAACTCAAGAAGCGCGCGACAGTTCAGGGCGTCGCGCACGACATCGGTCATGGCGACGTGGTGATCGCGGCGATCACTTCATGCACCAATACCTCGAATCCCTCTGTCTTGGTCGCGGCGGGCCTGCTTGCACGCAACGCCTTGGCGAAGGGGCTCCGAACGAAGCCGTGGGTGAAAACATCGCTCGCGCCGGGAAGCCAAGTCGTCACCGACTACCTCGACAAGGCGGGTCTGAGCGCCGCCCTGGACGGGCTGGGATTTAATCTTGTCGGTTACGGCTGCACGACATGTATCGGCAACTCTGGTCCGCTCCCACCAGCGATCTCGGCGTCGATCGCCGAGAATGACATCGTCGTGGCCTCGGTATTGTCGGGTAACCGTAACTTCGAAGGCCGCGTGAACCAAGACGTGCGCGCAAACTACCTCGCGTCGCCGCCGTTGGTCGTCGCTTACGCGCTGGCGGGCTCAATGTTCGTGAATCTGGAGACCGACCCGATCGACAACGACACTGAAGGCAATCCCGTCTACCTGCGGGATATCTGGCCATCAAACTCCGAGATCGAGGCGGTTGTTCGTTCTGCCGTGACACCGGAGATGTTCGCCTCGCGATACGGGAATGTTTTCGAAGGAGACAAACATTGGCAGTCGATCAAGGTCGCCGGCGGGCGCACCTACGACTGGCCGGTGGGATCGACCTACGTGAAGAACCCGCCCTACTTCGACGGCATGACGATGCAGCCAGCGTCGATCAGCGACATCAAGAACGCCGCCATTCTGGCGCTCTTCGGCGACTCAATAACGACCGATCACATCAGCCCGGCCGGCTCCATCAAGAAGACGTCTCCCGCTGGCCGCTACCTTAGCGAGCACCAGGTTGCGTTCGCTGATTTCAATTCCTACGGCGCGCGCCGAGGAAATCACGAAGTGATGATGCGCGGCACGTTCGCGAACATCCGCATAAAGAATGCCATGTTGAAGGACTCGACCGGCGCCGTCGTCGAGGCGCCCGACACAGTTCATCAACCCTCGGGAGACCGCCTTGCGATGTACGACGCGGCCATGCGCTACCAGGCCGAAGGTCGCGACCTCATCGTATTCGCCGGCAAGGAGTATGGCACTGGCTCGTCACGCGACTGGGCGGCGAAGGGCACACGCTTGCTCGGCGCGCGCGCCGTGGTCGCGGAGAGCTTTGAGCGCATCCACCGCTCGAACCTCATTGGCATGGGCGTCGCGCCGTTACAGTTCCTCGATGGTCAATCCTGGAGCAGCTTGGGGCTAACGGGCGCCGAAACGGTGTCTATCAGCGGTGTAGCTGACCTCACGCCACGTCAGCGTGTGGCCCTGCACATCACGCGCCCCAATGGGCGTGTTGACGTCGTTGACGTCCTTTGCCGGATCGATACCGAAAATGAGGTCGAGTATTTCCGCAACGGCGGAATTTTGCAGTATGTCCTCCGTGGTTTGGCCAGAGTGGGGTGAGCGACGTCACGGCGGTTTGATTCGAAGCGGACGAGCGGGGCGGTCATGATGCCGAACGTGCTCGTTCGCCTGTGCTTCGTCGTTGTTCTTGCGGCCTTCGGGCTCGCTCCGCAGGCGCATGCGCAGAGCCAAGGACGGCGGGCTGACATCGTCGTCGAGCTGTTCACGAGCCAGGGCTGCACGCAATGTCCGCGCGCCAATCGCCTACTGGGCGTACTGGCGCGCGAAGAAGGAGCGCTTGGCCTCACCTTTCCGGTCGACATTTGGGACTATCTTGGATGGGACGACACGCTCGCGCGACGGGAATTCTCGCTCCGTCAACGAGAGTACGCCGCGCGCATGCGCCTGCGCGGTCGTTCAACGCCGCAGATCATTCTGAATGGAAAGAGCCAGATCGGCGCCTCTGACTGGGACGATGCCCGCGCCGCGTTCTCATCGGAGCCACGCCTTGATCCTTCCCGCCGGATTGACCTTTCGATTGTGCGCCTTCGCTCGAGTCGGGTGCGCGTGACGATCGCCGGCACGCCGCCCCTCACCCCTGCGGACGTCTGGCTCGTTGCCTACAACACTGGGCCGGTCACTGTGGAGGTGACCGGCGGGCCAAACATCAACCGAACGGTTCCCCATCACAATGTCGTCACCGCCATTGAACGCCTCGGCGGGTGGTCAGGAGAAGCGGTTTGGTACGAGCGGCAGCGGTGCCAACCCAGTTGCGCTGTTCTTGTGCAAGAACCAAACGGCGGGCCAATTCTAGCAGGCGCCTATGTGACCGGACCTCCACGGGTTCGCCCAGGCATTGGTCCACGCTGACCTAGCCGCCAATCAGCTCCGCCAAGGGCGGCGTCAATGCGCGCGCCTCAACGTCGCGCAGCATGTAGGCCCAGGCTGAAACGCGGTTGTTGATCTCCAATGCCGCGGCTTCCTGCTCGGGCGTCTCGGCGCGCGCGACCAGCTTGAGCCACATTTGGCCTCCGCTCTCGATGACCTCGCCATCGATCATGAGGCCGGTTTGCGTGTGTGCTCGAAGGCGCGCCCGTACCATGCCCTGCACTGCGGGGGCAGCCTGCACGTCAGTCGGCGCGATCTGGGTAAGCCGCAGCGCCGTGTCAGCTACAGCGGATGTCGCATTCGAGGCCAGGGCCGGCACGGCAATGCGCCATGCTTGTTCAACCGAATCGCGCGCGAGAATATACGCGCGCCCTTCGCTAGGCATGATCTCCACCCGTCGGAGCGCGTCCGGTGAAAGCGCAATGGGTGCGAGGTCCAGCCAAGTTGACGCATCGCGCAGCGGGGGAAGGTCGCCCGATACCGCGTAAGCTTGATTGTCGCCAGACTGACGCGCGTAGAGTCCACCGCTAGGCTCAATGCCAAGAATTAGGTTCACCAATAGCGCACCGCGCGCGTCCTCCACCTGAACGAGCACGCCTCGGCCGCCCTCGCGTGGGTCGCCGACGCCAATACGTTCATGTTTTGCGGGGTCGTTAGTCATGCGGCGTGTGCGCACGAGATGGCTTAGCCCGCTTGTCAACTGGTCGACACGATCCGATCGAACCGGGTAGTCGCCGCGATCTCTCATCACCCAAACAGCCCCGGTCGAGCGTTCGACCCGCTCGATCCGGTAGCTCACTTCAGTACTGACAACAGTGATGCGCTGCGCATCCGATATCGCTTCCTCTAAATTCGGTATGACAGCGCCCGAGGCCAACTCCGGCCGCGAAGAGCGGATATCGATCGCGGTGATCACGGCCGCCGCCGCGACGAGAATGCCAGCGGCAACGACAAGCGTCAGCAGGTTGGTGCGGCGGCGTTCGCGCAGGTTGCCGGTCATTTCGCTGCCTTCCCCCGGGCCTGACGACGCCAGAACAGCACAAGACCCGCAGTCGCCACCAGAAGCGGGCCGAGCCACATGTTTAGAAATATGATCAAGGTCTGCAGCCGATCGATATCGCGGCGCAACTCCCGCTCCGAACGACGCAGCTCCGAGCGAACCTGGACCACTTGCCGCCGGAACCGCTCAATCTCAAGGCGCTCATCGGGCGTCATCTCCGCATTTGCGTCGCCTGCGAAGAAGCCCGATCCTCGCCCGCCGGCCTGAAGTTCCGCTAGTCTTCCTTCTGTTTCGCGCAATTCTCTTTGGAGGTCCTCTTGTCGTTGCTGTATGCGCCGATCTGCGTCCCGCTCCATGTCCTCGAGAAGCTCCATCCGTCGGGCTGAAGGCGCGCGCGAACGAAGCGTCACCAGCGCATCGGATCCGCCGAGAACATCAATTGCATTCAAAGCAAACGCCGCGTTGTCGGCGACCGGTCCGGCGCTCGGATCGACATAAAAATTGTCGTCCAGAAAATCAGCGTCAGCGACGATGACGATCTGCGCGGGCGTTGCCGAGCGCGTAACAGGTGCGACCGGCTGGCTGGAGGGTGTCGTCGGCGTTTGGAGCGGGTCCGTCTCCGACGGGACAGCGTCCGTCGCCGGCGCCCCGCCAGGAAAGGCGGTTTCCAGATTGCCGCTGAGCCGCAAAGCGATCGTCTCCACGCGACCGCCCGAGCCCAGCCACATCTGCATGACATCCTGGGGCGATGGCTGTGCGAGCGCCTGCGTCGCTGGCATACGCATCGTATTGCCGCTCGTTCGCGCCAAGGGCTGCACCTCAATCCCATCTCGCGGCGTTACGGACAACCCGCCCGCAAGACCGAAATTAACGCCGCGGCTGAGCCACGCGGTCATTAAGTCTTCGCGATCAAGTTTCTCCGCGGGCACCGCGAAGAACAGCGGCTGCGGCGCGCGAATTGTCTGCCCATCCGGCGTCTGCGCGTTCACCTCGAGTGCGTGATCAAGGTCGAGCACCACCGTCGGCGCCAGGGACACGCCCCAGCGTTCCATCAAGGGACCCAAAGTCGACGACGCGGGAATTGGCTCCACCGGGTTGAAGGGATCAAACCCAGCTGTCTGTTGCGACGCCAGCGCGGCAGGGTCGAGCACGATGAACGCCCGCCCGTTGCGAAGAATGAATTGGTCGATCGCGTAAAGCTGCGCCGCTGAAAGCGCTCCCGGATGTATGATAGCGAGCACATCGACGTCGGGGATTGCCGTGAAATCTGGCGGCAAACGCGTCACCTCCATGAGGCGGTTCAGCTCCGTCGAAAACATCGACTGCGCCGCCGCGCCGAAGCCTTCGGGCGCGCCTATTGGCAACGACGAAATCAGCGCGACCCGGGTGCGCGCCGGGTTTTCCAACTCATAGACGAGGCGTGTGATCTCATATTCGAGAAATGGTTCCCGTTGCGGTTCGAGAAACGGAATGATGCGTTTGTCATCGATGGCGTTGGCGCCCACCAACCCGAAATAGATTGGGTCGGCCCCCTGATAGAGCCGCACGGGCTCGACGCCCTCTTCAACGGCGGCGTCCTCTTCCTCGGAGTACGCCTCGACATCAATCTCCACAAACCGCAAACGTCCACGAGACCGCGCCTGGAATGACTGCATCATCTCGCGAACACGAGCGGCGTAGGTTTGAAGCTGCGGCGCCGCTGTCGCCGCGGCGCGGGAGTAGTAAAGCCTCAGCTCCACCGGTTCGGAGAGATCGTTCAGCGTTCGCTGGGTTCCTTGGCTCAGAGTGTAGAGCCCGTTCTCGGTCAGATCGAGCCGCCAGGACTTGAACAGCGAGCCGGACATCACATTGAGGGATATGAACCCCACTAGGAGCGCGAACGCTGCGAAAAGGGCGAAACGACGAGCGCTCATCGTTCAACCTCCCCGCCGGGCATCGACCGCCAACACGGTTAAGCCTAGGCAAAGCGCGATAAGCGACACGAAATAAACCAAGGAGCGAAACTCAACGACGCCGCGTTGCGCGGCGTCGAAATGGTGGAGAATCGAAAACCGCGCCAACGCCTCCGACACCGCGCCTCCCGCCCAGCCGGCAAAAAAGTCCAGCACGAGCGGAAGGCCAAGCGCGGTGATGACAAAGCAAACAAGCACTGACACAACGAAAGCCACAATCTGCGCCTGCGTGAGCGCCGACAGAGCTGAACCGACCGCAATGTAGGCGCCCGCCATCAACAGACTTGCCAGATAAGCGGTGAAAATGGCCGCATTGTCGGGCGATCCCAACACGTTGACGCTGATCCAGAGCGGCACGGTCAATACCAGCGCCNNCCCGCCATGCTCCACGCAGCGAGGAATTTTCCTACCACGAGAGCCCAAGTTGGCGCCGGAAGCGTCAGCAAAAGTTCAAGCGCGCCCGAGCGGCTCTCTTCCGCCCACAAACGCATGGCGATCGCCGGCAGGAATACGATGTAGAGCCAAGGGTGAACGCCGAAAAACATGGACAAGTCGGCACGTCGCTCGTCAAAAAAAACGCCTTCCTGAAACGTGAACAAACCAATGGCAAACAGAAACACGGCGACGAAAACATAGGCCGTGGGCGTCGTCAGATAGGAGAGCAGCTCGCGCCGATAGATCGCCAACATGCTCGCAAGGCCTTGGCGCTTTTTCATGCGCGCTCCTCCTGCCGCGTGAGCGCCGCGAAAGCCTGCTCCAACCCGCCGTATTGATCGATGAGGGCCTGCGGTGTTTTGTCGGCCACGATCCTTCCACGGTCGATGACGATGGCGCGCGTGCAGACGGCTTCCACCTCTTCAAGGCTGTGTGTCGAGATGATCAACCCCCGCTCCTCGCCCAATTTTCGAATTAGGTCGCGCACGGCATGCCGCTGATTGGGATCGAGACCGTCAGTCGGCTCGTCCAGGACAAGCAACATGGGGTCGTGCAGCAGCGCCGCCGCGAGCCCAACCCTACGTCGATATCCTTTCGACAAGGTCTCGATGGGACGGTCTATGCTATCGCCGAGCCGCGCATCCTGCGCCGCCCGACGAACAGCGTGGCGTGAAGCCTCTCTGGACATGCCGCGAACCTCGGCGACAAAGCGCAGGAAACTCCAGGGCGTCATCTCTCCGTAGAGCGGCGCCCCTTCCGGTAAGTACCCGACGCGTTCCTGGGCGCGCTGGCGTTCGGTGGCCACGTCAATGTTGAAGATACGTACGCCGCCCTCATCAGGCTCCAGGTAGCCGGCGATCATGCGCATGGTCGTTGTCTTTCCCGCGCCGTTCGGCCCGAGAAACCCCACGATCTCCCCAAGATCGACCGTAAAGCCCACGCCATCCACGGCGACACGCCGCCCAAACGTTTTCCGCAGCCCGTCGACCTGCAGCAGCATGTGGATTGCGACCTCTTCCGAATTTTCGAGCGCCGCTCATAGGGCGCCTACGCGCCCAAAACCAGGGGCGATCAGAGCTTCCTGAGCGACTCGATTCGAATCACACTCAGACGAATTGCTGAGAACCCCCTAACGCTCGCGTCTTGGGACTCTCTCGCCGTCGCTCCCCCCAGCCGGAACGCCCTCGGCAGACACCGAAGCGCAAGCCGTTGTTTTGGAGCGAAAAATGAAAAACCCGCGCTTGCGGCGCGGGCGATTGGGCAGATGAAGCGTGGCCGACCGAAGCGCGCACCCGGGGGGCTGGGGGGGCTGATGGATACCGGATACGGCAATTCTCCGGCCGGCCACGTACATAAGGTCGCCTTGGGTTGAGGCGAGAGCAAGCAAAAAATCAGGCCAAAAGCCGACCTCGTCCGATTTGTAATGATACTGATAATGCGCTCTTCTGTTGTTCCACAAGTTGTTCACAGGGAGTCCCAAGCTTGATGGTGGCTTCACTTTGAAAGTGTTCTTCGACCGCGGCGAACTCAACCGCCTGCTACGGTTCTACGGGCGCATGGTCGCCGCGGGCGAGTGGCGTGACTACGCACTCGACGCGCTGCCCGAGCGCGCGATCTTCAGCGTCTACAGACGGTCGAGCGAAGCGCCCCTCTTTCAAATCGAAAAGCGTCCAGCAGACGCGCGCAAGCAGGGCGCGTACAGCGTGCGGGCATATGATGGAAGGGTTCTTCGACGCGGTCGCGATTTAGACCTCGTTTTGCGTGTTCTGGAGCCCCGCAGAATGCAGGTTGTGGCGGACTAAGCCAAAAACGCCCCGGTGTTTCCACCGGGGCGTCAAAGCATACCGGAACTGGTCCCGTTTAGTCGCGGCTGGACAGCAGCGTCAGGAAGAACCGGAACAAGTTGATAAAAGTGATGTACAGGTTCAGCGCCCCAAGCGTCGTCGCAACCGACATGGCGCGCTGGTCGCCTCCGACTTGATAGTACATGTACTTGAGTTGTTGCGTTTCCCAGGCGGTAATCGCCGAGAACAGCAAAACGCCGATGATGCTGATGATAAACGAGAAGTTTTCAATCCCAGCGCCGGTGAACGCCGCGAACCCGAAATTGACGAGCGACGCGATAACGAGGCCCCACACGCCCATGATCAGGAAGGTCCCCCAGCCGGAAAGATCCTTCTTGGTGGTGTAGCCCCACAAGCTCAGAGCGCCGAACGTCGCCGATGTGACCAGAAACGCCTTCACGATATCCATGAGGCCGCTGGGACCGCGTCCCGCATAGTACATCAGCGTGGCGCCTAGGCCGATGCCAATCAACGACACGATCGACCAATACAAAAGGTTCGCGCCGGTCGGCGACGGATTGCGCATTGTGAACATCGAGATGAACAGCAGCGCCACCGGTCCAAACATGACCACGTAGACCATCGGCGTTCCGAAGAAGAACTGCGACAACGCAGGGACGGTCGCCGCAGCGTAGGCGAGCGCGGCCGAGAGCGCCAAGCCGAGCGCCATTTTGTTGTAGACGCCCAACATGAAAGACCGAAGGCCGGCATCGACCGCCATGTCCGCCCGCCCTGTCGGGATTGAGCGGGCCTGCGATTGGAAGTCGTTCATTCAAATCCTCCTTGGCGCGCCACCACGCGCGCACGTTGCGTCAAATATGGCCCTCGCCGGAATCGCTGACAAGCCGTCGCAATGCTTGCCAATCCTTCGGTAGGCGGCCAAAATTAGAAATTGCCATGTCTCCGATAGACCTAGCCCCGCCGGGTGATGCTGATGCCCTTAGCTAGGATCGAATCGCACTAGGACGAGACCCGGAGGGCGAGCCCGTTGGCTGTTGAAGACGAACCCGAAGGGCCTGGGCAAACGCCCCCTGAACCGCCGCGCCAAGAGGCGCAGGAGGACGTTCACCCGACACCGGCCCCGGATCAGCCTTCCCAAGCTGACAATGGCGACCTGCCGCCGAACTATTTCNNGACCCGGACGAGCCGGAGCCTGACGGGCCACCGGATCCGATTTCGGAGCTGAAGGCCCGCCTAGGCACCATAGCACAACGGATCAGAGCTTATGTCGAACCCAAGTGGGTGGCCTTCATTGGAAGATCGCGAACATTGGGGTCGCATGCCTGGAACCAAGCGAAACAGGTAAAACCCCCACGGACTGTGCGGGAAGCCGCGGTGTGGAGCGGCTGGCTCGCGGCG
>DDSN01000020.1 GCA_002343395.1 Hyphomonadaceae bacterium UBA2389 | reverse complement strand
GATATCCTCTTCGCTTTTTCCCTCGTCGGAGGGATCAAGGCGTCACGCCTTGCGATCATTTTCCACCTGACGCCAAATTTGGTTGAACTCGGATTCCACCATACGTGGCGGCAAGTCGAAGCTGTGCGCCGCGTCCAGCTTGTCGAAGAGCGCCCGCTTGGCTTTCATGCGCGATTGCTGCGCGTGCTCGTTTTCGATGCGTTGCTTCAGCGCTTCCTTGAGGGCCGCCAGGCTGTCGAAGCCAAGCTCAGCCGCCCAAGCATCGTCCGGGTCGCCCGACTTTGGCGCCTTCACGACTTTGATCTTCGTTTCAAACTGCGCCTTTTTTCCTTTCAAGGACGCAACGCCATAGTCCTCGGGGAACGTCACATCCAGCGTGCGGCCCTCACCGGCCTTGGCGCCAATCAACTGCTCTTCGAACCCAGGGATGAATTGCTTCGATCCAATGACAACCTGCGCGTCTTCGGCCGCGCCCCCTTCAAACGCTTCGCCGTCAATGCGCCCAGTGAAATCGAGCGTCACGGCGTCGCCGTCGGCAGCGGCGCCCTCCTTTTCTTCAAAACCGCGGTGCTGCTTCGTCAAATCCGCCAAAGCCTCATCGACTTGGCTCTCGCTCACCGGCGCCACTGGTCGTGTGATCGAAATGGTCTTTAGATCGATAGGCTCGAAAGTCGGCATGATCTCGAGCGAAAGCTCGAATTGCAGATCGGATTCGCCGGCAACAACCTGGTTGATATCGCTCTTCAAATCGAGAGAGGGTTCGGAAGCGGGCCGGGCGTTTACTTTTTCAAGGCTCTCCTTCGTCGATTTCTGCACCGTCTCGTTGATGATGTCCTGCATCATCGACGGTCCGTAAACCTTGCGGATGTGGCTCGCAGGAACCTTGCCGGGACGAAAGCCGTTCAACCGAACCTTGGGACGCACTTCCTCGATTTTCGCGGCTAGCTGCTGCTCAAGCTCCGACTTCGGAACGACCACATCATAAACCCGCAATAGACCTTCGGATTGGCGCTCGGTGAGCTGCATAGACTTGGCTTTCGACACATGCGCGCCGGCTGATTTGAGGTCCCTCGCCTAGCGCTGATTTGGAAAGGGCGGGCTTATGACACGCGAACATGCCCCTGTCCACGAGGGGCAGGCGCGGCTACGGTGGACGCCGCGCGCGCATCCGCCTAGAGGAAACCGCATGCGGACGTGGCGGAACTGGCAGACGCACTGGATTTAGGTTCCAGCGCCTCACGGCGTGCGGGTTCGACTCCCGCCGTCCGCACCAGGATCAGGGGGTAGGTTGCGCCGCCGTCGGGGCCGGCTCCCGCGTCGCGCCCCACTGTGCGACGGCTTCGGCAGCCTCCTCGTTGATCTCGTCCGGCAGCAATTGCCCCTGCGCGGTAATATCAATGCGGTACCGCGCGCCATCCGCCATCGGCCAGTACACAGCTTGGCCGTGCTCCGGCACGTCAATCATGGGCGCGTAGCGCGCCACGCTCTGCGCAACGGGCAAGAAGTCGATGCCGGTGCGTCGCTGCGGACGCAGGTCGAACACCGTCGGAGGCGTTGTTTGCGCCGTCGCAATGTCCCTGTAGCGGCTATCGAACCTGTCGAGCCGGTACTGGGCGTCGAGCCCAAGCACCGTCGCCCATGCCTTCCACCGGATGACCCGCGCGCTGATCATCCAATCGTCGCCAGTGGCCTGAAAATTATGAACCGCGCCGGGGGTTCCATCTTCCTGGGGCGCCTCGGTCAAGGTGACCTCATAGGTGTTGCCGGTCTCGCCCACCTGCTGAAATTCAATAGTGGCGACCTGGCGCTGTGCTTCGCCGAGCCGGTGATAGGTTTGAACGTTGAGCCCGATAAGCGCCAAGACCGCGCCAACCGCCAAAAACACGCCGCCGCCGAGAACGCCACGCCCCCCCTTGAATGGTCGGCCACGGAACATCCAACCCAGGCCGCTCAGTGCGATTGCCAGTCCAATGACGGCAACCACGCCCGGGATGATCCACCACCACCAAACCATGTTCGAGCCCCTTCAAAACGGTTCCACCTAACGGTTAGCGCAATTTCCGAGACCAAAACAGTGCCGATCACGGCCGAACGCGGCGGCGAAGCGCTTCAGGCGCTAACGTGTTGAGGACGCTCGGTAAGTTTTCGCACAAGTCCTCAGCAATCAGTCCTGGGCCAGTGAACTCTGCTACCCTGCCGTGCAGCCAGACGCCGGCGCACGCCGCGTCGACGCTCGCCATGCCCTGCGCGATAAGCCCCGCGATAATGCCGGACAATACGTCGCCAGAGCCCGCGGTCGCTAGGAACGGCGTGCCGGTGGTGTTGACGAATGCGCGGCCATCGGGCGCGGCGATGATTGTATCTGGGCCTTTGAGCACCACCACGCAGCGGGCGTAGGCCGCCGCCGTCCGCGCGGCATCTATACGCGTTTCGGACGAACTCAAAACACCTGGGAACGCCCGCCGAAATTCCCCAACATGCGGCGTCAAGACATCGTTTGCATGGAAGGCGTCCGTGATCGGCGAAAGCAGCGTAATAGCATCAGCGTCGAAGACGATCGGGCAGCGCTGCTTCACGTCCAGCGCCGCGCGTAGACGTTTGTAGTGCGCTGCATCCGTCCCGAATGCGGGCCCTAAGACCAGGGCGGAAGCGTTGCGCGCTGCTTCCGCGTAAGCAGCTTCATCAACCGCTTCCCTAACCATCAGAGCGGCGATCTGCGCCGCGTTCTCCTCCAGGGCCTCCGTCGGCGATAATATCGTCACAAGGCCAGCGCCCGCGCGCAACGCCGCACGCGCCGCCAAGCGCGCCGCGCCGGTCCTCGCTTTTCCGCCGCTCGCCACCCAAACATGGCCGCGTGCGTGTTTGTGCGCCGTGATGTCAGGCCATGGCAAACGCCACAGGGCAGGCGCATTCTCCCAAGTTTGGACGCCCAGTTCCTCAACAATACGCTCGGACGCGCCGATGTCGGCGACAACAACCTCGCCGCAGTGCGCGCGCGCGGGAATGAGCACGTGCGCCAGCTTTTTCCGTACGAAAGTGACGGTCAAGCAGGCCGAGAAGTGATGCTCTCCCAACGGAGCGCCCGTATCTCCCGCCAATCCGCTCGGCACGTCCACCGCCACCACACGCGACGCGGGTAAGGCGCGCGCGAGCCGCGCTGCTTCTCCATCGAGAGGTCGCGACAATCCGGCGCCAAACAATGCATCCACGAAGAGGTCCGCCATCGGATTGTCTTGGCTGATCGGCAGCGTCTCGCCGCTCCACATCGCCGCCGCAGCAGCAGCGTCGCCTTGAAGCAATTCGCGCGGCGTCAGCGTTTCGACCCAGACCTCCCAGCCGGCCTCTTGGAGGTGGCGCGCGGCTACCCAGCCGTCGCCGCCATTGTTGCCTGGTCCGCAGAGCACCGCCGTACGCTGTCGAGGAAATCGCTCCATGATGGCGCACGCCACCGCTTTTCCCGCGTTCTCCATTAAGACGCGGGTCGACGCGCCTTGGCTCGCTGTTCCGGCGTCGATCGCACGCATCTGGGCGACGGTGATAAGTTCGGCGGTCAAAGCGAGACCATCTTAGTGCGCACCGCCTGCCACGCTACTGGCCTCTCCCGCCTAACGCTTGGGCGCCGGCGCCCAAATTTAGGGCGCCGCGGCCCTCCCACGAAAGCGTCCTCGCTTGGCTCCTTGTCCGACTCGATCCGCAGGGTCCAAGACGGCCGCAAAGACAAGAGGGCCGTCCCATGAAGAAAATCGAAGCGATCATAAAGCCGTTCAAACTCGACGACGTGAAGGAAGCGCTTCAAGAAATCGGCCTGCAGGGCATGACGGTGATCGAAGCCAAGGGTTTTGGCCGGCAGAAAGGCCACACCGAGCTCTATCGCGGCGCTGAATACGTCGTCGACTTCCTCCCCAAACTCAAAGTCGAGGTGGTTGTGAGCGACGATCAGGTGGACGCGGTGCTGGAAGCTATACAGAAAGCGGCGAAGACGGGGAAAATCGGCGACGGAAAAATCTTCGTGCTCGATGTCGCCAATGTAGTCCGCATCCGCACCGGTGAAACCGGCGCGGCGGCGGTTTGATCTGGAATTTGCACGCTCACAACCAGGAAACTCTTTATGTCGGACGAAATTCTAAAACTCATCAAGGACAAGGAAGTCCAGTACGTCGATCTCCGCTTCACGGACATGCGCGGCAAGATGCAACACGTCACCTTTGACGTGAGCATGGTCGACGCGGATTTGTTCGCCGAAGGAACGATGTTTGACGGCTCGTCTATCGCAGGCTGGAAGGCAATCAACGAAAGCGACATGGTTATGCGCCCCGACGCGGCTGGCGCGCACATCGACCCGTTCTTTCAACAAACCACGCTCGCGCTTTTCTGCGACATCCTAGAACCCGGAACCCTTCAACCCTACCCGCGTTGCCCGCGTGGCGTGGCCAAACGCGCGGAGGCGTTCGTAAAGTCGTCAGGCGCGGGTGACACCGCCTACTTTGGACCGGAAGCCGAGTTCTTCGTTTTTGACGATGTGCGTTGGTCAACCGATCCTTGGAACACGGGTTATTCGTTCGATTCCACCGAACTGCCGGTCAACACGAACAAGCCCTATGAGGGCGGGAACATGGGCCATCGCCCGGGCCCCAAAGGCGGTTATTTCCCGGTTCCGCCCATCGACAGCTTGCAGGACATGCGCGGTGAAATGCTGGAAGTCATGGGACAAATCGGCCTCAATCCCGAAAAGCATCACCATGAAGTCGCGCCCGCGCAGCACGAGCTTGGCCTCAAGTTCAACACGTTGACGCAAATGGCGGACAACATGAACTTGTACAAATACATCATCCACCAAGTCGCGGCGTCATACGGCAAATCCGCGACGTTCATGCCCAAACCCTATTTCAAGGACAACGGCTCGGGCATGCATGTCCACCAGTCCATTTGGAAGAAGGGGCAGAACCTCTTCGCGGGCGACAGGTACGCGGATCTCTCCGAGATGTGCCTGTATTACATCGGCGGCATTATCAAGCACGCCAAGGCGATCAACGCGTTCGCGAATTCGACAACCAACTCGTACAAGCGCTTGGTGCCCGGATACGAGGCGCCCGTGCTGCTCGCATACTCAGCCCGCAATCGCTCCGCCTCTTGCCGCATCCCCCACGGCACGGGCGCCAAAGCCAAACGCGTCGAGGTGCGTTTCCCCGATCCGGCGGGCAACATGTACTTCACTTTCGCGGCGCTGCTCATGGCGGGACTCGACGGGATCGAGAAGAAAATCCATCCGGGCGAGCCGCTGGACAAAAACCTCTACGACCTCCCACCCGAAGAGCTGAAGGATGTCCCCACCGTCTGCGCGAGCCTTCGTGAGGCGCTGACTTCGCTTGATCGCGACCGCGACTTCCTGACCAAAGGCAGCGTATTCAGCGACGATCTCATCGACGCGTATATTGACCTCAAAAAGGAAGAACTGGACCGCTTTGAAACCCACCCTCACCCGGTGGAGTTCGACATGTATTACAAAGCCTAATCCCGTTCGCGCCAACGCGTTTTGCGGGTCGGAAACTCCAGGTTTCCGGCCCGTTTTCGTTCGCGCTGCTCGCGTGACTTGCCCTCCACTCCTCGACTCCCTCTAAGAGGTGTATTCATGACCAAGGCAGCGCAGCAGAAGCGGCAGGATCCAGTGGGCGACGACAAGCTGTGGGATGAGGGGTTGTTCGGCGGATCGACGCCGCCGCCGGCTGCTTCTGGCGGCTATACCGCCAAGGACATTGAAGTCCTGGAAGGACTTGAACCGGTTCGGAAACGACCCGGCATGTATATTGGGGGCGTTGATGAGCGCGCCCTGCACCATTTGTTCGCCGAAGTGCTCGACAACTCGATGGATGAAGCAGTCGCTGGCTTCGCGGACCGTATCGAAGTCGAACTGGAGGCTGACGGCACGCTCCGCGTGACGGACAATGGCCGCGGCATGCCCGTCGATCCCCACCCCAAATTCCCCAAGAAGTCGGCGCTCGAAATCATCATGACGGTGCTGCACGCCGGCGGAAAATTTTCCGACAAGGTCTACCACACGTCCGGGGGCCTTCATGGCGTCGGCGTATCTGTTGTGAATGCGCTGTCGGATCGTGTGGAAGTCGAAGTCGCGCGCGAACGCAAACTCTACCGCCAGACGTTCTCGCGCGGCGCTCCGACCTCGAAGCTTGTCGAAGTTGGTCCAGCCCACAACCGGCGAGGAACGACAGTTCGCTTTCATCCTGATGCGCTGATTTTCGGCGCGGGCGCCGCCTTCAAGCCGGCGCGGTTGTTTCAGATGGCGCGCTCGAAGGCATACCTGCAGCGCGGCGTGCAAATCCGTTGGAAATGCGCACAAGAACGTCTGAAAAGCGGTGATGAAACGCCGCTTGAGGCGGTGCTCCATTTTCCCAACGGGTTGGCTGATTTCCTTAGTGAGTTGACGAAGTCAAAGCGCGCGATCGTCAACGAACCGTTCGCGGGACGCAGCGAAAAGAACGGCCCTCATGGCCGCGTGGAATGGGCGGTGACTTGGGTCGCGGACGGATTTGGCGAAGCCGACGGATTCACGCGCTCCTATTGCAATACGATCTACACACCCGATGGAGGCTTCCATGAAGCGGGATTGCGCGCGGCGCTTGCCAAAGGGCTTAAGGCGTATGCGGAGCTGAAAGGCAATAAGAAAGCAGGGCTGATCTCCCCGGACGACGTGATGAACACGGCGGCGGCGCTCGTTTCAGTGTTTATCCGCGATCCGCAGTTCGAGGGTCAGACCAAGGGCCGCCTGGTCTCAACCGAAGCCGCGCGGATCGTCGAGCAAGCGGTGCGCGATCCCTTCGATCACTGGCTTGCCGCGAACACCGCGGAGGCGAACCGCCTGTTGGATTGGTGCATTCAGCAGGCTGAAGACAGGATGCGGCGGCGCAAGGAAAAGGAAGTTTCGCGCCAAAGCGCGACGCGCAAGTTGCGTCTTCCCGGCAAGCTCGCGGACTGCTCCCGCGCCGGCGAGAACGACACCGAGATTTTTCTGGTGGAAGGAGACTCCGCCGGCGGCTCAGCCAAGCAGGCCCGCAATCGTGAAACGCAAGCCATTCTGCCGCTGCGCGGCAAGATATTGAATGTCGCGTCCGCCGGCGCCGAGAAGATGAGCGGAAATCAGGAACTCTCCGATCTCGCTCTTGCGCTCGGGGTCCAGATGGGCGCGAAGTTCAAGGTCGACGATCTGCGCTACGAGCGCGTGATCATCATGACCGACGCCGATGTCGACGGCGCTCACATCGCCTCGCTGCTTATTACGTTCTTCCACAAACAGATGCCCGCGCTCATTCGAGCGGGCCGCCTCTATTTGGCGATGCCGCCGCTTTACCGCGTCACCGCGGGCAAGGAGAGCGTCTACGCGCGCGACGATGCCCACAAGGAAGCATTGCTCGCGGGCGAGTTTAAGGACCGCAAGGTCGACATCTCCCGCTTCAAGGGGCTTGGCGAAATGATGCCCGGCGACCTGAAGGAAACAACCATGGATCCAGCGACGCGCACATTGGCGCGCGTTGTCCTCGATGAAGAAGGCCTGCCGGCATTTGAGAGCCTAGTGGACACGCTCATGGGCAAAAAAGCCGAGAAGCGCTTTGAATACATCCAAGAACACGCGAAGTTCGTGGAAGAGGTCGACGTATGAGCTTTACAAACCGGTTGCCTCGTCCAGACCAAGCATGATGTTCAGATTCTGAACGGCGGCGCCTGAGGCGCCTTTGCCGAGATTGTCCAAGAGCGCGACAAGCCGCGCCTCGCCATCATGGCCGAACACGAACAACTTCACCTTGTTGGTGCCGTTCAAGCCCTCTGGATCGAGCGTCTCCAGCGCGCGCGACTCTTCAAGCGACGCCACTTCAACGAAACGCTCGCCAGCATAAGCATCGGCGAGCGCCGCATGCGCCTGCGCTAACGTCGGTGGGCTAGGTAACGCTTGAAGCGCCAGCGGAACTTCGACGATCATGCCTTTGTAGTAGCGCCCGACGCTCGGCGCGAAGATGGGCGGACGCGCGAGGCCGGCCTGCAACTGCATTTCAGGCACATGTTTGTGCTTCTGCGCCATCGCGTAAATGCGGTAGGGCGCGGGCGTGTAGACGGGCGAGGTTTCATCCTCGAACTCGGCGATCATCGCCTTGCCGCCGCCAGAATAGCCACTCACCGCGTTGCAGTAGAACTGCCAACCCCGCGGAACGAGGCCTGCGTCGAGCAGCGGCTTCACCAGCGCAATGAACCCTGTCGGATAACAGCCCGGATTGGAGATGTGTGTCGACGCCGCGATCCTCGCGCGCTGGTCCTTCGCCATCTCGGGAAAACCATAGGTCCAGCCCCGCGCGACGCGATGCGCTGTGGAGGCGTCGATCACTTTCACGGCGCCGTTCTCGATCAGTGCAACCGCCTCGACCGCCGCATCATCCGGGAGACACAGGATAACCGCATCGACGCTATTCAGCAGCCGCTTGCGTTCGTCCGCATCCTTGCGCTTGGCGGGATCGATCGAAACAAGCGCGATGTCGCGTCGGCCTTCCAGGCGCTCACGGATTTGAAGGCCGGTGGTGCCCGCTTCACCGTCGATGAATACGCGTGCCGTCATGCCCTGCCCCAAATATGAAACGGGCGCTTCGTTGCCGAAGCGCCCGCAAGATACGCAATGAACTTGCTCTTAGCGCTTCGAGAACTGGAAGCTGCGGCGCGCCTTCGCGCGGCCGTACTTCTTACGCTCAACCACGCGACTGTCGCGCGTCAGGAAGCCAGCGTGTTTCAACGCGGGCCGGAGCGCCGGCTCATAGTCCGACAGCGCCTTCGATATGCCATGACGCACCGCACCGGCCTGCCCCGAAAGCCCTGAGCCCGACACCGTGCAGACAACGTCAAACTCGCCCTCCCGGTTCGTGACCTTGAAAGGCTGGTTGATCATCATCCGCAAAACCGGGCGCGCGAAATAGGCGTCCGATTCCTTGCCGTTGATGGTGATCTTGCCCTTGCCCGGCTTGACCCAAACGCGTGCAACCGCGTTCTTGCGCTTGCCCGTCGCGTAAGCGCGGCCAAACTTGTCCACCTTCTTCTCACGCAGAACCGCCTCGTTTTGCTCCACGCGCTGCGGAACGCCGGTCATTTGGCCGAGAGACTCGAAGCCTTGTTGAATATCGCTCATGGCTTAGCCGATCCTCGAATTCTTGCGGTTCTTCGATTTGAAGTCGATCGTCATGGGGTTCTGCGCGGCGTGCGGATGTTCCGCGCCGGCGTACACGCGCAGCTTCGCGAGTTGCTTGCGCGCGAGCGGGCTCTCTTTCGGCATCATGCGCTCGACGGCCTTCTCCAGGACGCGCTCCGGATGCTTGCCTGACAACACCTTGCCGGCAACGCGTTCTTTGATTCCGCCCGGATGACCAGTATGGCGATAATAAACCTTGTCGGTCATCTTGTTGCCTGTGAGCGCGACCTTCTCGGCGTTGATGACAACGACATGATCGCCAGTGTCGACATGGGGCGTGAAATCGGCGCGGTGCTTGCCGCGAAGGCGAAGCGCTATGAATGAGGCGAGACGGCCAACGACCGCGCCCTCGGCATCCACCACGATCCAGCCGTTGGTGATCTCCGAAGCCTTGGCCGAGCGCGTCGATTGCGTGCGCATTGCGAAAGGTCCTGCAAGTTGAAAAAGAGGCGCGCGTTTAACGGAGGGCAGAATACACGTCAAGCGACATGATATTATCGTGGTTTTTCATATGGTTATGACAACGGTATCACGTTACCACTGCCGCTCGCGCCGTTGCGATTGAGGTAGTCCAAAGCAGAACCGCCGCACCCTGATGCAGCAGACTCGGCGTGAGCGTTGAGCCGCCCAGGACAGTAACAATCCCAAGCCCAGCCTGCGTCACCGCCGCGAGCCCCAAAAGGATGGCGCACCATCGAGCCGCGCCACTCCCCCGGAACAGCGCGCCAAGTGCGACGACAAGTGCGGTCAGCGCCACAACGTAACCGAGGTTCCTATGAAGGAGGTGCTGCGTTGCGTGGTCTTCACTGAAGTTGCGCCATATCGGCTCCAAACCGAACGCGCTCGAAGGCAACCATTCGCCGCCAATGCGTGGCCAGTCTGCATAAGCCGCACCCCCATCGGCTCCCGCCAACAGCGCGCCGAACATGGCTTGCACGAATATCAAGGCGGCCACGGACAAAGCCATCGCGCGAGGCATTCCGAGACTGGAGGGACGCCCCGGCCACGCGAAAGCGCCCATCGCCGTCCAAAGCGTGAGCGCCAAGATAAGCAACGCCATACCCAGATGGATCGCGAGCCTGACAGGGCTCACGTCCAAACGATCAAACAAGCCGCTCGTAACCATCCACCATCCGACGGCCCCCTGCAAACCACCCATCACAAAGAGCAGCGCGGTTACCCGGAAGCGTCCTCGTAGTCGACCAGCGAACAGAAAGAGCAGCGCTGGCAATGCGAACGCGAGGCCAATGAGTTTTCCCAGGAAACGATGCGCCCACTCCCACCAATAGATGTGCTGGAATTCGGCGAGACTCATGCCGTTGTTCTGGGTTTGGTACTCAAGGGTCCGCTGATAGAGGTCGAACTCCTCCGCCCACCGCTCTGTCGTCAATGGCGGGGTCAGACCCTTCCCTAAATCCCATTCGGTAATCGAAAGGCCGCTGTCGGTGAGGCGCGTGGCTCCACCAACCAGGATCATGGCGACCACGAGCCCAGCTATCGTCAGCAGCCATGCGCCAACCCAGGGCTCACGCGGAGGCCAAATATCATCACTCGCCATGACGAACCTTTTCCGCCTCTTCCAGCGCTCCTTGTGCGCGAAGACGGCTAGCAGAACGACCCCTCGCTTATACGGGGGCGGAAACGGTCTTCAAAGGCTCCAGACGCCCAAGCGCGCCAGTTGCGCGACCGTGCATTGCTGGTCCGGCCATTTGGAATCGGTGTAGCGCCTCGGGGTTGCCAGGGGGGATTCTATGAAAGAACTGCGATTCGCTGCCGCGGTAGCCATGCTCGGCCTGTGTCTTACCGGCACCGCAATGGCTGGGCCTGACTGGCAAAGCCCCCCACAAAACCGGGCTCAGTATCAGGGACGCTACGATGGCCGCCAAGTTGCGCCGCCACAATACGGGGATGTCCGCATCATTTTCGGCGATGCGATGTTGGTTGCCGAACAGCAAGCGCGCTGCGCGCGGACGCAGGACATGCTCCAACCGGGCATCTGCTTTACTGGCGCTCTGCAGGCGATGCGCAACGCTGGTCTCAGTCAGGCGCCGGTCATCGCAATTCCGGTAGGTCACGCGGACGGTCCGATTTCCGGTGCTGTCTTCGATGTCTCTCTTGCCGGAGCCGCGCCGACGGCGACGGCGCGTTCCATGGCGAATACGAGCGTCGCCCTGCCGCGCTCGTGCGCGACCCTCGATGGGGAAGCGCCTCACTTCATGCTCGAAAGCCGAGGTGGATTACGCGTCGCGCAGGAGCAGCAACTCGTCGTTTGCGGGGGCGCGGCTCCGCCCGGCCCCTCCTATCGCATCACGCAAGGACCGATCCCGGCCGCCGCGCCAACACCGGGCGCGAGGCCGGCGATCTCCGGCCCGACTTGGCCACCCGCTGGCACAAAGGTGATGTCGGGCGCCAGCATGCCGCTCGCGAGCATCGTCGCCGACTGTCCCCCCGAAGCGGTTTTGCGTGACGGCATGTGCTTTGCCCAGGCGATCGCCCAGCTGAACGCTAGTCCGAACTTGGAACGGGCGGTCATGCTGGGAGTCACCGCGCCTGCGACAGCGGGACAGACGTTTCCGGACACAGCGCAGTACGAAATCAGGCGCCGGAGAAATGGGTTCGGCGTGCATCGACGTATTTTTGAGCGCAGCCTATTGAGCGCGGAGGATGGATGCGCTCCCACCGGGCCTGTGCGTTTTGTTGTGGGCTCCTCGGATGCCGGTCTTTCTGCTGCGCCACAGCTTGAGGTCCGGTGCGGTCCGCCAGAAGCACCACGCGGACTGGCGCTTTGGGAATTTTATGGCGAGCACGTGTTTCTAGCGACGCAGGGCCGATGCGCGGCGTCCGAGCGGCTACTCGGCGGCGGCGCGTGCTTTTCCGGTGCTATCCAATACCTGCGCGAAAGCGGCGACACCGCTGTGCAGGTCGTGATGATTGAATCCGGCGCGGCGCCTGGCGCGTCCATTGGTTTCAACCGAGCCAGCAATCTGCTTGTTAGAGCGGCGCCTGACTTTCAGAGCTTCACCGCTGAACAAGCGCCAAGCTACGAAGACGGCGTGCCCCAGCCGCCCGGCTGCCAATCGGCGCCCAACGGCGCGGACACCAGAGGCGTCTTGGTCGAGAACGGTCAGAGCGGCCGCTTCTACCGACGCTTCATGTGTCCGGTGCAGTAGGCGCCTCGAAGCGACGGCTGCTCCAAGCAAGGCGCTATGGAATTTAGCGCATTGCCGCCGCCAGGCCGGAGAGCTAAGACGCGCGTTCCGCGGGACATAGTCCTGTGGTCAGGTCGGAGCGTGGCGCAGCCCGGTTAGCGCACCAGTCTGGGGGACTGGGGGTCGCGAGTTCGAATCTCGCCGCTCCGACCAATCGCCCTTAGAACCAACCCTTTTTCTTCTTGGGCTCCGGCGCGGGTGGTGGTGGCGGTGCGGCCTTCGGCGCGGCAGCTTGTGGCGCGGGCGGTGCGCTCGGCGGCGCCGAACGAGGCTGAGGTTGAGATTGCTGAGGTTGGGCCGTAGCGCGTGGTGGCGCTGCGCCAGTCGCCGCGCCTGCCCCTTGCGACCGGGGTCCAAGCTTATCAACAAACCACATTCGACCCCTCCACCGCATAACAACCCGCCGCCTCGGACAAGGCAGCGGCGGACCACGTCTATGGTAAACGGGCCACTGGCTTCGATCAACCGATGTCAGGCGCCCGTCAACGGCGTGATCTCGCGAGGAGAATGTTGCGCGCGCTGGTAGCTGCTGCTTGACCCCCTGGGCCGAACAACGCAAGCGAGACGAAAACGCCATGACTGACCCCGCCGATCCCCAGGGCTCCATAAGAACGCGCACCAGATTGCCCGCGCCGTCTTGGTACGTCGCGGTGCTCATTCTTGCGTTTTTCGCGGCGTTTGCGCTTCACATGCGCTTTAATGGAATTCTCGCTTGCCCGGCTGCCTACGACGAAGCGCACTACCTGGGACATTGCCAAGCGACGGCCTATGGCGACTACGACCACGGGGCATTTTGGTTTGGATCGGAGCCCGAAATACGCGACGCCGCACGCTCCGCGGATGTGCTCTTTCTGGGAAACAGCCGGCTTCAGTTTGGCTTTTCCGCGCCCGCTCTTGGCGAATGGTTCCGCCATGCGGGGAGCTCTTACTATCTGCTTGGTTTCAGTCACACTGAGAATATAACCTTCGTCGCGCCGCTTCTGCGTGAACTGCAGCCACGCGCACGCGTCTACGTGATCAACACGGATGACTTCTTCACGGACTGGACCACTGGTCCCGCCGCAGACGTCATGAACGGCGCCGACACCCGCGGACGCTATCGTACAAAACGAACCTGGCAGAACGCGCATCGTGCGCTCTGCACATCAATCCCCAGCTTGTGCGGAAACATGATGGCATTCTATCGCCACCGCGAGACCGGAGAGTGGTTGTTTCTTGGCGAACCAGAGGAACCGCCCTCCGGCATCGAAGGCGAAGAGCCGCTTGAGCCCGAGCGTGTCGAAGACATGCGCGCGCGCGCCGAGACCTTTTTGGCCGGGTTAGATGCACCCCGAGAGTGCGTTCTCTTGACCTACGTGCCGTCACGCCACCCGGAGCGCGGCAACATGCAGGCGTTGGCGGACGCCCTTCACATGCCGTTGTACTCGCCCCAGCTCGCGGGTCTAACCACTGTCGACAGTTCTCACCTCGATCGCGCCAGCGCCAATCGATTTGTCGCAGCGTTTCTACAAGAGGCCGAACCCCAGCTGCGCGCGTGCCTGGCGTTGGAGCCAAACATTACGCCGGCGGCGCGACCATGAAGTGGCTGCCCGAGGCTGGACCGGACTTTCGCGAACACCTCGCTGCGGCGCTTCAGGCGGCATCTGACGGCGAGCGCTTAAATCGCCTGTCCCAACTTGCGCGGACGCAACTCTCCCATCTTCAAATCATACAACTCGATTCCGCGCTTTCTAAGATCGTCACGAGCGAAGGGTTTGAACGTGTAAAGCTCGCCTTGCTTGGCTCAGCAACCATGGATCATTTGGCGCCAGCCCTGCGGATCGCGGGCTTGCGCTGGGGTGTTCGCTTTGAAGTTTATGTCGCGCCGTACGGCCAGTATCGGCAAGAGCTTCATCATCCTGACGGGGCGCTCTCCCGTTTCGCGCCGGACAACATCGTCCTGCAGCTCTCAGCAAAGGAACTTGTCGGCGCGATCCCTCTCGCCAGTTCGAAGATCGTCGCGGACGACGCGGTTGCCACGGTTTGCCGCGATGTCTCGGGCTTGTGGGGCCTGGTGCGCGAACGCTTTGGTGCGACCGTAATCCAGCAATCGGTGCTGGACCTGAATGCATCCCTCTTCGGAAATCACGACGCCATCGTGGAGGGCGCCCCAAGACGACTGGTGTCACGCGTAAACGCCGCCTTGCAGGACGCTTGTGCAGAGGCGGGCGTTCTTTGGTTGGACATAGAACGCGCCGCCGCCCAGGACGGATTGGATAGATGGTTCGATCCGCTCCGCTGGCTACAAGCAAAGATGGAGATTTCTCCGAATGCGGCGGCGCGCTTCGGTGAACTCGTCGCGCGCCTGGTGGCGGCCCAACGGGGCAAAAGCAAGAAGTGCCTTGTGCTCGACCTGGACAATACCCTTTGGGGCGGTGTGATCGGCGACGATGGCGTCGATGGCATAAAGCTCGGCGAAGGCAGCGGCGTCGGCGAAGCGCATCTCGCGCTGCAGCGCTATGCAAAGAAACTCAGCGAGCGTGGCGTCCTGCTGGCCGTGTGTTCAAAAAATGACGCTGCAATTGCAGAGGCGGCGTTTCGCCACCATCCAGAAATGGCCCTCGCGCGCGACGACTTCGCCGCCTTCTACGCAAACTGGGATGACAAAGCCTCTAATCTCCAGGCTATCGCACGCGACCTAAACATCGGCCTCGACAGTCTGGTTTTCGTCGACGACAACCCCGCCGAGCGCGCCCGTGTCCGCGGCGCACTGCCAACGGTTGCCGTCCCTGAGCTTCCTGCTGACCCCGCCCATTATGTGCGGACGCTGAGCGACGGCGGCTATTTCGAGTCTATCGCCTTAACGCAGGAAGACATCGACCGCTCGTCCCACTACGCCGCAAATCGAGCACGTCAGGCCGTGCTCACCGCAAGCAACGACATGGATGCGTTCTTGCAGCAACTCGACATGACGGTGGCCTTTGGTCCAGTGACCCCGTTGACGCTAACGCGCGTCGTACAGTTGATAAACAAGACCAATCAATTCAACACAAACACGGCGCGTAGAACGGAAACGGAAATCGAGGCGCTCGCAGCCGACCCACGCGCCCTAACGCTGCAGCTGCGTTTACGCGACAAATTTGGCGACAATGGAATCGTGAGCGCCCTTACCCTCGTCCCCGCGCAAGGTGAGCCGGAGGTGCTTGAGATCGCCAATTGGGTCATGAGCTGCCGCGTTTTTGGGCGAAATTTGGAGCATGAAACCCTCAACATCCTGGTTGAGGCCGCGCTCGCGCACGGGGCTCGGCGCCTGCGCGGGGCATACATCCCCACTCCCAAGAACGGGGTCATTCGCGATCTCTTTTCGACGCTGGGATTCGAACTTGCCGGCGCGCACGCCGACGCGAGCATCTGGGAGCTCGCGCTCGCCGATTACACTCCACGCCAAACCTTTATCAAACGCGAAGGCACCGCACATGACAGAACCTGAAGTTCTCGACGGATTGACGCGGATCCTTCGCGATTTACTTCAAGACGAAAGCATCACGTTGACCGCCGCGACCGAACGCCCAGACGTTCCCGGCTGGGATTCATTCGCTTATGTGAACTTCATTGTCGCCGTCGAATCTGAATTTGGGGTGCGCTTTCAACTGAGCGACGTGGAGGCATTTCAAAACGTCGGCGAGATCGCGCGCCAGATTCTGGCGCTCAAACGCTGACGAGGCAACGGGGGGCCCATGCTATTCAATTCCTACGAATTCATCCTCCTCTTCCTGCCAATCACGTTGGCGGTCTTTTTTGCCCTGGGCGCTTTGTCACGATCAGCAGCGTTAGGCTGGCTAATCCTGGCCTCAGTCGTCTTCTACGCTTGGTGGCGCCCATTCAATCTCTGGATCATAGGGCCTTCGCTCGCCGTCAATTATGCGCTTGCGTCGGTTATCGTGCGTCTCGCGGCGGCAGGTTCGCGCCCGCATTTGAAGTCCGCTCTGGTCGCCATCGGCATTCTGTTCAACGTTTGCCTTCTCGGATACTTCAAATATGCGAACTTCGCCGTTTCGATCGCGAATGACGTCACCGGGGCGCACTTCTCATTTGAGCAAATTATCCTGCCGCTCGGCATCTCATTCATTACATTTCAAAAAATTGCCTTCCTGATCGACGTATCGGCCGGGCGCATAAAGAGCTTCTCACTGCGCGACTATCTTTTGTTCGTGATGTTCTTTCCGCAGCTCATCGCCGGCCCGATCGTCCACTTTCGTGAGATGGCGCCGCAGTTTGAAACGTTACGCGCAAGATTTGATGCGACCCTGTTTGCGCTCGGGATCACTCTGTTCAGCTTTGGCCTGTTCAAGAAAGTCGTGTTGGCGGACAGCGTGGCTGAAGCAGTGTCACCCGTGTTTGCCTACGCCGCAGCAGGCGAGCAAGCGACGCTCGTACAATCGTGGTTCGCCGCGATCGGGTTTACGTTTCAGATTTACTTCGACTTCTCCGGGTATAGCGATATGGCGTGCGGCGCGGCTCTGTTGTTTGGGATGCGTCTGCCGATGAACTTTGACTCCCCCTTGCGAGCGTCCAATATCATCGATTTCTGGTTGCGCTGGCACGTAACCCTCACGCGCTTTCTCACCGCCTACGTCTATAATCCGCTTGCGCTTTCAATCGCACGCCGCCGCGCGGCTGCTGGAAAGCCAGCGCTCGGCGCGCGCGGCTCAAAACTGCTCGCGTTCGTTTCCGTACTCGGGCTTCCCACCATGGCGACAATGTTGCTTTCCGGCGTATGGCACGGGGCGGGATACACGTTCATTCTGTGGGGCGCGCTGCACGGAGCTTACTTGATCGCCAATCACCTTTGGCGACAGTATGGTTCCAAAACCCATGGCAAACGGATGAGTTGGATCGAGTCGCTCGCGGGATTCGTTGTGACGCTACTGGCGGTGGTGTTCGCGATGGTTCTCTTCCGTGCGCCAGACCTCGGAACCGCCGGAAATATCTTTGCGGGGATGTTGGGGATGCACGGTTTTGGCCTCCCATTAGGACTAGCGACGGCCTTAGGCGCGCCTAATCTTGGTCCCATGCTGGGTTTGGCTGGCGACGTTCCGCTCAGCACGTTCGCCTTTAGCCTTGCGACCCTAGCGGGCGTTGTCGCCGTTGCATTGTTCACCCCGGACTCGCTGCAGGTGCTCTCGCGCTATCAGCCCACGCTCACGCTGCCAAAACAGCCGCCGAAGCTCCTGCTCGTTGGGCCAGAGCTTCATTGGGCGCCAACGCTGCCCTGGTTGCTTGTCACCGTTGCTCTCATAGGCGCTTCGATGGTCAAACTCACGGGACGAAGCGAATTTCTCTATTGGCAGTTCTAGGTGCGGTCTTCCTCGTCATCGATGAGGATGCGATGCGCAGCACCTTCAAGGTCCTCGTACTGGCCCGATCGTAGACTCCAAAAGAACGCCGCGAGCCCGACCGCACCCATGAGCACAGCCACGGGAATCAGGAAGATCATGATGTCCATGGGCCGCCCCGGAGCTGAAGTCGCAGCGCGTTTAGCGTAACGATCAGGGATGACCCCGACATCGCGAGCGCCGCGATGAGGGGCGTCAACAAACCCGCTGCAGCCGTCGGCGCGGCAATGAGATTGTAGAGCGCCGAGAAACGCAAATTTTCGAGCGCACGCGCCTTCGCCGCCTTCGCAACGTCGATCGCTTCCACAAGCGCCAGCAGACCAGCTCCTTGTATCACAAGGTCGGACGCCGCTTGGCTGGCTTCAAGCGCGGTTCCCGGCGAAGCGGAGGCATGTGCGGCGGCCAAGGCCGCTGCGTCGTTCAATCCGTCGCCGACCATCAGCGATCTTCGGCCGCTCGCCTTCAGTGCGGCGAGGCGCGCGGTCTTATCAGCGGGACTGACGCCACCCTTCCAGGCCTCAATCCCAGCGGCGAGGGCGGCCGCGGCAACAGCGGTTGGGCGATCACCGGATAGAAGTTCAACGGCGATTCCGCGTTGCTTCAGCGCCCTCACAGTCTCAGACGCGTCCGAGCGCAGTGCGTCCATGAAAACGAAACGAGCCGCCACGCCGCTGCCGCGCGAGAACCAAAGTTCGACCGCGCCATCGTTCGCGTCGGGCGCCGTCGGCGCCGCGAACGAACGCCGGCCCAGTCGCCACTTTTCGCCATTGACGTCGGCCTCGATGCCTTCGCCAGGGAGTTCCCGCGCCGAAGCCTGCGGCACACCGGGGCCGGCCGCTTCTGTCAGCGCCCGGGACAACGGGTGACGCGATGTCCGCGCGAGACTGGCGGCGGCCTGAAGCGTTTCCGTCTCCACGCGCGATATTAACGTCGGCTTGCCCAGCGTGAGGGTGCCCGTCTTATCAAAGACGACAACGTCTGTTTCCGCGAGGCGCTCCAAGGCATCGCCTGACTTCACCAGGACGCCGCGCTTGAACAGGCGCCCCGTAGCCACGACCTGAACGGCCGGAACAGCCAAACCCAAGGCGCACGGACAAGTGATAATGAGCACCGCTATTGCGTTCATCAGAGCGATGCGGACCCCCACGTCCGCGACTTCAAAACCCGCTAAGCGCAAAAGCGAGGGTCCGAAAAGCCAGCCAAGAAACGTCAAGGCGGCGAGCGAGTGTACGACGGGGACGTAAAGCGCCGCAGCCTTGTCGGCCAGCCGAACGAAGCGCGCGCGTCCTTGCTCGCCGATCTCGATGAGGCGCGCCAGTTGCGCCATCGCCGAGTCCTGAACGCGTGCAGTCGCCTTAACGACCAAACGCTGCGTCAAGTTAACGACGCCTGCATGAACGACAGCGCCAACCCCCGCCGGTTGTGGCATCGTTTCACCGGTCAACATCGAGCGATCGAGTTCCGAAACGCCCTCTTCCACAACGCAGTCGACAGGCGCGCGATCGCCTGCGGCAAGAGAGAGCCGATCGCCCACCCCGATATCGCGAGCTGGGATAGCGCGGATTGTGCCGTCCGGTTCAATTCGCGAAGCAGACACCGACTGCAGCGCCAGCAGGTCGCGCGCTGCTGTGCGTGCGCGCTCTCGCAGCCTGTGGTCGAGATACCGCCCGACCAAAAGGAAGAACAACAGCATAGTGATGCCGTCGAAATAGGCGTGTTCGCCCTGCTGGATGGTCTCGGCGACGCTTATGCCCAGGGTCAGAAACACGGCGAGCGAAATGGGCACGTCCATATTCGCGTGTCGCGCGCTGAGCGCCTTCCACGCAGAGCGGAAGAATGGTTGCGCCGCATAGAGCGAGGCTGGGATGGCGATGAAGGCGGACACCCAATGCAAGAGTGTGCGGGTACCCTCGCCCATCTCGCCGCCGCCCGACCAGACCGGCACCGAGAACATCATAATGTTCATCGCGGCGAAGCCAGCGACCGCCATGTAACGGAGTAGCCGGCGACCCTCTTCGTCGGCGCTTTGCCGGGCTGCCTCGGGATCGAAGGCGGCGGAGGCGTATCCCAGTCGCCCAAGGGCGTCGGTGATTTCACGCGCGGCCACGGCGCCGTGCGCCCACGATACGCTAAGCCGCCCAGTCGACAGATTCAGACGCGCATCCGTCACCCCCGGCAGCGCCAAGAGACCTCCCTCGATTTTGCGGATGCATCCCGCGCACTTTGCGCCTTGCACCATCAGTTCCAGAACATCGCGGCCGTCGGCGCCCTGGCGAACAAATGCGCTCGGATCCGCGCGTGACTCTTCTCGTTCAGCCGGCGCCAAACCCGACGGGCATCCGGCGTCTTCTTTTAGCGCGATGACGGCCATGAAAGCTCCGCTTCAAAGTCGAGCGCCTCCGCGCCGCGCTCCGCGCGAGCCCGCAAGCGCCATCGCCCTTCTGTCAACGACGGCAACGCCGCGACGTACCGCCCTGAGCCGACGTGCCGGAACTCAATGGCTTGGTCCCGACGCGCATCCGTGGGCCACTGCAACGCTCCGTTTAATACCACGCCATCGATGGGATGGCCCTCGCGATCAAACAGCGCCACTTCCAATGCTGCGTCCCCCCCCGAGCCTTCGACGAAACGAACATCCGCGCGCCAACCGAGGGCCGCCTGCGCACGCCGTTGCGCGAGTGTGTCGTTATATTGAATCCCCTGGAGGTAGGAGCGACGCACATCCTCGCCAGGGAAGGAATTAATGGCGAATACGGCAAAGACGACGTTGACCGCTATGACGAGGCCAAAGAAGGCAAGCATGGCGGCAAGGACGTGCCAGCCTTTCAACTCAACAGGGCGTTTCTGGGCGGCGTTCATCGCCTAGTTCCCGACAAGAACGCCGACGCGCTTGTCGCCGACTCGCGTGTGTCGAGATCGCGCACCTCGAACGACAGGTCGTGCGAACCCGGCGCCGTCGCAGCCGGCGCTATTACGTGCACCCGCACGTTGGTCACGCTATCCGGCTGGGCGGTGACAAAGATTTGTCCATCGGCTGACAAATTCGGGGCTTGCAGATGCGCGCCCTCCAAGCCCGCCACCTGGATCGACACACGTCGCGCGACATTTGTCATGTTGATGACCTTCAGCGCATAATCATTGCGCACCGACCCGTCCGCGAGGCGCACAAAGGGCGGGCTGCGATCGCGAATAACGTTGAGATCTAAAGTATGTCTGGTCGCGAGACCGTAGATCATGACCACGGCGACGATCGCCATTAGAACGCCGTAGAGGATCGTTCGAGGCCGGAGAAGCCGGTACGCGGTCGCCTTGCCGACTTCCCTGCGTTTCACGTTCGCGTAACTGTCGTAGGCGATGAGGCCGGCTGGGCGTCCAACCTTGCGCATCACATCATCGCAGGCGTCGATACAAAGCGCGCAGTTGATGCATTCCAGTTGGTCGCCATCCCGGATGTCGATCCCCTGGGGGCACACCGCGACGCACTGCCGGCAGTCGATGCAATCACCACGCCCTTCCCAGGTTTCGCCCTTCTTGTGCGGGCCACGTGGCTCACCCCGATCAAGCCGATAGGTCACCGACAAGGCGTCTTTGTCTATCATGGCCGCTTGAATTCGAGGCCAGGGACACATGAACGTGCAGACTTGCTCGCGCATGGTACCAGCCAGCGCATAGGTCGTGAATGTTAGCACGCCAACGAAAAGGTAAGTCGCCGCGGAGGCGGTCCCGGTAAACAACTCCCGAACCAAGGTCGGCGCGTCGCCGAAATAGAACACCCAGGCGCCGCCCGTCGCGGCGGCAATTGCGATCCAAATGGCGTGTTTGGCGATCTTTTTCGTCGCTTTGGAAAAGGAAAGCGGCGCCTTGTCCAGACGCATCCGCTCGTTGCGGTCGCCTTCAATCGCGCGTTCGACGTAGATGTAGAGATCGGTCCACACCGTCTGCGGGCACGCGTAGCCGCACCACACCCGGCCGAACAATGCCGACGACAGAAAGATGCCTAGTGACGCCAAGATCAACAGGCCGGTGATGTAATAAACTTCCTGAGGCCAAAGCTCGATAAAGAAGAAATAAAAACGGCGACCTTCAAAATCCACGAGGACCGCCTGGTCAGGCCGTCCCTCCCCTCGGTCCCAACGCAGCCAAGGTGTGACGTAGTATATTCCGAGCAGCACGGCCATCGCCGCCCACTTCAGGTTTCGGAAAAAGCCATACGCAAGTTTCGGGTATATCTGCTCGCGTTTCTTGTAGAGAGCGCGCGCTTCTTTCGAGTTCACGGCCTGAGCGTCAATGCCGTGGTCGTCGTCGCGTCGATCAATCAATGTGACTTTGTTCATGGCCAGCGTCGTCTCCCGAACGCTCTAAGCAAACCGGCTGCGCGACAGTGTCACGCAGCCGGCAAAATGGCTACAAAAGTTCTACGCACGGATCATTGACTTGGCGCAGAAGCCTCCGTCGCTGGCGCCGCAGGTGGCGGCGCGTCGGGCTCGCCACCACCAAGTTCATGGACATAGTACGCCAACGCCCGCAGCGTACCTGCATCAAACCGCGCTTCCCAGGACGGCATGACGCCGCCACGGCCCAGTTCGATCTGAGAGCGGATATCCGCGCGTTCGCTGCCGTAGAGCCACACGTCGTCCGCTAGGCTGGGAGCGCCCTGCGCGCGGTCGCCCGCGCCTGTCGCGCCGTGGCAGAGCGCACATTGCTCCGCGTACACTATCGCCCCACGAGCGGCGGCGCCAGCGTCCGGCGCAAGCCGATCGCGCGCTGACGAAATTGAAATCACGTGCTCCGTGACGTCACTAACTTGGGCCGGCGTCAGCAGACCGTCCCGACCGAAGGCCGGCATCTGCGACATGCGCGTATCGGGGTGGGTGGAGCGCACGCCGACACGCAGCGTGTGCTCGATATCGGCGAGCGTGCCGCCCCAAATCCAAACGTCATCCGCCAAGACCGGATAGCCTGGAGCGCCGGCGCCGCCGGCCCCATGGCAGGTTCTGCAGTTGTCGCCGAACACGGACTCGCCTGCAGCTCGAGCGAACTCCTGCAACTCGGGATCGGCCGCGATCGTCTCCGCGCTGGCTTGGCCAAGGCGTTCAAACATTGGCATACGCGCCGCGCGAAGCGATTGCACGTCCGCCGCCACGTTTGCCCGGTCCGACCAGTTCAGCGTCCCGCGCGTGTAGCCGTTCGCCAGCGGCCATGCTGGCATGAGCACCCAGTACACGATCGAGATCAAGATCGAGCCGTAGAAGACATAGAGCCACCAACGCGGCAGCGGCGTGTCTAGCTCTTTCAGCCCGTCCCACTCGTGGCCGGTTGTTTCCGTGCCACTGATTTCGTCGCGCTCTCGTTTATCCGACATTCTTCATTCCCCGTCGTCGAGCGGCGCCCGCGCGGCGCGTGCAAATTTTTCCTTGTTGCTTGGCCACAGTGCGTAGAGCACCGCCACCCCGAAGCAGAGCGCCAGAAGCAGCACGCCCCAGGTCTGCGCGAAGTGGACTGACTGCTCGTATGTCATAGCAGCCTCCTAGCGTCGGTTCTCAGGCGTATCCGCCTGGTAGGCATTGAAGTCGACGCCCGTGCCGAGCATTTGCAGGTAGGCGATGAGCGCATCCATTTCGGTAACGCGTTCGGGGTTGCCGTCGAAGTCGCGAACGGCGACGCCCGGATAACGCTGTTCAAAATCGAAGGCATGCTCGCCCATGGGCTGCGCTTGCGCCAACGCATCCGTTTCAGCGTTCGCCAACTGCTCATCCGTGTAGGGGACATTGAGCAACCGGTTAGTCCGCACGTGATCGTCCATTTGCGTTGCGTCGACATCGGCGTTCGCCAGGAAGGCGTAGGGCGGCATCACCGACTCCGGCACGACCGAACGCGGATCGACCAGGTGTGCGCGGTGCCACTCGTCAGAGTAGCGCCCGCCCACACGGGCCAAGTCAGGTCCAGATCGCTTTGATCCCCATTGGAATGGGTGGTCGTACATGCTCTCCGCGGCGAGCGAGTAGTGCCCGTAACGCTCCACTTCATCCCGCAACGGGCGGATCATCTGAGAGTGACAGACATAACAGCCCTCCCGAATGTAGACGCGCCGTCCCGCGAGTTCGAGGGGCGTGTAAGGCCGCACCCCGTCCACGCGCTCGATCGTGGATTCAATGAAGAACAATGGCGTGATCTGGACCAACCCGCCGATGGAAACGACGAGGAGGATGCCAACGATGAGAATGAGCGAGTGACGCTCGAACCATTTGTGAAATGACCACATGATCCTATCGCCCCCTATTCAGCCGCAACGGCCGCTGCCGGCACGTCAGACGCACGCTCGTGCGCCGGCGCCGCACCGGTGGCGGTACGCCACAGATTGTAAGCCATCACCAGCGCGCCAACGAGGAACAGACCGCCGCCCGCCGCGCGAATGATGTAGTATGGGTGCATCGCTTCGACTGTCTCGACGAACGAATATTCGAGGAAGCCGAACTCGTTGTAGGCGCGCCACATCAGGCCCTGCATGATTCCCGACACCCACATCGCGGTGATGTAGAGGACGATGC
>DDSN01000116.1 GCA_002343395.1 Hyphomonadaceae bacterium UBA2389 | reverse complement strand
TCGCGGATCAGCGCGGTGCCGCGCCGCCACGCCGCGCGGAACTGCGCTTCCTTGCCGGGCTTCACCTTCCACCAGTAGGCCGCGATGAACATGCTGCTGCCTCCACGTTCCTGTCTCGTGCCGAATGAACGCACGGCGCACCGAAAAGCGCCTTGGAGCCGGATCGATTCAGGCATAGCCTGCGCGCAAAAGCCCCCGAGGAGGATCGTTCGATGCGCCTGTTCAGCCTTGCCGCCGCCACCGTCATCGCCGCCGCTGTCACCTTCGCCGGCCCGGCGCTCGCCGCGCTTGCCGTGGGNNCTTCTACCCGAAGGACGACACGCCGGGCTGCACCGTCGAGGCCAACGCCTTCGCCGAGGCGACGGACGATTTCGCCAGCATGGGCGCGACCGTCATCGGCATGTCCAACGACCCGATCGAGAAGCTCAACGAGTTCTCCGTGAAGGAATGCCGCAACAAGTTCGCGGTCGGCGTCGCCGACAAGGCGCTCATCGAGAAATACGACGTGCCGCTCGCGCTCATGCCCGGCCGCTCCAACCGCACGTCCTACGTGATCGCGCCCGACGGCAAGATCATCTTCGTGCATTCGGAAATGGCGCCCAAGGGCCACATCACCGGCACGATGGCCGCCGTGAAGACATGGCACGCCGCGCACGCGGGCACCAAAGGAACCAAGGGCACGAAATAGGCTTCAGAAGCTCAGGAACGTCTTGAAGCCGCCGTAGATCATGCGCTTGCCGTCGAAGGGCATGGAGGCGGGGTCCATGTCCATGCGCGGGTCCTGCATGACTTTGGCCATGCCGGCGTCCCGCGTGGCTTTGTCTGGCCACACGATCCATGAAAAAACGACGTTCTCGTCCTCTGCGCATTGCACCGCCATGAAGAAGTCGGTTTGCTTTCCTCTTGGCACGTCATCGCCCCAAGTTTCGACCACCTTCAGCGCGCCGTGTTCCTTGAAGACGGGCGCGGCTATCCGCGCTACTTCGAGGTAGCTCTCGCGGTTCGTCTTCCGCACCGGGATTACATAGCCATCGACGTACATATTCGTTTCTCCCTATCCGTTGAACGCCGCTTCGAGCGCAGCGATGTCGATTTTGCGCATGCCCATGAGTTTCTCCCACATGCGCCCCTGCGCGGCGGCATCCCTCGAACTCATCCAGGCGCTGATCTGCGCGGGAATGATCTGCCACGACAACCCGAAACGATCCTTACACCAACCGCACATGCTTTCGGCGCCGCCGTCGGCTACGAGCGCGTTCCAGATACGGTCGAGCTCGGCCTGTGTCTCGCACGAAACCACCAGCGATACTGCTTCGGAAAGCGGAAACATCGGCCCGCCGTTGAGCGCGCTGAAGGCGACGCCCTCCAGTTCGAACCGCACCAGCATCGCGAGCCCTTCGGGCATGCGTTGACCGGGGCCGTAGCGGTTGACTTCAACGATGCGCGAATTCGGAAATAGCGACGCGTAGAAGGTCGCTGCGTCCTCGGCCTTGTCGTCGAACCAAATACACGTGGAAACGCGTTGCGGTTTGCTCATGCTATGCCCCCTTGGAAAATTCAGCTGAGCTTCAGATTTTTGGCGATCTCGCGGTTTTCCGCGCTCGGCTCGTTGATCGCCCAATCGACGCCGAACGGGTCGCGCAACTGGCCGTAACGGTCGCCCCAAAACTGCCTCGCGAATGGCGTCACAATTTCGCACCCAGCCTCCACGGCGCGGTTCCACCAAAGGTCGCCATCGTCAACGACGAGCTGCATAGTGAAGCCGTGTCCGCCTTTGGCGGCGGGCTGACCCATTTCCGGAAACGCGTCCGACAGCATTAACACGCCGCCGTTGATGACAAGGCTCGCGTTGGCGACCCTGCTCGTCCCCGGCATCAGCGCCACATCACCGTGCATCAGCGCGCTGAAAGCTCTGCGGTAGAAGGCGATGGCGTCGCTGGCGCCGTCGATCGCGAGGTATGGGATCACGCCCTGCATCAGGCGCTTGTTCACGGTGCTCATCTCGTACTCCATTGATGCGAACGGGGCGGCTCGGCATCCTCCCCCTGAGCGGCGCTCATCCCGCGCTCTCGTGCTCGACCAGCGCGGTGAGCTGCGCCAGCGAATCTTGCCAGCCGTGGTAACAGGCGTCCGGCGGGATAATGTCTGGCACGCCGGCTTGTTCGATATGGAGTTCAGTGCCGACCGCGACTTGTTTGAACGTGATGGTGACGACCATCTCGCCGGCGAGGTTCGGATCGTCGAAGACATCGGTATGGACGATGCGCGCGTGCGGTTCGAGCTCGATGTACCTTGCGGTGAAGGCATGCGCGCCGCCCGTGTCGAAGGCCGTGAAGCTCATTCGGTAGCCGCCGCCAACTTTGGCGTCGAAGGTGTGCATCTTGGCGGTGAAGCCATGCGGCGGGAGCCACTTACAGAGAGCGTCCGCGTCGGTGAAAGCGCGATAAACACGCTCGGGCGGCGCCCGCAGGACACGATGCAGGCGAATGGTGTTGGGCATAGTGTCACTCTCCCTTGGCAAACAGAAGCTGCACGTAGCGCTTGAGATGCGCGGCCATCGCGCGCGCCACCTCCGGACCGCCTTGCGCTTTGGCGAGGATGAACGCGCCTTGCAGCACCGCCTGTGTATGCAGCGCTAGGCTTTTCGCGGTCCAATCGCCTTCGATGCAGTGGCGCGCGCGCGCGGCCTCAATGTCGGCCTCTAGCGTCGCTGCGTGGCCAAAGATGCTCGCTGCGCAAGCCGCACGAATCTCATCGTTGGCGGCGAAGGCCTCCTGAACCAGCGTGCCGGCGAAGCAAGTAAACGCCGCAGGCGCGCCTTCGATGAGCGCCGCGCGGAAATCGATATAGGCAAGCACGCGATCCAGCGGATCAGCATGATCATGGTACGGCGCCGCTGCGAAAAGTGCGCCGGTCACCTCCGACCAATGGCGTGCGGCAGCGACAGCGAGTTCGTCCTTACTTTTGAAGTGATGAAAGAACGCGCCCTTGGTGACGCCGGCGGCCCGGCAGAGTTCATCGACGGACGTCGCCGCGTAGCCCTGGGCCCGCACCAGCGCCAGCGCGGCGTCAAGCAAGCGCTCTCGCGCGCGTGTTTGAGAGGGGGAGGGGGCCGCAGCCATAGGCAAGCATACCGACCAGTTGGTATGCGTCAAGAACTAGAGTGTTCTGGAAATGTAGCCTCCCGTTGTGTGAGGGTGCCGGATGCCCGTCAAAGCCGCTCGTGCCCGCGCTCTTGCCCTTTCGCTCGATGCAGCGTCCGAAGCGCCGCACTTTGATCGCGCGGCGTTTCGTACGCCCCGAAAGATTTTCGCGACGCTGGCGAACAGCGGCGAAGACATCAATTTGATGTTCGACGGAGCGACACAAGAATTCTACTGCGAGCAGGCGCCTGCGGTATTTGCGCCTGTACTAGGCGGGTGGGGCCGCATGGGCGCGACGCGGTGCGATTTGAAGGCGGCCGATGAGGCGACGTTGTTCGCGGCCTTGAAGGCGGCCCATGCGCTCGCCGCGCCTAAACCAAAGTCACGCAAGAGCGTGAAGACGCGCCCTCGCTAGCCGCGACGCTTGAACCCGGTGAGCGCTTCGCAAGCCCAACGCGCGGCGGTCAACGCGGAAATGCTGGCGACATCCAGCGAAGGGTCAAACTCGGTGAGATCGATGCTGCGTACCTTGGGATGTGCGCAAATGAGGCGCGTCGCTGCGAAGAAATAGTTCGGGCTGATGCCGCCTGGCCGAGCGCCGGGGGCGCCCGGCATGCAGGCCCGCTCGATAACGTCAATGTCGAAGTCGACGTGGATTACGTCGCAGCGCTCGGCGAGCATGCAAAGCGCTTCTTCAACGGGATGGGTTCCGCCCGCATCCCAATGGTCGCAACACTGCACGTGAATGCCCGCTGCCTTGGCCTTGTCGTGCGCCTTCTTGGTGTTGGCGAAGGGGAGGAGCCCAATCTGTGCAATGTGCTTGCCGGGCAGGCCGTCTTCCAACAGCGCTTGGATGGGATTCCCGTTGGTCAACCCGCAATCTGTGTCGCGCAAATCGAAATGCGCATCGAGCGTCAGCAGCCCAACCCGCTGCAGCGTCGTATCGAGCGCATGCACGCATGGTCTTGTGATGGCGTTGTTGCCGCCGAGCACCATGGTGAGCCGATGCGCCTTCGTCAGCGGCGCGATGCACGCCACCAGGGGCGCTAGGGCGCTTGCGGGCTCGCAGTCGGCGATGTCGGCGTCACCGGCGTCGAACACGCGCAGCGTGGAGAGGTCGGTCTGCGTTTCCAGGTCATAGACGCTCATTCGCCTCATAGCCGCGCGCACGACCTCGGGCGCGAGATCGCAGCGCCCAGGGGTTATTGAGCCAAGGCCCAATGGCGCGCCGATCAGCGCGATGGGCGCCGCCGCGTCGTCGGTCAGCAAATCAGCGGCGGAAAACCAGGAGCGGCAATCTGAGTCGGCGGTCATGTCCGGATCATTGGCGCGGCGGGGCGGCGCAGTCTATAGAGCGCCCATGTGGGACACGCTTTGGGTTGATGCGAACCTCGCAACGATGCGCGAAGGCGGCGCGCCATACGGCGAAATTCGGCGCGGCGCGCTGGCCGCGAAGGACGGCAGGATCGCCTGGATCGGATTTGCCGCCGATCTTCCCGGCCACGCCGTCGATCTCGCCCGCGATGTTCGACGCTGCGACAACGCTTGGATCACGCCCGGCTTGGTCGACTGCCACACGCACTTGGTTTTTGGCGGCGATCGCGCGCGTGAGTTCGACCTGCGTCTGCAAGGGGCGAGCTATGAGGACATCGCCCGCGCGGGCGGCGGCATCGTTTCAACCGTCGCCGCGACGCGTGCGGCGTCCAAAGAAGAGCTGATTGAGAGCGCTGCAAGGCGCTTGGCTGGGTTGACGCGCGAAGGCGTCACGACAGTAGAAATCAAGTCCGGTTACGGGCTAGATCTTGCGACCGAGATCAAGATGCTGGAGGCGGCGGGTGAGTTGGCGCGGCGCGGCGACGTCCGCGTAAAACGCACCTTTCTCAGCCTTCACGCGTTGCCGCCCGAGTTCAAGGATGACCGCGCCGCTTACGTTGCGCTCGTGGCCGATGTCATGATCCCAGCAATCGCCGCGCAAGGCTTGGCGGATTCCGTCGATGCATTCTGCGAGACGATTGGCTTCACGGCGGAGGAGGTGGACTACGTTTTCTCCGCCGCCCGCGCCAATGGCCTCGCTGTGAAGCTGCACGCTGAACAGCTCAGCAACCAGCACGGCGCCAGCCTCGCCGCGCGCTATCGCGCGCTTTCCGCGGATCATCTGGAGTATCTCGATGATGCCGGCGTCGCGGCCATGGCCGCGGCCGGCACGGTCGCGGTGCTCTTGCCAGGCGCGTTCTATTTTCTCCGCGAAACGCGCCTGCCGCCGGTGGAAAAGCTGCGCGCCGCCGGCGTTCGCATGGCTGTCGCCGGTGATTGCAACCCCGGCACCTCGCCGATGACATCGCCGCTCATGGCGCTCAACATGGCCTGCACCTTGTTCCGC
>DDSN01000075.1 GCA_002343395.1 Hyphomonadaceae bacterium UBA2389 | reverse complement strand
GGGGAGGGGGAGCAACTCACTCTCGGGGGAGAGGGTTCAAACACAAGCGCTCCATGGTGTGCGCGCCCCGGCTCCAGCGCAGGAAGGGCGGGTCGATCGTCTGCCCCCCCAGCCGCGCCCGCACCTCGCGCAGGACAAAACGGGTGATCGAGGGCAGGTCCAGCGCGTCGGCCTCGTCCAGCGGGAACCATTTGGTGTGGAGAAGCTCCTCCCCGGCCTCGGGAACGTCATGCGCAAGGACCGCCTCGGCGTGCGCCAGAAAGAAGCGCGCGTCAAAACGCCGGGGCCGATTGGGCGGGGTAATCGCCCGCGCCACGAAAGCGAGCTGGGAAAGGTCCGGCCCCTCCGCCCCGCCGACGTGCAGACCCGCTTCCTCCCGCGTTTCCCGAACGGCGGCCAGCGCAAACGCCCGTGGCCGCCGGCGCACGACCCCGCCGCGCTTCAGCAGCGCCTCGGTTTCGGGCGCGAGCTCGCGGGCCGCAGGGAGCTTCGCATCGCCTGGATCGACCCTGCCGCCAGGAAAGACCCACTTGTCCGGCATGAACACGTGGCCCCTGGCCCGCTGGCCCATCATGACTTCGCACCCGTTCCGAACCAGGATCAGCGTCGCCGCGTCACGCGGCTTCTGCCCCTTCGGCTTGTCGCCCCCCGGCGGGTCGAAGGGCTTTTCGTCTTCATTGAGTTTGAACTCGTTGGCGCTCATGCCGGCCTTCTACCACAGCTCACGGCGGAGCTTGGAACCCCCAGGCGACGCGCCTATCGTCGCGCGGTCAAGGGGAGCATCACAATGGCGCGCAAGAAACCGGGCGAGGGACAGACGGCGCTTGTAACCGGCGCGTCCATGGGGATCGGCGTGGACCTCGCCGAATGCTTCGCGCGCGAAGGCTACAATCTCATCCTCTCCGCCAGAAGCGCGGGTCCGCTCCAAGACGTGGCGAGCCGGCTTTCCGCCGCCCATGGGGTCACCGCCACCGCCGTCGTTCAAGACCTCGGCGCCATTGGCGGCGGATCAGCCTTGGCGCAGGCGATCGCGCAACGCGGCTTGAGCGTCGACGTTCTCGTCAACAACGCCGGCTACGGCCACGCCGGCGCGCTGACATCATCCGATTTGCAGACGCAGCTTGGCATGATCGATCTCAACGTGCGCGCGCTGGTCGAGCTGACTTATCTGTACTGGGATCGCATGCTCGCGAACAGACGCGGCGGCGTGCTCAACGTCGCCTCGACGGCGGCGTTCCAACCGGGGCCGCTGATGGCGAACTATTACGCGTCGAAGGCTTACGTGCTCTCATTCTCCGAAGCGCTGTGGGAAGAGTCACGCGGCACGGGCGTGCATGTGAGTTGCCTCTGCCCTGGACCCACCGTCTCGAAGTTTCGCGAACGCGCGGGCACCGGCAAGACGCGCCTTGCCAAGAACGCTGGCGCCGCGATGGCCTCGGCGCCCGTCGCGCGCATGGGCTATCAGGGCTGGAAGCGCAACAAGCGCGTCGTCGTGACCGGCGCCTCCAATCAATTCATCGCCGGGTTCGGCAAGTTCATCCCGCGTACGACGCTTCTGCGCATGGTGCGCAATCTGCAATCGCCGGCTTAGTCTACGGAGCGCACCCCATGAGCCTGCACGGCGCTTACGACGACGACAATTTGTTCGCCAAAATCCTGCGCGGTGACATTCCGTGCGTGCGGGTGTTCGAGGACGAGGCGGTGTTGTCGTTCATGGACATTTTTCCGCAATCGCGCGGCCACACGCTCGTCGTGCCCAAGAACGTGCGCGCGCGCAATTTCCTCGAACTGCCCGCCGACCGCATCGCCCCACTGATGGAGCGCGTGCAGCGCTTGGCGATCGCGGTTGAGCGAGCGCTCAAGCCCGACGGCGTGGTGATCACGCAATTTAACGGCGCGCCCGCAGGGCAGACCATCTTCCATCTGCACTTCCACATTATCCCGCGTTACGAGGGCGCGGGCCTCGCCGGACACGGGCATGGGGCCAAAGCCGACATGGCGGAGCTGCAGCAGATCGCCGCGCAGATTTCACAGGCGATTTAGCGTGTAGCCAGTTCCCGCAGCGCCGCCGTCAGCGCTGGGTCCGCGCCGCTTGCGTCGGGCGCGTCGGCGTTGGGCAGCAGAACGGGAGGCGTAAACGCTTCGCGAGGCGCGCCGTTCACGTGGTAGAGCCGTTCAGCTGGAAGTTTCAGCGCGATGCCGCTGCTCGGCAGCGGAAAATCATACACAGCGCCGAGCAACCCGGCCATGCGGGTCCCGATCACGCGCGCGCCGATCGCGTCAAAACCCAGCGCCATGCCTTCGCCCATGGACCCCGTCCATCGGCTCACCAACACAAACACTGCGCCGCCATAGCGCGCGCCGCGGGGCGACACCTCTTCAAGCCACGTACGCGGCGGACCGCCATCGCGCGCCTCCTGTGGAAGTTCGTGCCGTTGATACGGCGTCCGTCGGTCGACAAACCACCCCAGTACCGCCCGCGCGACGCGCGTGTTGCCGCCGCTGGCGGTGTCGCGCAAGTCGATGATGACGGCCCCCTCGCCTGGCCCTCCGCGCATGAAGGCGTCGAACGCCTCGATCGTGGCGTCGTCCCCCAAACTATCGTTGAAGCGCACGTGCGCAACGCCCGGCGCTGGCAACTGCACCGTGAGCGCGCCCTCGGCGCGCGCAACGCCTTGCGCGTAGAGGTTGGGCAGTGCGAGCCGCCGCCGCACGCCGTTATGCGTCGCGCTGAGCTGGCGTATGCGATCGCGTCGCCCCGCGGCGAGCACGCGTGCGCATGCGGCGCGCTGCGCGGGAGAGAGATCGCCAACCGGCGCTTCGATGAAGCGCTCGATGGCGCGCGAAACAGGCTCGCCCTCCACCAGAACCAAAAAATCGCCTGGCCTTATCCCAGCGGCGGCGGCGGGCGAACCGGCGCGCACATCCTCGATAACGTAGCGCCCGCGCGCATTGGTCTCGATCCACATGTCGGCGAAGCTCGGCACGAGCCCGTAAGAATTCGCGCGCGAAGAGTTGAGAATGGCGTGGTGATCGAACAACGCCGCAAGCGCCCGCTCGCCAAAGCTCACCAGTTCGCCAGCCGTCGAGACACGCGCCGCCTCGCCTTCACGCAGCGCGCGCAGGCGTCTCTCGCTGAACCCAGTCAAGCGCTCTTGATAGGCGTAGTTCTCGAACACGAGGTCGATCAACGCACGCGCATCGTCTGACGCCGCCGACGTCTGCGCCCGCGCGGCGTCCTGAAG
>DDSN01000026.1 GCA_002343395.1 Hyphomonadaceae bacterium UBA2389 | reverse complement strand
CGCGTCATTCCGGACGCGCGAAGCACGATCCGGAACCCATGGGCAAACGCACGGCCTTACGATACCCTGGCGCCGGCTCTGTTGGCTTACCCCGCCGCGAACGCGATGATCACCGTAGCGGCCGCGACATTGAGGCCGAAGCCTACCGCCAGCATGCGCCTCAAGCTCACAAGCCCCGAAGAATAAGCAATCGCGTTCGGCGCGGTGGCGACCGGCAGCATGAAGGCGAAACTCGCCGCGATCGCCACGGGAAACGCCAGCGGCTGCAATGGCGCATCGGTCGCGGAGGCCACAGCCGCCACCACCGGCAGCATGCTGGTGAGCGTAGCGACATTGCTCGCCAACTCCGAGACCAGAATAGTCGCGACCACCAAAACAGCGACCAATCCTACCGCTGACAGCCCGTCCATGCCCGCGATTCCATCGCCAATCCACTGTGCCAGTCCGGTTGTCTCCATCGCCGCCGCCAGCGAGAGCCCGCCGCCGAACAGTATCGGGATGCCCCAAGGAATGCGCTCCGCCGTCGGCCAGTCGATGAGCTTTTCGCCGTTGCCGCGTCCCGAGGGCACGAAGAACAGCAAGAGCGCGCCGATCACCGCGATGCCGGTGTCGGTCAACCCCTCAAGCAACGGCAGTTCGTCGAGCGCATCGCGCGCCATCCATGCTCCCGCCGTCAGCGCGAACACCGCTCCGATGCGCGCTTCCGGAACAGTGAGGCGCCCGAGCTTCGCCAGCGCATCGCGCACCACCGCCGCGACCGCCGCCACATCGCCGCCGCGGCGACCAAATAGCGGCACGCACAGCAGCAGCCACGCCAGCGGCAGCATGAGCGCCATCATCGGAATGGCGCGCGTCATCCAGTCCAGGAACGCGATTGGTTCGCCCGCGCGCTCGAAGAAGCTGAGCGCGATGAGGTTGGTGGGCGATCCGACCGGTGTTCCAATGCCGGCGATGGTCGCGGCGTGCGCGACGCCGAGCATCAGCGCGCCGCCGAGCGCCAGGTCGCCTTTGCCGTCATGAGAGAGCGCGCGCGCGGCGCCGAGCGCGATGGGCGCGAGCATCAATGTCGTGGCGGTGTTGGAGATCCACATCGAGATCAGCGCGGCGGCCGCCATGAAACACGCGACCAGCGCAAGAGGGCGCCCGCCCGCGAGCGATGCGATCGATAGCGCGATGCGCTCATGCAGGCGCCAGCGCTCCACGCAAGCCGCGAGCATGAAGCCGCCGATGAACAGGAAGATGATCGGGTCCGCGTAGGGCGCCGCCGATTCCTTCATCGAGGTCGCGCCGATCAGCGGCAGCACCGCGAGCGGCAACAGCGCTGTCGCTGAAATCGGGATCGCCTCGGTGACCCACCACACCACCATCAGCGCCGCCAGCGATACAACCCGCCAGGCGTCCGGCGACAAACCGCTTGGCGGCTCGATGCTCTGCAGCCCAAGGGCGAGAGCCGGGCCAATGATGAGCCCGACCCAACGCCCGATCCGTCCAAATCCGGTTTCCTCGCCGACGGTCTCTGCTTCGCTCACGAGCGTCTCCAAAAGCAAGCGAAGCAGGATGGTGCCCCAGGCCCGAGTCGAACGGGCACGTCCTTGCGAACGGCAGATTTTGAGTCTGCTGCGTCTACCGATTCCGCCACTGGGGCATTAACCAGGCGCGGGTGAGGGCAGGGAGGTAGGCGGGGCGCGGGGTAAAAGTCAATCGTGTCGGGGCCTGCGCCTCGGCCCTGGGCGCCGGGCTTGCATTCGGCTAGGGGCGGAGCGCTCGCAATTCGCGGTTCCGGCGGAGTTTAAGGTTTTCGCATGCTGACGGCGCTCAAGGATCGAACACTGGCGATGGCGCGCAGCCCCAACGCGGAGCGCGCGCTGTTTGCTGTCTCGTTCGCCGAAAGCTCCTTTTTTCCTATTCCCCCCGATCTCATGCTTGGGCCCATGGCGGCGGCTGAGCCCTCCAAGTGGTTGCGATTCAGCATAATCTGCACGCTCGCTTCGGTTCTCGGCGGGCTGGCGGGCTACGCCATCGGCATGTTCCTGATGGATTCCGTCGGTGGCGCCATCCTCGGTTTTTTTGGCTATGCCGGCGAACGCGAAATGGAGTTGCGCGCCTTCTACGATCAGTGGGGCGCCTGGTTCATTTTCCTGAAGGGGTTGACGCCCATCCCCTACAAGTTGGTGACCATTCTGTCGGGGGCCCTGCACTTCTCGTTGCCCATCTTCGTGGCCGCATCGGTTCTGACCCGCGGGCTGCGCTTCTTGGCGGTGGCCTGGATATTCCAGCGCTTTGGGCCACAGATCGCGCCGGTTCTCGAAAAGCGCCTTGGCCTGGTGCTGCTGGGCGTGGCGGTCGTCATTGTTGTCGCGGTGCTGGCGCTGCGGTTTATGCACTAAGCGCGGCGGCGCGCCGCAGAACCGCCGCCGGTTTCTGGGGTAGTGTGCAGCTCATGATCGCTCTGATCTCGCGTTTCCGTCCGATTTGGCCGCTGCTCACCGCGCTCGGTTCCGGCGCCATGCTCGCGGGGGCGCATGCGTTTGAGCGATTTGGCGGGCTGGAGCCGTGCCCGTTGTGCCTCGACCAGCGAAAATGGCATTGGGCCGTCGTCGGCGTTTCGCTGCTCGCCCTTGGCGCCCTGCGGCTACGGCCCTTACTGGCGCGCTGGGCGGCGGCGCTGATCGGCTGCGTCTTACTCGGCGCGGCGCTGATGGGCGCCTACCATGTTGCGGTCGAACAGCATTGGGTGATCGCCCAGTGTGACGCGCGCATCGACATGAGCCAAATCCGCCCCTTCGATCTCGGCGGCGAACTGACTGTTCCCAAGTGCGACCAAATCGCGTGGTCGATGTTCGGTATTTCGATGGCCGGCTACAATGCGCTCATTTCCCTGGCGCTTGCGCTGACCAGTTTTTGCGTCGCTTTGACGCCGGAGCGCAAATCATGACGAACCCGCCATTCCCGGGAGAAGGCGTTCGCGAGCGCCGCCTCGCCGAAATGATCCGCGTCGACCACGCCGGCGAATTCGGCGCGGTGCAAATCTACAGGGGGCAACGGGCCGTCTTCGATCGCATCGAAGGCAAGAGCCACGCCGCGCGGCTCATCGGCGAAATGGAGGCCGGCGAGCAGGAGCACCTGCGCACGTTCGATCGCTTGATCGCGGAGCGCAACGTTCGCCCAACATTAATGGCCCCGCTTTGGCGCGTGGCGGGATTTGGCCTCGGCGCGGTCACGGCGCTGATGGGAGAGAGCGCCGCGCACGCATGTACCGAAGCGGTCGAGAACGTCATCGAGGAGCACTATGCGCGTCAAAGCGCGGCGCTGGACGGCGTTGATCGCGGGTTGAAATCGATCGTGGACCGCTTCCGCGAGGACGAGATCGCCCATCGTGACACCGCCGTGGAGCAGGGCGCCCACAACGCGCCCGCCTATCCTCTGCTGTCAGCCGTGATCAAGTTCGGTTGCCGCGCCGCGATCCGCATTTCCGAGAAGATATGATCGCCGCGCCGACGGTTCGGCTCACGCGTCGCGACGAGGGGCGTCGGGTCGCGCCCGTACTTGCCGACGCCTTCATCGACGAAGCGGCGCTCAACCACTGGCTCAAGCAGGGCCGCGCCAAGGAGCGGGCCCGCGCGGGTTTCTTCAAGGTCGCCGTCGAAGACGCGGTGCACCCCGAACGCGCGATTTATTTGGCCGAGCGTGACGGAACGCCGCTCGGCGCCGCGATCTGGCTTTCGCCAGGTCAACATGCGTTCGCGCTGTCGCCAGCGCGCCAGGTCGCGCTCCTGCCGCGGCTGATGTCGGTCGCCGGCCTGGCGGGGATGAGACGCGGGTTTGCGCTGGCCGCGAAACTTGAAGCGTATCACCCAGCGCTTCCCCACGCTCATCTTGTGTTCCTTGGCGTCGCGCCGCACGCGCAAGGCCTGGGCGTCGGCTCGGCGCTGCTGAAGGACAGGCTGGCCGTGCTCGACCGAACCGGAACATGCGCCTATCTGGAGTGTTCCACCGAACGAAACGTAGCGCTTTATGAGCGCCATGGATTTGAAGTGACGGGCGAGTTTGATGTTCCAGGGCTGCACATGTGGGCGATGGCGCGTGCGCCGCGGCGCTAGAGGTCGATCTCGAGCACGACGTCAACCGCGTCGTCATCTCCGATTTTCTCCTTGCGCCGCACATCCGCTTTGACGGGCAGAAGAAACGCGCCGGATTTCGCATCCGGAAACACAGAGGTGCGCCATTCGGTCTGGCCAACGCGAGCGATCACGCGAAGCGACCCAAAAGCGTTGCGCAAGCCGCCGCTCAAAGCGCGCATGCGATCGGAGATATCGCGCGGAACGGTCACGAAATGCCACGCCGCTTGGCCGGAATAGCGCCAAAGCCTGGCCGAGAACGGGAAACGCGCGCTCACGGGTCTTCGTCGGACGAAGGGTTGTGCTCGCGCACGCCCAATGCGTCAGCGAGCCTGGTTTTCGCGCTGCCGGGGCGTAACGGCTTTTGTTGGCTCTCGTGCGGCGCCCAGCCTGTCGCCGTGATGATCTCAAACGTCGCGCGCACGCGCCCATCGTTGTCCGCGTGCCGCGCGCGGTAAATCTCCATCGCACGCGAAAGCACGCCGCGCGACAGCGCGTGCGCCGCCGGCTCGGCGAAGGCGGCGGTCTCGCCCATCGCGCGCAGATCAAACAGGAGCTTCAAGGGGTCGGCGTAGCGCACCGTGACCACGTCGCGGTCGGCAGCCGGCAACGCGAAGCCGGCGCGTTGCATGAGCCTGCCGACATCTTGCACCGTCGCGAACGGCGAAATCCGCATGGCCGCGCCGCCGCATTTCTCCGCTTCGGCTTCCAACAGCGCCAAGCGCAACTCGGTCAGCGTCTCGCCGCCCAGCAGCGCGGCGAGCGCCAGGCCATCGGGCTTCAGGGCGCGCCGGACTTGAGAGAGCGCGCCGGGCAGATCGTTGGCCCAATGCAACAGGAGCGGCGATACGACGAGATCGAACGTCCCGTCGGCAAAGGGGCCGCGCTCAAGATCGATCTCGACGGCCGCTGCCGCGATGTCGGCCTCGACCATCCATCCCAGCCGTTCGCGCAGCGACGCGTGACCAGCCAAGGCGCGGCGAAACGCGCCCTGTCCCCCAAGCACGAGCGTCTTCTCGAAGCGGCGCGGGATCGCTTCCAAGCGCTCGGCGAGATCGACGCCCGCGCGGGCGTGGAGAAACGCCGCCTCCGCGAGGTGTTTCGCCCGTCGCTGCTTGCGCAACCTCAGCAATCGTGGCTCGAATAGGCGGGGGGCGGTCATGTCCAGGTCCATGAGGGCGAGCGCCCAGATACGAAAGCGTGGCGCGCTGTCAAAGCTTTCCGATCTCATATGGCCCCCACGCTCGCTTTTGTCCGACGCCTTTGTCGATCGCCCCGGCGTGATCGAACCCGCGCTCTGGGCCGAACTGCATTTTCTGAGCGCGCCCGTATGCGCATGCTGCGGTTTTCCGCTTCCGGAGAACGGCGATCCCGAAGCCGTTTGCGGCGCGTGCGCCGGAGCGAAGCCCGTATATGACACCGCACGCGCGGCGCTCGCCTACGACGATCACGCGCGGCGCCTGATTCTCGATCTCAAGCGAGGAGGGCGGCGCGACGGTTTGCCGGTGTTCGCCCGTTGGATGGTCGCGGCGGCGGCGCCCATGCTGGAGCGCGCTGACTTCATAGCGCCAACCCCGATGCACTGGACGCGCCTAGCCGTGCGTTCCTTCAACCAGGCGGCGTGGTTGGCGCAGGCCTTGTCCGAGAGCTGTGGCAAGCCTTGGAAGCCCGGAGCGCTGACGCGCTTCAAGCGGCGCAAGAGCCAGGCCGGGCTTTCAGCGTCGGAACGGCGGCGAAACGTTGGCGGCGCGATCCGAGCTTCGGCCCGCTGCAAGGGCAAAATCGTCGTTGTCGTCGATGACGTTTTCACCACTGGCGCGACTCTGGAGGCGTGCGCCCGTGCATTGCGTAAAGCGGGGGCTGCGGAAGTGCATGGCTTGACCCTAGCGCGCGTGGTCCGGCCCGCCGATATTGTGGCGTGAAGGAGGAACTTGAGTCGCATGCCGGATGTGCTGGTCTATACGCGCGCGCTTTGCCCCTATTGCACGCGCGCGCTCTCCCTGTTGAAGCGCAAGGGCGCCCGCGTGACCGAGATCGACGCCACCTTCGAGCCTGCGAAGAAGGAAGAGATGATCGCGCGCTCGGGACGGCGGACCTTCCCGCAAATATTCATCGGCGAGACGCACATCGGCGGTTGCGACGATCTGCACGATCTCGACGCGCGCGGCGGTCTTGATCCTCTATTGAAGGGCGCCTGATGCGAAAGCTGCGTGTCGCCGCTGTTCAGCTTCGCTGCGGGATCGAGCCTGCGGCCAATCGCGCGCACGCCTTACCCTTCGTCCGTGAAGCCGCCGCCATGGGCGCGCGGCTGATTGCGACGCCGGAAAACACCTACCGCCTCGATCGAAACCGCGAGCGCGCACTCGCCGCGGCGGGGCCTGAGAAGGGCGATGCGGAGCTCTTGGCGTGGGGGCGTCTGGCGCAGGAGTTCAGCGTTTGGCTCTTGCTGGGGTCGGCGGCGATCGCGACGGGACAAGGCAAGGTCTTCAATCGCTCGTTCTTGTTCACGCCGGATGGCAAGATCGCTGCGCGCTACGACAAGATCAATCTCTTCGACGTCACGCTCGGCGGCGGCGAGACCTATCGCGAAAGCGAAACCGTGGAGGGCGGCGCCGAGGCCGTACTGGCGGCGGGGCCCGCGAACACGAAGATCGGCATGTCCATCTGTTACGACCTGCGGTTTGCTCCGCTTTACGCAGCCTACGCGAAGGCGGGCGCCGATATCATCACCGTGCCATCGGCTTTCACCGTGCCCACCGGTCAGGCGCACTGGGAGGTCTTATTGCGTGCGCGGGCGATTGAAACAGGCGCGTTCGTGGTGGCGCCGGCCCAAGGCGGGCGCCACGAAGATGGGCGTTCAACCTGGGGCCACTCCATGATCGTCGACCCGTGGGGCAAGGTGATCGCGCGCCTCGATCACGATGAACCGGGCGTGATCGTTTCCGACCTCGATCTCGATCAAGTGGGCGCGGCGCGCGCCAAGATACCGGCCTGGCTCGGCGGGCGGGAGTTTCGCGCGCCATGATCCGCTATGATCTCCGCTGCGCCAATGGCGATGAATTCGAAGCCTGGTTCGGCTCCATCGCCGACTACGACAAGCAGGCGGCGACCGGGCTGGTTGCGTGCCCCCACTGCGGCTCCACCCATGTCGAAAAGGCGCCCATGGCGCCGGCCGTCGTGACAGGCCGAGCCAAACAAGCGCGCGCCGAACGCGCTGTCGCCATGGCCATGGCCGCGAAGGTGCGCGAGCACATCAGAGACAATTTCGACTATGTAGGCGACAAATTCGCCGCGGAAGCGCGCAAGATTCACACAGGCGAGAGCGAGGAACGCGCGATCTGGGGCGAAGCAACCCCGCAGGAAGCGCGCGAATTGGCCGATGAAGGCATTGCGGCGTCGCCGTTGCCGCCTGAACTTTCTCCGCAAACGCCCAAGGCCCTGAACTGAGCGAATTGCTCTCGATCAATGCGAGGCCCGCGAATTGAGGCCGCTTGGGCGCATGGACCCTAAGCTCCTCAAGTTCGCCGAGCAGAGCGCGCCGCGCTACACGAGCTATCCGACGGCGCCGCATTTCGACACTGCCGTGGACGGCGCTGTTTTCGCGCGTTGGCTCGGCGAGTTGCCAGGCGATGCATCGCTCTCGCTCTATCTGCATACGCCGTACTGCAAACAGATGTGCTGGTATTGCGGATGCCACGCCTTCGCCGCCAAGCGCGACGAGCCGATCGCGGAATTTGTCGAGGCGCTGCTGGTTGAGATCGACCGCGTCGCGGACGCGGCGGCGGCGCGCCGCGTCACCGAAATCCACTGGGGCGGCGGCACGCCTAATATTCTATCGCCCGCGCGCTTCGCGGCGATCGCCGACCATCTGGATCAGCGTTTCGACCTCTTCTCGCTTGAGCGCCACGCGGTGGAGATCGATCCGCGCATTCTCACCGAAGCTCATGCCGAAGCCTTCGCGGCGGCAGGCGTCAACCGCGTGTCGCTGGGCGTTCAGGACCTGGACGAGCGCGTTCAACAAGGCATTGGCCGCATCCAGCCGTTCGAAACGGTGAGACATGCTGTCGACATGCTGCGTGAGGCGGGCATAGAGGCGCTTTCGTTCGATCTGATGTACGGCCTGCCGCACCAAACGCGCGACAGTGTGCGCGAGACAGCGGAACGCGCCGCGAGCCTGAGCCCCGCGCGCTTCTCCGTGTTTGGTTACGCGCATGTGCCGTGGTTCAAGACCCGCCAAAAGCTGATGGACGAACACGCCTTGCCGGGCGCCGCCGCGCGCTTTGAGCTCGCCGACACGCTTCGCGAGACGCTGCAAGCGGCGGGCTACGTCACCATTGGCTATGACCATTATGCGCGCCCGGACGATCCCATCGCGATAGCAGCGCGCCAAGGCGGTCTCGCGCGCAACTTCCAGGGGTTTGTGGAAACGCAACCCGATGCGCTGATCGGGTTGGGCCCCTCCGCGATTTCGACCCTGCCGCAAGGCTATGCGCAGAACGAAGCCGAGGTCGGCGCTTGGCGCACGGCGATCATGAGCGGCGGCCTAGCGACAAAACGCGGCAAGGCGCTGTCGGCGGACGACGTCCATCGCCGCGCGCTCATCATGCGGCTGTTGTGCGACTTCGAACTCGATCTCCAATCCTTTGGAGGCCTGGAGGCCTTCGCGGCGGAGCTCGCCGAACTCGCCCCGCTGGCGAAAGACGGGCTGGTTGTTGTCGAAGGCGCGCGCATCGTGATCCCCGACGCGGCGCGGCCGTTCGCGCGCCTCGTCGCCCAAGCGTTCGACGCATATCGCGACGTGGGCGCGGCGCGGCACTCCCGCGCGGTGTGAATGTGCGGCGCCGGACCGCTTGCTTGCCGTGCGTCGCGCGCCTATATCGCCGGCTCACTTCGCACGCGGGTAGGGCGGTGCGGTCTAAAAGCGGCCGTTTCCTCCTTCCGGTCTTGGGAATAAATTCCTAAAGTCACGCCCGCGGCGGCAAACCGGAAAAGGACTGTCACATGGCGCTGCCTGAATTCAGCATGCGTCAGCTTTTGGAAGCTGGCGCGCACTTTGGTCACCAGACCCACCGTTGGAACCCGAAGATGGATCGCTACATCTTCGGCGCGAAGTCCAACATTCACATCCTCGATCTCTCGCAAACCGTGCCGCTGTTGCACCAGGCGCTTCTGAAAGTGCGTGAGGTCGCCGCTGGCGGCGGGCGCATCCTGTTCGTGGGTACGAAACGCCAGGCAGCGGATCACATCAAGGCCGCGGCGCAACGCTGCGCGCAATACTTCGTCAACTCGCGCTGGCTCGGCGGCACGCTGACGAACTGGCAAACCGTTTCGAAGTCCATTCAGCGCTTGCGCGAACTCGACGCCATCGCCAACGGCGGCGCCGTCGGCCTCACCAAGAAGGAAGTGCTCAACCTGACGCGCGAGCGCGACAAGCTTGATCGCTCGCTCGGCGGCATCGCCGCCATGGGCGGCATTCCCGATCTCATGGTCGTCGTGGACACCAACAAGGAAGCGATCGCGATTCAAGAAGCGCGGAAGCTCGGCATCCCGGTTGTCGCCGTGGTTGATTCCAACTGCGACCCCGACGAAGTGACGTTCCCGATCCCCGGCAACGACGACGCCGCGCGCGCGATCCAATTGTATTGCGATCTGATCGCCGACGCCGTGCTCGACGGCCTGACTGAAAACCAGGTGCGTGGCGGCGCTGATATTGGCGCCTCGGCGCGTCCTCCGGTGGAGCCCGTGGTGCGCGAGCGCGACCCAACGCCGGTTGAGAGCCCGATCGATGGGCCCTCCGGCGCTAATTACTGACGCGAACACGAACGCGAAGGAGTATTGAAAATGGCGGAAATCACCGCTGCGCTGGTCAAGGACCTGCGCGAGAAGACCGGCGTCGGCATGATGGATTGCAAGAAGGCGCTGGAGGAAACCAAGGGCGATCTCGAAGCGGCCGTCGATTGGCTGCGCGCCAAGGGCTTGTCCAAGGCGGCGAAGAAGGCTGACCGCGCCGCCGCCGAAGGCGTGGTGGCGATCGCGCTTGGCGTCGACCATGGCTCGGTGATCGAACTTAACTCCGAGACGGACTTCGTCGCCCGCAACGCCGACTTCCAGAAGGCCGCGGGCGCCTTCGCGAAGATCGCGCTCAGCGCCGATGGCCACGACGCGCTGCTCAACGCCGCCCACGAAGGCCAGAAAGTCTCCGAAGCCGTGACGCAACTGATCGCGACGATCGGCGAGAACATCACGCTACGGCGCTCGGCGAAGCTTTCGGTGCAGAACGGGGCCATCGCGGCTTATGTCCACTCCAAGGTGGACGGCGCCGACCATTTGGGCCGCATCGCGGTTCTGGTCGCGCTCGAGTCCACGGGCGACAAAGCCGCGCTGGAGAGCTTCGGCAAGAAGATCGCTATGCATATCGCGTCGGCGAATCCGCTAGCGCTTGCCGAGACGGACATTCCCGCCGACCGCGTCGAACGCGAGAAAACGGTTCTGCTTGAACAGATCAAGGAAGATCCCAAGGCGCAAGGAAAGCCCCAGCAAGTGCTCGACAAGATGCTGGAAGGCCGCATGCGCAAATTCTTCGAGGAATCGGTTCTGACCAAGCAGGCGTTCGTGCTGAATCCCGATCAGACCGTCGAGGCGGCGGTGGCGGAGGCGGCGAAGACCGCGGGCGCGCCGATCAAGATCGCCGGTTTCGTCCGCTTCGCGGTGGGCGAAGGTGTGGAGAAAAAGGTCGACAATTTCGCCGATGAAGTCGCGGCGATGACCAAAAAGGACTGACCTGTCCTCAAGAGCAAGGCGAAGAGCGCGGAGCTGAACGGCTTCCGCGCTCTTTTCTTTTCCCCGCCGTGACTTAGCCCGTGGGCCTGGTCTATAGATTCGGCTCATGAGCCTTGCCGAACAAAACCAAGCGTCGCCCGCGCGCCTCTATAAGCGCGTCCTCCTGAAAATCTCAGGCGAGGCGCTGATGGGCGATGGTCAGTACGGCATCGATCAGACTGTCTGCGAGCGCATCGCCCAAGAGGTGCTCGACGCCGTCAAGGCGGGGACCGAGATGTGCCTCGTGATCGGCGGAGGGAACATCTTCCGCGGCATGCAAGGCGCCGCGAAAGGCATGGAGCGCGCCAGCGCCGATTACATGGGCATGCTGGCGACTGTGATGAACGCGCTCGCCATGCAGAACGCCATCGAAGCCATAGGCGGTTACGCGCGCGTGCTTTCAGCCATCCCCATGGTGACAGTGTGCGAGCCATACATCCGCCGCCGCGCCATCCGGCATATGGAGAAGGGCCGCATCGTCATTTTCGCCGCCGGCACTGGCAATCCGTTTTTTACAACCGACACCGCCGCGGCTTTGCGCGCCGCCGAGATGGGATGCAACGCGCTCTTGAAGGGCACCCAGGTCGACGGCGTTTACACCGCCGATCCGAAGAAGGATCCCAACGCGACGCGCTACGAGACGCTCTCCTACCACGAAGTACTGGCGCGCGACCTAAGGGTGATGGACGCTTCCGCCATCAGCCTGATGCGTGACAACGGCATTCCGATCGTCGTGTTTTCCATCCACAAGCGCGGCGGGCTGGCCGATGTGTTGGCTGGGCGCGGCGTCTGCACAACCATCGCTGACTAGGAAGATCGCCATGGCTCAATCACCCCCATTCGCCCTCGACGAATACAAGCGCCGCATGGATGGCGCGCTCACCGCGCTTCAGCATGAGTTCGGCGGCTTGCGCACGGGACGCGCCTCCCCGGCGTTGCTTGATCCGATTACGGTTGACGCCTACGGCGGCGTTTCGCCGCTCAATCAAGTCGCGGGCGTGACCGTCCCCGAACCACGGATGATCTCGGTTCAGGTTTGGGACAAATCGGTCGTGTCCGCCGTCGACAAGGCGATCCGTTCCGCGAATCTTGGCCTCAACCCGATTATCGATGGGCAAACGCTGCGTATTCCGATCCCGCCGCTGACCGGCGAGCGGCGGGCCGAACTCGCCAAGGTCGCTGGTAAGTACGCCGAGCAGCAACGCGTGGCGGTGCGCAACATCCGCCGCGACGCCATGGACCATTTGAAGAAGCTGGAAAAGGAACACGCGATCTCAGAGGATGAGCACAAGAAGCTCGGCGCCGACGTGCAGAAGGCCACCGACGATCACATCAAGAAGATCGACGACGCATTCCGGCATAAGGAAGAGGAGATCATGCAGGTCTAAGGCTGGAAGGGCAGGGGCGGGAAGGCCGCATTCAGGGTTTTATTCTCGCCACACCTTCAGAGCTTGAACCAACCTCCCCATGGTCGCCGTCCCAACCCCCGCCAATGCGTCCCCGCCTCGCCACGTCGCCATCATCATGGATGGCAATGGCCGTTGGGCNNCATCATCATGGATGGCAATGGGCGATGGGCAAAACAACGCGGGCGGCCGCGAACATTTGGGCACGCGGAAGGCGTGGAGGCATTGCGCCGGACCGTCGAAGCCGCGGGCGATCTCGGCATCGAGTACCTCACGGTATTCGGTTTCTCGACCGAGAATTGGCGCAGGCCCGCCGAGGAAATCAACGCGCTGTTCGATCTGCTTCGCCTCTACGTCTCGCGCGACCTCGACAAGCTGGCGCGCGAAGGGGTGCGGGTGCGCATCATCGGCGAACGCGTCGGATTGCAGAGCGACATTCTGCGCATTGTCGAGGAGGCGGAGGCCAAGACGCGTCACAACACACGTTTCAATCTCACCATCGCGTTCAATTATGGCGGCCAAGACGAGATTGCGCGTGCGGCGCGCCGGATCGCGGAAGAGGTCGCCGGCGGCAGGTTGGCGCCGCAAGATATCACCGTCGAGCGTTTCGGGAGTTTCCTCGACACGTGCGAGCTTCCCATGCCTGACCTGCTTATTCGCACCTCCGGCGAGGCGCGGCTTTCCAATTTCATGCTGTGGCAGGCCGCCTACGCGGAGTTCGTGTTCTCCGACGTGTTGTGGCCCGACTTCGACAAGGATGCGCTCTCGGCCTCCATCGCGGAATTCCATCGCCGCGAGCGCCGATTTGGCGGCCACGGCGCGGAATGAGTTCGCCGCCGCCCAGCGATCGCCAAGATTGGTCGGATCTGGGCGCGCGCGTTCTTTCCGGGCTTGTGCTCGCTTCGGCGGGGTTTTCGGCGGCCTGGTTCGGGGGGCCGTGGCTCGCTGCGGCGTGCGGCGCGGCCGTCGTCGCCATGTCGTACGAGTGGGCGCGGATGAGCGAGCCCGAGGCGACCATGCCGGCTTTCGTTTTCGCATTGGCTGGATCGCTCGGCGCTGTGTTGCTGGCGAGTTGGCAGGCGGTGACTCTAGCGGGGGCCTGGCTCGCCCTATGCGCGCTTGCGTCCGCCCTGCGCCGGCGCACCGCGTTGGGTGCGCTCGAAACGGCGGGCGGGGCGATTTACGTCGGGTTTCCGCCAGCATTGTTCCTGTGGCTGCGAGACCGAGCGCCGGAAGGGTTGGAAACCATCCTCGCCCTGTTCGCGATCATTTGGGCCTCCGACATCTTCGCCTATTTTGGCGGCAAGGTGATCGGAGGGCCGCGGATCGCATCGGGCCTTTCGCCAAACAAGACCTGGTCCGGCATCGTTGCGGGCGTTTGCGCGGGCGCCGGCGCGGGCCTCGCCTGCGGGCTTGTCTATCAGGCCGCGCCCCCATTGCACCCGATATGGGCCGCGCTCGGGGCGGTGATCGCCTTCACCGGACTGATGGGCGACCTTTTCGAATCCTTTCTGAAACGCCGCTTCGGCGTCAAGGACGCGAGCCGGATCATTCCCGGCCATGGCGGCGTGCTCGACCGCATTGACAGCCTGATGGCGGCCACCCTTCTTGTGGGCGCGGCCCTCGCCTTGGGGCCCCGCAGCATGGCGGACTTGTTTGGGGCGGGGTTATGAACGCCGGACGCGTCATTTCAATCCTGGGCGTGACCGGTTCCATCGGGCAATCGACGCTCAGCGTCGTTGAGGAGCTGCGCAGCCAAGGAATCGAGATCGCCGTCGAGGCGGTAAGCGCGGGCGGCAATCTTTCCGCATTGCGCGACGCTTGCATGCGGCTCCGTCCCAAGTTCGCCGCGATCGCCGATTCCTCGAAGCTCGATGAAGCCCGAGACGCCCTCGCGGGGCTGGATGTAACGGTTGGCGCCGGGACCGGGGCGCTTGAAGAAGCTGGGGCGCGACCCGCGGATTGGGTCATGTCGGCGATCGTTGGCGCCGCCGGTCTGGAACCGACCATGGCGGCGGTCCGGCGCGGGGCGGCGGTCGCCCTCGCCAATAAGGAGTGCCTAGTTTGTGCCGGGCCCTTGTTTGTTCAGGCGGCCAAACAACACAACGCCACGCTGTTGCCCGTGGACTCCGAGCACAACGCCATTTTTCAGGTCCTGACCCACCCCGAGCGGGTTGAGAAGGTGACGCTCACGGCATCGGGAGGCCCATTCCGCGGCGCCAGTCTGGCGGCCATGGCGGCGGCGACGCCCGAGCAGGCTTGCGCCCATCCGCGTTGGAATATGGGACGCAAGATTTCGGTCGATTCCGCGACCCTGATGAACAAGGGTCTGGAACTGATCGAGGCGGCCTATCTCTTTGATTTTAAGTCTGCAAAACTCGATGTTATCGTTCACCCCGAGAGCGTTGTGCATAGCTTCGTCCACTACGTCGACGGCTCGGTTCTGGCTCAACTCGGCTCGCCAGACATGCGCGTGCCCATCTCGTTTGCATTGGCTTGGCCTGACCGCGCGCAGGTGGCGACCCCCCGCCTTGACCNNTCGGTGCGCTCACGTTTGAAGCGCCAGACAAGACCCGCTTTCCGGCCCTCGATCTCTGCCGGCGCGCCCTGGCTTCTGGCGCGGCGGCGACCAACGCGCTTTCCGCGGCGAACGAAGTCGCAGTCGAGGCCTTCCTGGCGGGGCGCCTGGGTTTTCTGGACATCACCCGCACCGTTGAATCCGTCCTCGCGGAGCTGGATCGCGTGGGCGAAATCGCAAAAGCGCCCACTTCCTTCGATGAGGTGACCGAACTGGATCGGAGCGCGCGAATGACGGCGCGGCGGATTGCGGGAACGCTCAGCGCGGCCTAAACGCTCGGACAACAGAAAACCTAGGGAAGGGAAGCCGATCCATGGCGGAGATGCTGCAGAACCTGCAGAACGCGCTCGTCTATCTCGGCGCCTTTGTCCTTGTGTTGAGCGTCGTGGTGTTCGTCCACGAGTTCGGCCACTTCCGGATAGGCCGCTGGTGCGGCATCGCCGTGAAGAGTTTTTCCATTGGCCTCGGTTCGGAATGGTTCGGCTGGACCGACAAACATGGCACGCGTTGGAAGGTGTCGCGCATTCCGCTCGGCGGGTTTGTGTCGTGGATCGATGACAGCGACGGAACCAGCACGCTGCCCGCGTCGCCAGAACATCAAGCCCTGAGCGATGAGGAGGCGCGGCAACGCGGCCATTTCCGCGCGCAGCAGCTGTGGAAACGCGCGATCACCGTGGCGGCCGGGCCGCTCACGAACTTCGTCTTCGCGATCGTCGCCTTCGCCATTCTCGCGCTCGTCATGGGCCGCGATGCGCCCCGCATTGATCAGGTGCAGCCTGGACAACCGGCGTCGGAGGCCGGGCTGTTGCCCGGCGATGTGGTTCAAACCGTCGATGGTCGCGTCGTCCGCGACTTCGCGGCGCTCCAAGGTCTGATTGCAACTTCGCCCGGGCAAACGCTTTCATTCGTGGTTCGCCGCGGAGATGTGGTCGTGACCGTGCCGGTCACGCCGCGCCCTCATCCTGACAACGAGCAGGTCGGAATGATCGGCGTGATGCACGACTCCTCGATGGCGAATCGTGAGCCGATCCCGCCCCACGCGGCGCTCGCCGAAGGCGCCTCGGCGACGTGGGCTATCCTCTCGCAAACGACGACATACCTCGCCAACGTCGTCACGGGACGCGAATCGGGCGCTCAGATCGCGGGTCCGCTGGGCATTCTCAACGTCTCGGGTCAGGTGGCGTCCTCCGCCCTGGAAGCGCCGGAAGCGACCTGGAGCCAAAAAGCGCTATTTTTGACGCTTTCACTGCTGCAGCTGGCGGCTGTGCTTTCCGTTGCTGTGGGTTTCGTCAACTTACTCCCCATCCCGATCCTGGACGGGGGCCACCTGCTGTTCTACGGCATTGAGGCGTTGCGTGGGGGCAAACCGATTCCGCCAGCGGCTCAGGAATGGGCCTATCGCGCCGGTTTCGCCGTGATGGCGAGTTTGTTTCTGTTCGCAACCTGGAACGACATTACAAGGCTGTTCCCCGGCGCCCACTAACAGCGTCTCGTCCTTGTCTTTCGTGTCCGAATGGGGTCTTAAGAACGAGGCGCAGGGGAGCGCCAGAGCGTCGAGGGCTTAATGAAGCGGGTTCTTCGGGATGTCGTGCTCGGCGCTATGTACAGCGCCGCCTCCGTCGGCGCCGGCGCGGGCGCAATGGTCGCGCTGTCGGCCGAGGCTTCCGCGCAAACGGGACAAGCGCCCGCGACGACGTCACAACAAGCCGCCGCCATTCGGCGCGTTGTCGTGCAAGGCAATCAACGGATCGAAGCGGCGACGGTGACGTCCTATCTGCTTGTGCGCCCCGGCGACACGTTCGACCCTGAGCGCATCGACTTGTCGCTGAAGACCTTGTTCGCGACGGGCTTGTTCGCGGACGTGCAGATCGAGCAGCAAGGCGCCGATCTCGTTGTTTCGGTCACCGAGAACCCGATCATCAACCGNNCGTGTTTACGCCCGCGCGCGCGCAGGCCGACGTGCAACGGATAGTGGAGCTTTACCGGCGCGCGGGGCGTTTCGCGGCGCAGGTGACGCCGCAAGTGCGCGAGCTCGACCAAAACCGCGTCGATCTCATTTTCGAGGTCGATGAAGGCCCGGTCACCGGCGTGCGCGACGTGAACTTCATCGGTAATGAGGAATTTTCCGACCGCCGGCTGCGGGACGTTATCGTCACCACGGAATCGAGCTGGTGGAATATTTTCCAAAGCAACGACAATTACGATCCTGATCGCGTCGAATACGATCGCGAACAGCTGCGCCAATTCTACAGCAATCGCGGATACGCGGACTTCCGGGTGGTCTCGGCCGTCGCGGAGCTCACCCCGGACCAGCGCGACTTCTTCATCACCTTCACGGTCGATGAAGGCTTGCGCTACGAATTCGGCGACATCCGGGTCAGCACCGAACTGAATCGTCTCTCCGAGAGCCTTTTGTTGGCGGCCATTCCGATCCGCGAGGGCACTGTTTTCCGCGGCGAGCTGATCGAAGACGCTATTGACGCGATGACATACGTCGCGGGGACAGTGGGCTACGCCAACGTCGACATTACCCCGGTTGTCGAGCGCGATCGCGACAACCGCGTGGTCAACATCACCTTCGAAGTGAACGAAGGTCCGCGCGTGTTCATCGAGCGCATTGATGTCGTTGGCAATACGCGCACGCTCGACCGCGTGATCCGTCGCGAAATGCGCGTCAACGAAGGCGATGCGTTCAACCGCGTCTTGCTCGATCGCTCACGGCAGCGAATCCAGGCGCTGGGCTTCTTCAACGAGGTCACGGTTGATGATTCCGAGGGTTCGCAACCTGATCGCTCTGTCGTCACGGTGACGGTCGAGGAGCAATCGACGGGCGAACTCGCGTTCGCTGCCGGCTACTCGTCGTCCGAGAGTTTCTTGTTCGACGTCTCGGTCACGGAGCGCAACCTGCGCGGCCGCGGGCAATTCCTGAGGCTGCGCGCGTCGTCGAGCCAACAGCGACAGCAGCTCGATCTTCGTTTTACCGAGCCGCGTTTCATGGGGCGCGAAGTCGCCGCGGGATTCGATCTCTACTCTTTGCGCACGGACTATCGCGACCAATCCTCCTTCGAAAACCAATCGACAGGGATTGGGCTGCGCGCGGGTTTTCCCGTCGCGGAGCGGACGAATCTTGGGCTGACGTATTCGCTCGTCCAGGACGACACGCAAATCGCCGACCTTTTCGTCGATCACGATTCCAACATTCTCACGCCAGCGATCAATCAATGCGATCCGCTGAACCCTGCGCGTTCCTCCTTGTGTGACCAGGAGGGCACGTTCCTCACGTCGCTCATCGGCGTGACGATCAACTGGGATCAACGGAACCAACCGATCCGGGCGACTCGCGGTTTTGACCTGCAGCTCAGCCAGGACATCGCGGGTCTGGGCGGCGATTTGAATTACTTGCGCACCGAGATTGAGGGCGGCGTGTATTACGGGTTGTGGGGCGGTTTCCGCGCCAGTTTCCGGGGCACGGCGGGCTTTGTCGCGGGGTGGGGTGGCGACGACGTGCGCATCAATGACCGCTTCTTCAAGGGCGGTCAGTCCTTCCGTGGGTTTGATGTCGCGGGCATTGGTCCAAGACAAATTGTCGTCAACACGACGACGGGTGAATTGGAGACCGCCGGAGACGCTATTGGCGGCAACGCCTACGCCATTGGGTCGTTGAACCTGGATGTGCCGCTTCCGCTTCCCGACTCCTTCGGCCTGGGGGCGGCCCTGTTCGCCGATTTCGGGACTTTAGGGGTCGTGGACGCTGCAAGCCGCGAGACTGTGGTGCTTGATGCTGATTCCAGCCTTATTGTTGACGACTCCACCAGCTTGAGAGCTGCGGCGGGGGTCTCTGTTTTCTGGGACTCGCCTTTTGGTCCTGTGCAGTTCGACTTCGCGCAGCCGCTCGCCTATGAGGATTTCGATCGGCGAGAGGAATTCCGGTTCTCGACCAGAACCAACTTCTAAGGAGAGAGCGCGCAATGCGTCTAATGAGTATGGTGTCGGCGGTCGCGATTGCAGCGGCGGCCTTTTCGAGCGCGCCTGACGCGTTCGCGCAACGCAACCGCGGCCAAGCCGCCGCATCCGTGGTGGTCAACTACCAGCGTATCGCCGCGGAATCCGCGCTCGGGCGCGACATGGCCGCGAAGCTTCAACAAGTGCGCACCCAGATCGGGACTGAAGCGCAGGCGTTGCAGCCGGAAGCGCAATCGCTTGAGCAGGAGGCCCAGCGCCTTCAGAACGCGACGCGGAACATGACCCCGGAGCAGATCCGCAACCACGCCACCTGGGGCCCGCAGTTTCAGCAGTTCGGCCAGCGCCGCCAGCAACATCAGGCGCGTGCGGCGGCTCTGCAAGGCGATCTCGAGTGCTCGCAGCTGATCAGCTTGCGTGACTTTGATCGTGTTGTGTCTCCGATTATCCGCAGCGTCATGCAGCAACGCGGCGCCGGCATGGTCATCGATGCGGGCAACGTGAATTACGTCGCGCCGGAGTACGACATCACCAACACGGTGATCCAGCAACTCGATCAGAACCAAGCCACGCGCACCGCCAACGTGACCCGTCATGCGGTCGCCGAGTGTCAGGCGCAGCAGCAACAGCCTGCGGCGACGACCGGCCAATAGGAATTGGCGGTGACAACGGGCGAAGTCGGCGCCAGCATGCGCGGCGCATGATTGACCCACGTTTCTACGAAGCGCTCGGGCCGGTGACGGCCCGGGCGCTTTCGCCTTCCGAGCAGATCGGCGGCGACCCCGAAAGCCTCGTTCGCGGCGTCGCGCCCGCCGATCGCGCCGGCCCGGGAGACCTCTGTTACCTTGAGCCCCGCAAGGGCGCGTCGCCGCTCAGCAACGCGCCTGCGGTTTGTATCGTTACCGCCGCGCACGCACACCTGGCGCCCAATGCGTCCGCGCTGATCTTGTCGGAACGGCCGCGCGCGGCGTTCGCACGCCTGGCGCCCCTGGTGCTGCGGCCGCGCTCCTGCGATGCGGGCGTCTTCGTTCACCCGGAGGCGCAGCTAGAGGACGGTGTTCGGTTAGGCGCGGGTGTCGTGATCGGGGCAGGCGCGTCCGTCGGCGCTGGGGCGGACATTGCCCCCAACGCCGTGATCGGTCCAGGCGTCGCCATCGGGCGGCGCACGCGCATCGGCGCGCGCGTGTCGATCGCCTTCGCGCTCGTCGGCGACGACGTTTCGATCCTTGCCGGCGCCGTCATCGGCGAGCAAGGCTTTGGCGTCGCCGGCGACGCATCGGGACCGATCGACGTGCCGCACTTCGGGCGCGTCATCATTCAGGACAAGGTCACGGTCGGCGCGAACTCGTGCATTGATCGCGGCGTGTTTGACGACACGGTGATCGGCGAGGGGGCGAAGATCGATAATCTTTGCCACGTCGCCCACAATTGCACGATTGGGCGCGGCGTTCTGATCGCCGCGTTCGGCGGCATATCTGGCTCGACGGTGGTAGGCGACGGGGTGACGCTCGGCGGCCGGGTTGGCATCGCCGATCACCGCACGATTGGCCCCGGCGCCACCCTTGCGGGCGGCGCGGCGGTGTTCCAAGACGTGCCCGCAGGAGAGGTCTGGAGCGGCTATCCGGCCAAGCCCTTGCGCAAATGGCTGCGCGAGGCCGCCTGGATCAGCCGCAAGGCCGCGGGGACGCGCAATGAAAGCGAATGATCTGACCGAACAGCAAAAGACCACGGCTGACGTCATCGAGATCAACGAGATCCTGCGGCGGCTGCCGCACCGGTATCCGTTCCTGTTGATCGACCGCGCCGTCGACTATGTGCCGAACAAATCCATCCGCGGCATCAAGTGCGTGACGATCAACGAGCCGTTTTTTCCTGGGCACTTTCCGGGCGCGCCGGTCATGCCTGGCGTTTTGCAGATCGAGGCGCTTGCGCAGACGGGCGCCGTGCTCATGTCGAAAACGCTCGACGCCGATATTTCGAAACACCTCATCCTGTTCATGTCCGTCGAAAGCGCGCGCTTTAAGCGTCCTGTGATGCCGGGAGACGTGATGGAGATGCCCGTCGAGGTGCTCTTTCAGCGCCGCAACATTTTCAAGTTTCGCGGCCGCGTCGAGGTCAACGGCGNNCCGCCATGAAGGCCGATCGCCCGGAAAGCCCGCCAGCATGAGCGCGAACGTTCATCCCATGGCCGTCGTCGACAAGAGCGCCGAGCTAGGCGCCGATGTCGAGATCGGCCCTGGCTGCGTCATTGGCCCAAGCGTGAAGATCGGCGACCGAACCCGGCTTATCGCGCATGTGTTCATCGAAAGTCACACCGAGCTGGGGAAGGACAACACGGTGTTTCCGTTCGTCGGCTTGGGAGGCGCGCCGCAGGACCTTTCCTACCGCGGCGAACCGACCAGGCTCGTGATCGGCGACGACAACGTAATCCGCGAACACGCCACGCTGCATCGGGGCACCGCGCGCGGCCGCGCGGTGACGACAATCGGAAACAATTGTCTGATCATGGGCAACTGCCACGTCGCGCACGACTGCATTGTCGGCAACAACGTGATCATGGCGCAGACCGCCACCATCGGGGGCCATGTTCAGGTCGGCGACTTCGCGTTCCTCGGCGGCCTTTCCGGCGTGCATCAGCACGGGCGCGTCGGCCGTTACGCTTTCGTGGGCGCTTCCGCGCTCATGACCACCGATTTGATTCCGTTCGGGTCCGCCATCGGCAACCACGCGCATCTCGGCGGCCTGAACGTCGTCGGGTTGAAGCGCCGTGGTTTTAGCCGTGATCAGATTCACGATCTCCGCGCCGCCTATCGGCTGTTGTTCGCCGAGGAGGGCACCTTCCAGGAGCGCCTCGACGACGTCGCCGAGACCTTCGCGAAGTGCCCCGAGGCGATGGAGATCGTCGAATTCATCCGGACGGGCGGCAATCGCGCCCTCTGCATGCCGCACCGGGAAGCCTGAGCGGTCCCCATGACGGGCACCCTCGGCATCATCGCCGGTGCCGGCGATCTGCCGGTCGATCTCGCCGAACGCTGCGCCGCCGAGCGCCGTCCCTGTTTCGTCCTGCGCTTGAAGGGTCTGGCCGCGCCCGCGCTCGACGCCCATCCCGGCGTCAGCTTGCCGCTCGGCCGCCTGGGCGAGGCGATCCGGCGGCTGAAGGCGGCCGGCTGCGACCGGCTGATGTTCGTCGGCAAGGTCATGCGGCCGCGCCTGCGCGATCTCAGCCTCGACTGGCGCGGCTTCACCGGGCTCCTCTCGCTGCTGGCCGGGGCCTGGCGTCACGACGACAGGCTGCACCGGGCGATTTCGCGCCTCTTCGAGCGTGACGGCATCGCCGTGGTCGGCCCGGCCGAGGTCTGGCCCGATCTTCTGGTCGAGGCGGGCACGCTCTCGGCCCGCGCGCCGGACGAGCGCGCCTGGGCCGACATCCGCCTCGCCGCCGCCNNGGTCGCCCGCGACGGCGCGGTCGTGGCGGTCGAGGATCGCGACCACACCGACGGGCTGCTCGCCCGGGTGGCGGCGCTGCCGGGGCGGGGCGGGGTGCTCGCCAAGTTCGCCAAGGCGCATCAGGACCGGCG
>DDSN01000094.1:578-2693 GCA_002343395.1 Hyphomonadaceae bacterium UBA2389 | reverse complement strand
CGCGTGCCGCAAAGCATGCGGCGTGGTGGATGAAGGCAGTCCGAGCCGCTCGCGCAGGCGCTGGATCACGGCTTGCGCCATGCGCGGGGTCATCGCCCCGCCGCGCAACGCACGGAAGAGGGGCGCCTCTCCCGTAAGCGCGAACGGACATTGCGCGGCGTAGGTTTCAACCGCGTCGCGCGCCGCCGCGAGCACAGGCACGAGGCGCTCCTTGCCGCCTTTGCCGACGATCCGCAGCGCCGAGGGCAGCGGCTGGTCGGCGCCAGTGAGGGAGAGCGCTTCGCTGATGCGAAGGCCGGCGGCGTAGATCAGGGTGATGAGCGCGGCGTCGCGTGCGCCGACCCAGCCCTCCTCAGCGCGCGCATCGGCGATTAGAGCCTGCGCGCCGTCTTCTGAAACCGGGCGCGGCAAGAGCCGCTTCAGGCGCGGCCCGCGCACCAGCCCAAGCCGCGGATTGCTCAGCCCGTGGCGACGCTCAAGGTAGCGATAGAAGCTGCGAATGGCCGCGAGCGCGCGCGAAATCGAGCGATCGGAGAGCGCGGCGTCGCCCTGGCGGCGGAAGGCGAGATAGGCGCGCAGATCGCGCGGCTCAAGTTGAGCGAGGTCCTGGGCGCTCGGCGCGTCGCCGAGATGGGCGTTGAGGAAATGCAGAAACGACGCCACGTCGCGCTGGTAGGCGTCGAGGGAATTGGCCGCGAACCGCCGCTCCTCGCGCAGGTGCGCGATCCATTGAGGGAGCAGGGCGGCGGCGGACATGGGGCGGGAGGGTAGGAGGTAAAGGTGAACAAGCAGGAAGGTTCGTCATTCCGGGGCAAGGCGAAGCCTTGAACCCGGAACCCAGGAAGTGACGCATTAGTATTCGCCGTTGCCGAATTTGCCGTCGCTCGACGCAGTGCGATAATGTGCTCTGATGCTAGTCCTTCATTCGAGAGTGGCGCGGACAGAGGCCATTGGCGCCTTCGGTCCTCCGCGCCGTGACTATTGTCAGGGTCAATTCACGTCGACGGCGACGGACTTGGTCTGCCTCTTTGAACCAAAGTGGGCCATGGCGGTTTCACCCACTAGCGTACGATGGGTCCCGGAGGCGAAATATGAGGTGAACAAATGGTCCCTGTATGGGCCGCCAACGTGGTTGCCCACGGCGCCCGATGGCCGATATCGGTTGTTTCTCCGTGAGCGCGCTGCAGAGAAATACATCTACTTGGGACCCGCGCATCTAGGCGCCCATGCGACAGGCCTGAATCCATGGGCCATATTTGAACTCGAACACAAGCTGCCAAAAGCTGATTGGCTCGAGCTCGGCGGGTATGATGGGTGGGACATCCGTGGGGATGTTTCAGCGCGCCTCCTGCCAGCGGACTTGGATGAATTCGACGCGCTCCTGGACGGCGATGGGTCAGGTCATTTGCATATCGCCCTGACCCGATACGAAGGCGACGAGCTAACCCTCATCACAAATCATCGACGTGCGCTCCTTCGCTACAATGGGCGGCGTGCGACTGGCGAATTGCCGCGCGAAGATGCTCCAGAGATATTTTGGTCATCCCATCGCCGATTGGATTTCTGCGCGCCCGCAGAGGCAACCTTGTCAAAGAAAGGAGGGTTGGCCGCAACGCGCCACCTATTCGCGTGCGGCCAAATCCCCGAATGGTTGAGTTGGGAAGAATTCGGCGACGGCGACGAATGGCTATTTCGAGAGATCAGGGCATCCCTCCGTCACCTCTTCGGTTACTCGTTGGTGGAGGCAGATGCGCTGTTCGAAAAATACATGGGCAAGCGAAAACAGTGGCAAGGCGCACACGGTGGCCAGTTTCACAATGACGAGTACATCAACCATGAAGGCCCAGAAAATATGGCATACGTTATTCAATGGTCTGCTGGCCTTGGCGAAGAGCCAGGGTCGCTCGCTTTCTCGGACTGGCGCAATGCGGACTACGAGCGGAGAAGAGCTGCCGCTCGGTGAGCGTGCCTCCAGAGCCCAGCCTTCGCCCTCGATTCCTGATCATTACTTCTCGCCGTACGTCCCCGAACCCCCGCTTCCCTCGAATCCCCGCAGCCCCTAGATTCAGGGCCGATGCCGCCCACCGCCCGCCGCCGCGCCCTGGATGCGCTGAA
>DDSN01000094.1:0-449 GCA_002343395.1 Hyphomonadaceae bacterium UBA2389 | reverse complement strand
CGGGCCGCGCCTGGTGCGCGGCGTGGTGTGGTCGGTCACGCGCGACGATCCCGGCGCCGCCAACCTAAAAGCGATCGAGGAAGTGTTGCCCGGCTCGCCGCTGCCGGAGGTGTCGCGCGCGTTTGTTGATTGGGCGGCGAAATATCTCGTGCGTCCGCCCGGCGATATTCTGCGCATGGTCGCGCGTTCGCCCGAGGCGTTGTTGCCGCCGCCGACCTTCACGGTGCTCGCGCCAACGGGCCAAACCCCGCCCAAGCTCACCGAAGCGCGTCGGCGCGTGCTTGAGGAGGCCGTCAAGGAACAGGTCAGCGCCGCCGAACTCGCGCGCCGCGCCGACACGTCGTCGGCCGTTGTGAAGGGCTTGGTGGATTGCGGCGCATTGGAGAAACGCGAGATCAGCGAAGATCCGCCATTTCCGGAACCGATTGTGGCTCCCCTCCCCCTAGAGG
>DDSN01000101.1 GCA_002343395.1 Hyphomonadaceae bacterium UBA2389 | reverse complement strand
GTTCTTGCCGGTGAAGCCCTGGCAAATGACGCGCGTGGATGCGTTGACGAGAATGGACAAGCAGGCCCCCGGAGGCACACGATGATAGCGCGTCCTACTCGTTGGCACTCACACTTGCAAACGGCTTGATCCGGTACTGGACAAGGCTTCTCCCTACGATAAGATTATTAAGGTGGTTGGGGGGAGCTAATGTTCAAGAAAAAAGTCTTCGCGCTGACTGCGGTATTCTTGTTGTTTAGCTTGGTGGTCGACGCGGCCGACGCGCAGCCACGCCGCCGGACCCAAAGAATTGAGCCGCTGCCCGAGCACTCGCGCGTGCTCGTCATGATGCCGGACGTGCAATTGTCGCTGCTCACGGCAGCAGGCCTGCCCGAGCCTCGGGAAGACTGGTCCGTGGCTGGTCGCGACAATCTAGCGCAAAGTCTGGCCGCCCTCGTGGGACGCGAGCAGCATGTTCCGAGCGCGCTAAATCCCGCAGAAGCGATGGAGGGCCGCACAGGGCAGATCATCCGTCTTCACGATGTTGTCGGCGGCGCAATCCTCGCCAACAGAACGCCGGCCACTCAATTGCCAACGCGCAAAAACAACAATGTCTGGACCCTTGGCGATGGCGTTCAGGAACTGGGCGCTGCTTATGAAGCCGATTACGCGCTCTTCGTGGTCGCTCGAGGATCGTATGCGAGCGGTGCGCGCGCGGCGGCGGCATTGGTCGGTCTCGTCGCGGGCGTGTACATCCCGATGGGCGGGCAACAGACATTCGCGTCTCTAGTGGATCTTCGCACCGGTCAAGTCGTCTGGTTCAACTTCGTCACCGCCGGCGCCAATGACATGCGCGAAGCGGACGGGGCGAACGCTCTCGTGCTCGAACTGATGCGAGGAGCGCCGCTATGAAGCGGCTCGCCGCTGCCATGGTAGCGGCGCTGGCGGTGACGACTGCAGCCATCGCGCAGGAATCTGTTCAGGGCGAGCAGATTCCACCACCCGCAGCCACGACGCAGGACTATCCCGCGGATGGTGAGCCAGCGCAACAAGCGGCGCCTGATGCTATCGCTCCACCGGCCCAACCAGCGCAAACGATCCCGCCCCCATCGAGACCACGCCCCGAGATCAACACCGACGAAGGCGGATTGTGGGGCATGTCCGATCGCGCCGAGCAAGAAGCTCGCAATTCCGGACAACTCGAACGCGATCCCGCGCTGAACGCTTACGTCCGCGAAGTCGCCTGCCGGGTCGCCTCTGATGCGTGCGGCGACATCCGCCTGTACGTGATGAACCGCCCCTACTTCAACGCTTCGATGGCGCCAAACGGCTACATGGAAGTGTGGTCAGGGTTGCTGCTCCGCGTAGAGGACGAGGCGCAACTCGCGTTCGTGCTTGGACATGAAATCGGCCACTATCGCGAGCGACATGCATTGGCCATGCTACGAGCTGTTCGAGGCAGAGCCGGGGCAGCCATGGTCTTCTCGATAATTGCCGCCGGCGCCGGCGTCGGCATCGTCGGAGACATCGTGTACCTTGGCACTATCGCCTCGGTCTTTGGCTTTTCGCGTGAGAACGAGTCCCAGGCGGATATGCTTGGCTACGATCATGCTGTTGCGGCGCGCTATGATCCCCATGCTGGTCACATGCTGTGGTCGAGCCTGCTCCAGGAGACCCAGGCGTCCGACAATCCCGACGTTCGCCGCCAAGAAACCCGCGCCAGCATTTTTCGCACGCATCCCCTCTCCGCCGACCGCATTGAAGCGCTGACGGCGCGAGCAGCGCAGGCAACCGGCGGCGAAACACAGCGGGCACGCTACCGCGCCGCCATCCGCCCCTTCCTGGACTCTTGGCTGCGCTCTGACCTCCGCCGCCGCGACTATGGACAAACATGGTTCTTACTTGATCGGCTTGCCGCCGCCGGAGAGGATCTTGGCGTGGTTGAATACTATCGCGGCGAGATCAACCGCCTGCGTCGCGGCGATGGCGACCGGGAAAGAGCTTTCCAACACTACACCAACGCCATCGCGTATCCGGACGCGCCCGCAGCGACTTGGCGCGAGCTCGGGGATTTGGCCTTGCGGGACGGGCGCAACGCCGAGGCGGTTGAGCAGTTCACGGCCTACTTGGCCCGCGCGCCACAAGCGGTGGACCGCGCGCTCATCGAGGCGCGCATTCAACAATTGTCAGGAGGGGGACAATGAGCATTTCAAGACGCGGCCTTCTAGCCGCTGTTGCCGGCGGGTGCATCGCATCGGGATGCGCCACGATTCCGCTGGTGAAAGCAGGCCCCTATCGCGCGCGCGGAGCGGGATTCGCCGTGACGCTTTCGCGACCCTGGTCCGATCTTACCGCGATGTCGTTTCGACCGACCGGCGTGCGCGTCCTAAGCATTGATGGAGTGCAGCTCAACCAACTTGTGATCGCCACAATCGAGCCTCAGGGCGCTTTGGTGCGCATGGTGGACAGGGACACGCCCCGCCCACTCTACCGCTCCGATATGGGCGAGACTGAACTCGTTGAGTTCGTGATCGATTCGTTGGCGACGCTTGAATATCAGGATCCGCAATCGACGAACCTTCGCCCTCAAAGCTTGGCAGGCGCACCAGGCGTGCGCTTCGACATCAACACGCGTACTGAAGCTGGGCTCAATATCACGGGCACGGCGCTCGTGGCGCGCGCAGGTGAAAACTTGAACCTGCTGATGTTTCTGGCCCCAAGCGAGCACTATTATGGCGTGTTCGCCCAGGAGATTGATGCTGTCTTTGCGAGCGCCGCCACATAGCAAGCCCGTTCGCTGCTCATCGGTTGCCCCAGCGCGCTGGCAGCTGACTGTTTCGGCGGCCTCCCCCGCGTGAAATCAGCGAAGCGAGACGGGCATAACGCACCGCAACGCCAATGCAAACCCTGACCCGCTTGCCCCGCCTGCGGCTTAGTCGGCTGTATCGACGCGCCGCCAGCTGACAATCTGATAACCGTGCTGCGCCATGCATTCGGTCATGGTGCGCTGGATGCGGCGCTCCTGCCGCGCTCGGCTACCGCGCGAAAAAAGATAGATGCTGAGCGGCAAGGTGACGACCATGGCGGGCCCCGCCACGGCGGCGGCTCCTGCAAGCGTTCCGCTTGACGCGGCGCCAGCCGCGAACGCCGCGCCGCCCACGACGTACGTCGTCGCCGCTCCTTCCACCACATTGACCGCTCCAGTGGCGACAGCGTTGGGTTGATCGAGTTGGGCGCGGCACTCATCGAGCGCGGCTTGATAGGCAGCGGCGTCTGCCGGCGCGGTCGCCACAACAGGCATGTGCGGGCGCGGTCCGCCCGCGCATGCACTCAAGATCGACGCTGCAAGCGCCATTGAGACTACGCCGCGCATGATCGTCATCCCATGATGTAGGCGTTGAGCTTGTTGCCGTCGAGATCGCGGAAATAGGCGGCGTAGAAGCCTGGGAAACGCTCGCCCGGGCCGCCCTCGTCAGCGGCGCCCAGCGACCGTGCGAGGGCGTAGACTTTGTCCACCTGCTCGCGGCTCGTGCACTCGAACGCCACCATCACGCCGTTGCCGACAGTGGCGGGATTGCCGTCGAACGGTTTGGTGAGGCCGACGCCGGCGGCGCCGCCGGGCACGCCCCAAGCGATGAATTTGTCATCCCCGCCCATGCGCCCGACGCCGAACTCTGCTGTGATGGCGTCATAGAACTTCGCCGCGCGTTCGAGGTCATTGGTGCCGAGTGTGACATAGCCGATCATGGGTAGCTCCCCTTCTCATTGTTAGACGACACGAAGAGCGCGACGAGCGGCTCATTGACAAAGAAGACATGCTTTCCGCTAGTCCGCTTTTTGAGCACTCCCGCTTCCGCAAGTTCTTCTAGGTATTTTGACGCCGTCTGCCTCACCTTGCCGGTCTCTTTGGCCAGGTAGTCGATCCGAGTATAGGGGTGCCGAAAAAGGTTGTTCAGGAGATCCTGCGAATAGATCTTCGGGTGCTGCGTTCGGATTCGATCTTTGTACTGCGCCATTAATCGACCGATCCCGTCGATTAGCCTCAGCGTCTCCGCCGATGTCTCTTCAACGGCCCGCAACATGTAGAGTATCCACTCCTCCCACGCGCCTTCATCGCGGACCAACTGCAGAAGCCGATAGTAGTCTGCTTTGTGCGCGGTGATAAACCGGCTGAGATATAATATTGGCACGTGCAACAGCTCGACGCGCGCCAAGTAAAGAACGTTGATGATCCGACCGACGCGGCCGTTGCCATCGGGGAACGGGTGGATGCTCTCGAATTGATGATGGGCGATGGCCATCTTTACTAGCGGGTCTAAATCGCCAACTGTGTCTTCATTTAAGAACCGCTCCAATTGGGTCATTCGGGCGATGATCTCATTGCGGTCTTGCGGCGGAACATAGACCACTTCTCCGGTGATGTCGTTTTTCAACGCGGTGCCTGGCGTCTCCCGAAAACCGCCCACCGTTCGCTTCAACACCTGGAATATTTCGATGATTGTATTGTTGCTGAGCAACCATTGTTGCTCACTCATCAAATCCCAACCTCGCCTAAGCGCGTCTCGATAGCGCGCCACCTCCTTCGCCGCTCCGTAATCGGTACCTTCTGGAAAAATTGCGGCGTGGAACATCTCCTCCTGAGTTGTTATGATGTTTTCGATTTCCGAGCTGGCCCTCGCTTCTTGGAGAGAAAGCGTATCGATCAATATTCCCTGATTTGGTATTGCCGTCGCTCTGCCCTTTACCTCCGCCAATCGCCTGTGCGCACGACCCGCAGCACGAAGAACCGCCTCGGTCTCTAGTTTTCCCGGCGGAGGTAGGGACGGAAGCACATAGGTACATTTTAACATGACTGCCGCGACGCGTTATTGTTTCCGCTTTTCTTTAACATGACCGCGCGCTCGAAGCGTTAACATTCGCCTTAGGGGCATCTCCACCTCACCCCTTCACCGCCTTCACGATCTTCCGCGCTGCGTCTTCCAAATCATCCGCGCTGATCACGTTCAGGCCGCTTTCGTTGATGATCTTCTTGCCCAGTTCGACGTTGGTGCCCTCAAGCCGCACCACCAGCGGCACGGCGAGGCCGACCTCCTTCACCGCCGCGATCACGCCTTCGGCGATCACGTCGCACTTCATGATGCCGCCGAAAATGTTGACCAGGATGCCTTTCACTTTCGGATCGGCGGTGATGATCTTGAAGGCGGCCGTCACCTTCTCCTTCGAAGCGCCGCCGCCGACATCGAGGAAGTTGGCAGGCTCGGCGCCGAACAGCTTGATGATGTCCATGGTGGCCATGGCGAGACCCGCGCCATTGACCATGCAGCCGATATCGCCATCGAGAGCGATGTAGGCGAGATCGTATTTGGACGCTTCGATCTCCTTTTCGTCTTCCTCGCCCAGATCGCGCAGATCGGCCCATTCGGGATGGCGGAAGCCGGCGTTGGAATCAAAGCTGACCTTGGCGTCGCCGCAGAGAAGCTTGCCATCTTCGGTGACGATAAGCGGGTTCACCTCGAGCATGCTCATGTCGCTCTTCACGAAGGCGGTGTAGAGCTTGGCCACGAGATCGGCGGTTTGGGCGGCTTGATCGCCGGAAACGCCGAACGCTGCGGCGACCTTTGCGGCGTCAGCGGCGGTGGGGCCGGTGGTGGGATCAATCGCGACGGTGGTGATTTTTTCCGGCGTGTCGTGGGCGACCTCTTCGATGTTCATGCCGCCGGCTTCGCTGGCGACGAACGCCACCCGGCCCGTGCCGCGATCAACCAGCACGGAGAGGTAGAACTCCTTGGCGATCTTGACGCCCTCTTCAATGTAGAGGCGCTTGACCACGCGGCCCGCGGCGCCGGTTTGCAGCGTCACCAGCGTGTTCCCGAGCATTTGCTGCGCGTAGAGCCCGACGTCTTCCGGTTTGAAGGCGATGCGCACGCCGCCCTTCTCGCCCGCACCGGGTTCCTTGAACTTGCCTTTGCCGCGCCCGCCGGCGTGGATTTGGCTCTTCACCGCCCAGACCGAGCCGCCAAGCTTGGCGGCGGCGTCCGAGGCCTCGGCGGGCGTGAACGCCGCGAACCCGCGCGGAACGGGTACTCCGAAGCTCTTCAACAGCGCCTTGCCCTGGTATTCGTGGATGTTCATCGCGGCCCTCGCAGTGGATTGGGTCGTGCTAGCGCGAACGGCGTTGTCAGCGCAACGGCTAGGTCGACCGGCCGCCGCTCTGCTCGCCGTAGGCGATCTCCCCAGCGGAAACGCTGGTGCCGATCTGAGGAGAGAACTCTTCCTTGCTGTCGGCCGCCTCGCGCGCGCCGCGCCGCCAGAACATCGCCGCGCACACCGCGAGCGCCGCCGCCCCCGCGAACCAGAACATGCCCGCGATGCCGAACAGATCGACCAGCGGGCCCATCACCATCGGGCCGAGCACCGAGCCGCCTGCCCAAACGAAAAGCAAGCCCGCCGCCGATTGGGCAAGACGCCCGGGCTCGGCGCGATCAGCCATGTGCGCGACGGCTATGCCATAGAACGATAGCGCGCCTGCGCCCCAAAAGAAGAACAGCGCCAACGCCGCCAACTCCAGCAAGCGGCCGCTGCCGAGCGCGAGCGCGAACGCGCAAGCGGCCGCGAGCCCAGTCAGGCCCGCGATCACAAGACGGCGATCGAGGCGGTCCGAAATGCGGCCCGCGGGCCATTGCAACAGCAGCGAACCTGTGAAGGCCGCCGAATAGAACTCGGCGGCAGCGTATGGTCCATAATGCTCGGACGCATAAAGCGGCGCCAATGCCAACACCCCGCCATTGACCAGCCCTGCGCCGAAACTGCCTATGACGGCGGCTGGCGCGGTCGCGAATTGCTCAACCAAGGCAAGCGGTTGCGCCTTGGGCGGATCGGGCTGCTCCGCGGACGTGAAGCAAATCGGGATCATTGACAGCGCGCCCAGCGCGCCTGCGATCATCCAGGGCTCCGGCGCGTCGGGTGCATAGCCGAACGCGAAGAACGGCCCCAGCGCCAGCGACGCCTTGGTGAGCACCATGTAGACGCTCATCACTTCGCCGCGCACGCTCGAGCCGATGGAGAAGTTCATCCAGCTTTCAATCGCGGCGAACATAAGCGCCACGGCCACGCCCGCCGCTATGCGCGCAAGCCCCCAGCTCCATAGGTCGCTGGTGAAGTGCAGCGCCAGCGTGGCGACGGCGAAGACCGCCGCACACGCCGCGTATACTCGGATGTGGCCCACGCGCGACAACAGTGTTGTAGCGATCATCGCGCCCAGCATGAAGCCAGCTGAATAAGACGCCGCGACAAGACCAAGCTCTGTCCGCGAGTGACCCGCCTCGGTGAACGAAAGCGGCAGCCGCACGCCAAGCAACCCACCCGCCAATTGCAGGATGGCGATGGCGGCGATGAGCGCGGCGACGTTGCGCAGCTGATTGGTCATGGGGTGCGGGTTTGTAAGCCGCTTCCCCGCCAATCCCAACCAGCAAAATCGCCGCCCCTGCTATTCAAAGAAAAGTTGGAACGAGAGCCGGCCGAACCTATCGGCGCGCGCCGGAGGGTTTCAGAGCGGCGCGCGTTCGAAACGCAGCGTCTCTTCCTCCACGACGTCGCCGCGGCGAAGCCGAAGGGTCATGACGATGCGGTGCGCGCTTTCACGACGGATGATAAGTCCGTTGAAAACAAGCGCGTCTGGCCCAACGGAAACGGGTTCGAAGGTGACCCAGCCGTCTTTCTCTTCCCATCCGACGAAGTCAGGATTGAAGTGCTTGACGCGCATGCGCACGCCGCCGTCTGCGACGTCCATCATCATAATTTCGTAGAATTGCGGCTCCCCCGCGCGCCAATAACGAAAGTGGCCGATCATCTGGCCGCCGATTGGCGGCGCCCAGGTTTCCTCCATCTCGCCGCCGAAGCCCGTGCCCACCCACCGGCCCGCGAGCCAGGCCGCGGCTTCGATGCCGTGAGCCTGAGCCGCTGGAGCGGTTTGCGCCTGCGCTGCGCACGCCCCAGCGAGCAGCGCTAACGATAACCCAAACGCCTTCATTGCTTTGATCATGGCGGTTCCTCCACACCCCTGACGCCGTGGGCAAGGCGGTTTCAGCTTCACTCGGCGCGGAAGCTCCAGTCATTGTCCGCCGCGAGATAGACGAAGGTCGCCCACGCAGCCACGTTTTGCCGAAGCGCCGCGGGGTCGATCATATTGATCGTGTCGTTCGGCGTGTGATGCAGATCGAAATAGTCAGAGCCGTCCTGGGCGAGATCAACGACCGGAACGCCTGCTTGCCTGAGCGCGCCGACGTCGGCGCCGCCGCCGGCTTCGTTGTCGCCGGGACCCACGCCCAGCGGCGCGAGCGCGCGCTGAAACGCGCGGGCGTGCGGCATTGCGGTGTCGGCGAAGCGCGTGTCAAACCGCCAAACGCGCCCGGCGCCGAAATCGCTCTCAAGCGCGACAATGTGATTTTCGTTCGCGTGCGCGCGCCCGTAAGCGGCGCCGCCATGCACGCCGTTTTCCTCCGAACCCGCGAGCAAGATGCGAATGGTGCGCCGCGGACGACGCGGGAGTTCACGAATGAGACGCGCCGCCGCCGTGATGATTGCGACGCCGGCGCCGTCATCGACAGCGCCCTGCCCCATGTCCCACGAATCCAGGTGCGCGGCGAGCAGCACGATCTCTTCCGGCCGCTCACGCCCGGGGATCTCGGCGATGACGTTTCCGGATGGAGCGTTCTCACGCATCTCGGCCTCGATCGTCATCCGAACCCGCGTCGCGTCGCGCGCGACAAGCCGCGCCAACACGTCCGCATCGGCGGGCGAAATCGCCATCGCCGGCAGGGACGCGCCCTCGGCTTGACGCGACGAACCGCCCTGATGCGCGAAACGATGCGGATCGGTGCCGACCGAGCGGATGAGGCAGCCAAGCGCGCCCTTGCCCTGCGCCACCGGCGCGCAACGCCCGCGTTTGCGCACGGCGACGCCATAACCTGAGCCGTCTTGCGTGCGCGTCATGCGCTCATCAATGAACACGATGCGCCCAGCGACCGCGCTATCGTCCGCCGCTTCAAGCGCGGCGATGTCGGGAAAGCGCACCACTTCCGCCTCCAGGCCGCCGGCCGGCGTCGATGGCGAACCGCCGAGGGCGGCGGCGACCATGGGCTGCGCGCCAGGCGTTGAGACGATGCGCGCCTCTTCGCGCAACGCATCCCAATATGGGATCGTGAACGGCTCGACGCGCACATTGGAAAAACCGTTGGCGCGCAACATCGCCACGGCCCAGTTGCGTGCGCGCGCTTCCGCTTCCGAAGCCGCCAGACGCGGGCCGACTTCCGTCACGAGGCTTTCGACCAGCGCATACGCGCGATCGTCCGCGAGCGCCGACGCCTGCAAACGCTCGACCGCGCGCTGTTGGGCTATCGTTATCGGCGTGGTGTAGGAGAGATCGCGCACGGGCGCCACCGCCTGAAGGATCGCGGATTGCTGCTGGATTTGTTGCGCATGCGCCGATCCCGCAAGCGCGAGCACCGTAAGCGCGAGAGCGAATTTCCGCATTATGTCATCCCCCAAGCAAGTGTGCGCACCGTGCCGCCAAAAGTCGGCGTTGCAAGCGGAAAGCGATGAATCAGCGCAACCGCGCCTTCCATTGCGCCTTCGACTGACCGTAGATGTCCACTCGATGCGCCTCAAATGGCGCGGCCAATTGGTGATCCTCGCGCTCCAGCGTCGACCCAAGACGCTTCGCCAGCGCAATCGACGGCGCGTTTTGTTTGTCGATGCAATGAATGACGTGATCCCAGCCGAGGTGATCGAACGCCCAATCGATGGCGGCGATCGCGCCTTCCTGCGCGTAACCCTGCCCCATCGCGCTCTGCTTCAAACCCCAGCCGACCTCATCGCCGGGCCATGAACCTTCTTTCCCGCCGGGACGCCACGGCCCCAAGCGCCCGATCCACTCGCCGGTGTCGCGCTTCAACACAGAGAACATCGAATAGCCGAGCAGCGACCACGCCCCCGCCAGCGTCGCCATTGTGCGCCATGCGGCGTCGCGCGCCTGAAGGCCGCCGATGAAGCGCATCGTCTCCTCTTCGGCGCCCATTTCGGCGAAGCCATTGAAGTCTTCGTGGCGCGGCGGGCGGAGGATAAGGCGAGCGGTGGTGAGCGTTGGGCCGATGGTCATCGCCGGAGTGTGGCGGGTCTGAAGCTGTTCGCCAAGATTAGGCGCGCACGGCGCGGCGGACGAACAGCACGAACGCCGCCAGGCAAGCCGAGCCGGCCAGCCCTTCCATGAGGGCGTCGGCCGAGGCGAGCGCCAGCACGGGTGCGACAAGCCCAACGAGCGCGGCCGCGTAGCCCGCGCCCCGCAGCACCGCGCGCGCGCTGTGTTGTCGGAAGCGATCTGCCTCGGCGCGCTCAAGCACAGCCAAGACAAAAGCTTGGTCGCGCGCCTTTGGCGTGGCTGCCGCCATCGCTTTCGCCATCCTTGCTTCGTCACTCATCGCGCACCTTCAAGACGTTCAGCAACCGCTCGCGGCCACGATTGACATGCGACTTCACTGTACCCAGCGGCAAGCGCAAGATTTCGGCGGCTTCGGCGTGAGAGAAACCTTCTCCCAAGCAAAGCGCGAGGGCCGCGCGTTGGTCCTGTGGCAGAGCCTTCATCGCACCGGCCAAAGCGATACGATCTTCGAGCGGCGCTTGATCATCGTTAGGTTGCGCATCAAGCCACTCAGCGTCGCGCATTTGGGCGCGTTCATGCGAGCGCTTGGCGGCGCGGGCGATGCGATAAGCTATGCCGCATGCCCAGGTGCGAAAGCTCGACCGGCCCTCGAAGCGATCAAGGCGCGCCCATGCCGTCACAAACGCCTCCTGCGCGAGATCGTCGGCATCGCCCCAATGGCCAACGTAGCGCCGCAAGAAGCCACGCAGCGCTTGTTGATGGCGAGCGACCAGTTCGGCGAAGGCGCCGCCATCGCCAGCACGGGCGGCGGCGATGAGGCGCGCTTCGTCATGGTCGCTCATCGTTGCGCGACCTTCCGGGCCTCAGAAGCGCGAACAGAACGCTGCCAACGGACGTCAGCGCCATTGTCGCGCCGATCACAAGAAACGCCATTTTGCGCTCGTCCTCCAGCAGCGCGAACGCAAGGAGGAACCCCACAGCCAGCACGCCGAACACAAAGGCCTCGCCCCAAGGCGCGCGGGGAGCGCTGTCCTTCTTCAGAAGCGCGTAGAGTTCGGGCGGCGGCTCCCTGCCCGCCTGCAGCGCGGCCTTGATCACGTCCAATGTCTGCCGGCGGCGCTGATGCTCAAGCAGCGACACCCAGCCTTGGCCGATCATGCCAAATGCGACGGCGGCAAAGATGAAAACCATGATGGTCAGGTTGTTCATGTCAGCCTCGCCCACCGAAGAAGCGCCGTTTCAGGCGCGACAGCATTTCGCGCCGCCCGGCGAGAAATGACCAGCCCAAAACGCCGGCGCCCACCCAGAAGAAGGCTTCGAGGCTGAGCGCGGCGGCGGTGACCAGGCCCGTCCAAAGCGCAAGGCTTGGCTCAAAGAAGACATAAGCAATGGCGGCGGCGGCCCAGCTGGCCAAGACGGCAAAGCCGGCCACGCCCAAGACGATCCAACGCGCTTTCATGGTTCGCACCTCCTTTGGCCCGCTAGTGGCCGCGGGACGGGCGTTTGGATGCGGGGCGGCTTGAACCGCTCATGATTACATTGTAAGCACATCTCCATGAAGGTCTCCATCGTCCCTGTCGGCAATTCGCGTGGCGTCCGCCTGCCAAAGGCGGTGCTGGAGCAGTGTGAGTTCAAGGACACCGCTGAGCTCACAGTCGAGGGCGGCCGCGTGGTGCTGACGCCGGTCGGCGCGTCCCGTGCCGGTTGGGCGGGCGCGTTCGCCGCCTGCCCCGCTGAGGTGTTGTCAGACGACGAGCGCGATTGGCTCGGGGCGCCGCTCGATGCCGAAGGCGCCTAAGCCAGCGCCGGCGCCGAAACGCTTCGAGGTTTATCTCGTGCGACTCGATCCCGTGCTGGGCGCCGAGATCGGCAAGACACGACCGGGCGTGGTTATTTCGCCGGATGAGATGAACGCGGCGCTGCGCACCGTGATCGTCGCGCCGCTGACTTCGGTGCGGCGTGCCTGGCCGACGCGCGTGCCGGTGAAAGTTGCGCGCGTTGCAGGCGATGTCGCGCTCGATCAAATGCACGCGGTAGACAAAGCGCGGCTAGCGAAGCGCGTGGGCGCGCTCAGTGCGGCGGAGGCGAAGGTGGTGCTGGGGCGGTTGGGGGAGATGTATGGGGAGTGAGGCTTGACCGCGGAACGAATCGGGACTGAATCGACTTGAGGCGCACGCGCTTCGCCGAGAGTGGAACGCGAGTGGCTCACCGGTACAACATCTACATTGACGAGGCGGGTGATGACGGCCTGACCAAGTTCAAGCAGCCGCGACAACAAGGCGGTGCTTCCCACTGGCTCACGATCGGCGCTTGCATCGTTAGTGCCGAGAACGATTCCAAGATGGTGGCTTGGCGCGATGAAATTCGTGCTGGGTTGTCGCCGCAAAAGGCGCAGAAGCGCTCGATCCACTTTCAGGATATGAATCACAATCAAAGGCGCTTTGCGTGTCAGGTGCTCGCGGGAAAGCACATTGGCATAATCGCGGCACTCTCGAACAAGCGGACGCTTCAAGACTTGCCTTCAGATCGGTTCGACGTGTTCAAGCGAAAGAACCAGCTCTACAGCTACGTCACGCGGTATGTACTGGAACGGGCTTCGACTATTTGTAAGCGCCAAGCTGTCAGGCAAGGTCATGACAATTGCACCGCGCGCATTGTCTTCTCACGCCGGGGAGGAATGCAATACGATGAGTTCAGAGAGTACATGACGCTCATCAAAGAAGGTCGCGAAGTGATATCCTCGAGGGGTGTCATCGACTGGGATGTTATCGACCCCGAGCGCATCGAAGCTCAAGATCACGGCAGTCGCGCAGGCCTGCAGATCGCGGATGTGGTAACCAGTGCAATCCACCTGGCCGTCGAGCCAGATGGGTTTGGAAACTACGAAACGAGTTATGCAGATGCTTTGCGAAAGCGCGTATTGAGGGGGCCGGACGGGATAGCGCTGGACTTTGGGGTCGTGCCCATGCCGAAATTGTCCAAGTCGCCGCTATCAGCGGAACAGAGAGCGTTCTTTGAAAGTTGGACGAAAAAGTAAGCAGGCCCCCGGACCCTGATCACACCGCCTAGGATGCTGCGGGCCAAGGCCCACTCGGGTTTTTTCCGGCGCTTGCCTGCCTCAACAATCATACGATTCGATTCGTCGAGAATCAACTAACAAAGCAGAGTCAACCGGAACAAATCGTGATTTTTTGTTTCCAGTACCATATCTTGTAGGCGAAAACGATCCCGACTTTGCCGGTCGAGCGCTGGGTCCCTTACCCCACCCCCGGATCAATCCCCTTGCACGCTTCGACCAGGCCCTTCACGGCGCCCACGCTGTGATCGAACATGTCGCGTTCTTCGGGCGTGAGCGCGATCTCCACCACCTTCTCGACGCCGCCGGCACCGATGATGCACGGCACGCCGACATAAATGTCGTTCAAGCCATACTCGCCTTTCAGGTTCGCGGCGCACGGCAGCAGCCGGCGCTTATCGCGTAGATAGGACTTCGCCATCACCATCGCGCTCTCGGCCGGCGCGTAGAAGGCCGAGCCCGTCTTCAACAGGTTCACGATCTCGGCGCCGCCGTCGCGCGTGCGCTGCACGATCTGATCGAGCTTTTCCTGGCTGGTCCAACCCATCTTCACCAGGTCGGGCAGCGGAATGCCGGCGACGGTCGAGTAGCGCACCAGCGGCACCATCGTATCGCCGTGGCCGCCAAGGACGAAGGCGGTCACGTCCTCGACGCTGACCTTGAACTCTTCAGCCAGGAACCAGCGGAAGCGCGCGCTATCGAGCACGCCCGCCATGCCGACGACCTTGTTGTGCGGCAGCTTGGAGAATTGGCGGAACGCCCAGACCATGGCGTCGAGCGGATTGGTGACGACGATCACGAACGCATTCGGCGCGTGCTGCGCGATGCCCTCGCCCACCGCCTTCATCACCTTGAGATTGATGCTCAGCAGGTCATCGCGGCTCATGCCCGGCTTGCGGGGCACGCCGGCCGTGACGATGCACACATCCGCGCCGGCGATGTCGGCGTAAGCGTTCGCGCCCTTCAGCGCGCTGTCACGGCCGAACACCGGGCTGGCTTCGGCGATGTCGAGCCCCTTGCCCTGCGGCACGCCTTCGACCACGTCGAACAGGATCACATCGCCCAGTTCCTCGCGCGCGGCGATGTGGGCGAGCGTGCCCCCGATCATGCCGGAACCGATAAGGGCGATTTTGCTGCGGGCCATGTGCGCGCTCCTGGAGGGTGGGAGAACTCAGAAGGCGCGGGGTTTAGACCTAGCCTCGACTTTTCGCAATGCGGTAGCCTCGCGGTCTGGTATCATCACGGCGCTACGGGGGAGCCTACCGTGATCCGAGTACTGATCGTCCTTCCGCTGTATCTAGCGTGCCTATTTCTGCTTCCGCAGGCGGATTTCTATCAAGCGTTTCACGACAGCGTCGGCGGCGGCGGGCTCCAGCGCTGGCACCTGATAGCGTACGGCGCCGCATTGGTGGTTGGCGTCATTGGCGCGGCCATCATTGAGTTTGGACTCCGGCCCGAGGGCTTCGGGGTCGACTCTATCTTACGGGTTCTTCGCATGGGGCTGATCGGACTCATTCTGACCGGCGGCTACCAGCTCTTTGCCTTCTACACCTCGCAACCCCTGAGCGTTTTTGCCTTGGTCGTTCCGCTCATGTTTATGGCGGCCGAGATCGTCTATGAGATCATCGCGTACGCAATTGATCGGATGAGCTTCAGCAGACGGCACGACACTTGGATTTCGCGGACTTGATTGAAACTACCGTTTCGCCACGATCGCAAGTCGCACAAGCTTACGCCAGCCGCTTCAACTCCTGCACCAGATCGGTGCGTTCCCAGCTGAAGCCGCCTTCATTGTCCGGCGTGCGGCCGAAATGCCCGTACGCCGCCGTGCGCGCATAAATCGGGCGGTTGAGCTTCAGATGCGTGCGGATGGCGCGCGGCGTGCAGCCGTTCATGAGTTCCGGCAGCGCCTTTTCAAGCTTCGCGGGATCGATCGTATCCGCGCCATGGAGATCGACGTAGAAGCTCGTCGGGGCAGCCACCCCGATAGCGTAGCTGATCTGGATGGTGCAGCGCTGGGCAAGTCCCGCCGCGACCACGTTCTTCGCCAAGTAGCGGCACGCATAAGCCGCGGAGCGATCGACTTTCGTGGGGTCCTTGCCCGAGAAGGCGCCNNNNTGTCGACGATGATCTTGCGGCCGGTGAGGCCGCTGTCGCCATCGGGTCCGCCGATCTCGAACTTGCCTGTGGGGTTGATCAGCCACTTGGTCTTTTTCGTCACCAATCCCTCTGGGAACACCGCGAGCGCATACGGCTTGATCAGGTCTTCCATGCGCTTGGTGGTGTAGGTCGCGCCGTTCAGCTTCTTCTTGTGCTGATGGCTGACGACAATCGCGACGACTTCGGCCGGCTTGCCGTTTTCGTAGCGCAGCGTGACCTGGCTTTTCGCGTCCGGCTCCAACTCCGGGCGCTCGCCCGAATGACGCACATCCGCGAGGCGTTTCAGGATATTGTGCGAGTACTGGAGCGTCGCCGGCATCATTTCCGGCGTTTCCGCGCAGGCATACCCGAACATGATGCCCTGATCGCCGGCGCCCTCGTCCTTCTTGGCGGTAGCGTCCACGCCCTGAGCGATGTGAGCGGATTGGCCGTGCAGATAGCACGCGTACTTCGCCTTCTCCCAGTGAAAGCCCTTCTGCGCGTAGCCGATGTCCTTGACCGCCGCGCGCACCTTTGGCTGCAACGAAGCGATGATGTCTTTGGTGAACGCCTTGTTCTCGGCCTTTGATTTGCCGGCCTTGCCGGCGCGCACTTCGCCAGCAAGCACGATGCGGTTGGTCGTCACCAAGGTCTCGCACGCGACGCGCGCCTCGGGATCGGCCTCGATGAAGGCGTCCACGACGGTATCGGAAATGCGGTCCGCGACTTTGTCCGGATGGCCCTCGGACACGCTCTCGCTCGTGAACACGTAATTGCTTCTGGCCACGAAATTCTCCGCCCCGACCTTCGCTTAGGGATTCGCTCTTGGAAGCGAGGCCGCCCTCTTAAGGACAACGCGCCTCGGGCGCAAACGCCGTGGTTACCCGCGTTTGGCTTCGACGCCCTCGTCTGCCAGGGCCTTAACCAGTTCGACGACGCGGCGGCGAACCTTCACGCTCTTGATCGAAGCGAACAATGCCATGAGCTGCGTTCCCTCGGGGGTCGCGAGCACATCGTCCACGAAGTCCTGCCGGTCCTCCGCGACCCCGACTGCGCGGCCAGAAACCAGCCCCTCAAAGAACCGTGACGCCGGCAAGTCGAGCGCAGCTGCGATGTCATGAAGACGACTTGCGGCTATTCGATTGACGCCCTTTTCGTACTTCTGGACTTGCTGGAAGGTCACTCCAAGTATTTCCGCCAGCCTTTCTTGGCTCATCCCGATCTCTAGCCGGCGAGACCTTACACGCTGGCCGATTTTTCTATCGATCGCGTTGGCCGCCCGTTCGTCATTCATTTCTTTACAATCCTAGGCGCGCGCCGCCGGGAATGCCCTCAACGTCGCTATGAATAGAAGCAGCGCCAGTAGCAAGAAATTTCCGTACCGTGCGAAAGGGGTTTCAACCAGCGCGGGAGGCAGCTGCGCTTCAGCGAAGCGGGCGCCACCTGAGGTTGCGGCAATCTGGCGCCCGTAGCTGTCCACGATCGCCGAGACGCCGCCCGAAGCAGCGCGCGCAAGAGGTAGCCCCTCCTCGATCGTGCGGTAGCGGCCCATGGCGTAGTGCTGCCAAGGACCGGTACCCGCGCCAAACCACGCATCGTTGGTGACGCTGGCGATCCAGCCGGGCCGTCCCTCGCCGCGGGGAACCATGCCTGGAAAGATCGCCTCATAGCAGATCAGCGCAGTTGCAGGCGGGGCGTCTGGAATGATGAGACGCGCCGGCGGCGCTCCTTGTTCGAAGCCCGCGCCAATACGCTGAAGCGGCGCGAGGTTGAACGAACTCACCAACGACCAAAACGGAATGTACTCGCCGAAAGGCACGCGCCGGTGCTTGTCATAAATCTGTCCGATGCGCGGCACGCCGCTCACGCCGTCGATGACCGCCGCCGAGTTGTAATACGCAACGCCGTCAGCCATCGCTGCGCGGCGAGACAGTCCGGCGATCAGAACGCGGTCGCCCAGGCCCCGGCCCAACGCGTCAAGAAACTCCGGGTTCTCCAGCATGAAGAAATTGATCACCGGAATGGCGCCTTCAGGCCAAACCACAATGGCCGCATCACTGGCTTCGGCAGCGC
>DDSN01000127.1:9813-10125 GCA_002343395.1 Hyphomonadaceae bacterium UBA2389 | reverse complement strand
GAGCTCGGCGATGCCGCGGCGCATCTCCGGTCCCATCTGCACCCAGGCGACATCGGCGAGCCGAACGGGAACGCCCGCAGCGTTGACGCCGAGCGGAATGGCGTCGAAATCCTCAAGTGTCCGCAAATAGCCAGTGGCGCGCACCATGTGCTCGGCCTCGGCCATTTCGACGACTGCGCCGCCGGCCTCGCCGTTGGCGGCGCGAACCGCCTCTGCGATACGTTCTTGGCTGATCCCGTAGGCCGCCATGCGCTCGGGATCCAAGACGATCTGGTATTGGCGCACCATGCCGCCGATCGAGGCCACTTCGGC
>DDSN01000127.1:0-9785 GCA_002343395.1 Hyphomonadaceae bacterium UBA2389 | reverse complement strand
TACTGGAACACCCAGCCGACGCCCGTGGCGTCAGGACCAAGAGAGGACCGCGCTTGCGGGGGAAGTCTGCCTTGGACCTGATTGAGATATTCAAGCACGCGCGAGCGCGCCCAATAAAGATCCGTGCCGTCTTCAAAGATGATGTAGACGAAACTGTCGCCGAAGAAGGAATAGCCCCTCACCGTGCGCGCGCCTGGAACCGATAGCATCGTGGTGGTCAAGGGATAGGTGACCTGATCTTCGACGATCTGGGGCGCCTGACCGGGATAGCTCGTGCGAATGACCACTTGCACGTCGGAAAGATCGGGGAGCGCATCGACGGGCGTCGAACGGATTGCGAGCGCGCCCGCAACTGCGAGCGCCAGCGTCGCCAGCACGACCAAAAAGCGATTGGCGACTGACCAGCGGATGACGGCCGCAATCATGGCTGCGCTCCGGCTTTGCTGATCGCGGTGACGATGTAGCGCGAGCCCTCCTGGCGAATGCGGAAGTTGACCTGGTCGCCGACCGCGATCCCGTGCGCGAGATGGGCGGTCTCAAGCGTGAACTGCATCGTCATCGCGGGCCAGTTAAGGTCGGCGATCGGCTCATGCGCGATCGTGACGGTCTCGCCGCCCAAGGCCGTGATGCGTCCGCTTGCTTCATAACCGGCGGGGGCCGCGCTCTGGCGAGCGCTCGACGCTTCGAGCCGATCGAGGGCCCCGGTCAGGCTTGCTTCTGAATCGATCAGGAATTGCCCGGACGCCACGACGCGCTGTCCCTCTTCGAGGCCGCTCGTCACCTCGATGCGATCGCCCGCGCGCCGGCCGAGTTCGACTTCGACGGGCATAAAACGCCCCTCCTCGCCTGCAACGATGACGACGCTGCGCCGCCCCGTCTGGATTACGGCTTCCGCCGGAACGATGAGTGATGCGCGCGCTTGTGGTTCAGCGATTTCGACATCGGCGGTCATGCCTGGCCGCAAGCGCCCCTGCGGATTGGCGAGGGCAATGCGCACTTCGATCGTGCGCGTCGCTGGATCAGCCGACGGCAGCACGCTTTCGATGCGGCCCGCGAAGGTCTCGCCCGGAAATGCTGGCGTCCTTGCTACGGCGCGCTCACCTGGACGAGCGATGCCAGCATCGGCCTGCGTCAAGGACGCCACGAGCCACACCGGCGACACAGCGTTGATTGTGGCCAAAGGCGCGCCTTGCATGATTGTCATGCCGGCACGGATGTCGAGCTGGGTGATGGCGCCGGCGATGGGCGCAGTCACAGTCGTGACAGGGTAGGGCCTTCCCTCGCGTTCGACCCGCGCGATAAGCGAGGCCGGCATGCCAAGCATAGCGAGCCGGCGCCGCGCGGCGTCCGCCAGATCGCCGCCTGCACTACGCAGCGCGAGGTATTCGGCCTGCGCCGCCGTCCATTCAGGCACGCGCATGTCGACGATAGGCGCCCCCGCGGCGACGACATCGCCTATGGCGCGGCCGTAAGAACGCTCAACAAAGCCAGACGCCCGCGCCTGCGCGATTACGAGATTGCGTTCATTGAACCCGATAACGCCAGCCGCGGTCACGGTGCGGGCCAGTTCCCTGCGCTCAACTGTTGCCAGACGCACACCGAGATTTTGCGACACTCCAGGGTCGATGCGCACGCCAGCCTCGCCCGCGCCCTCGTCGGCGTAGCGAGGAATAAGGTCCATGCCCATGGATGACTGGCCGGGACCCGGGTAACGTTCGTCGGGGAGCATGGGGTCATACCAATAGAGGATGGCCCGCCCGTCCTCGGCCCCGGCGGGCGCGCGACTTGCGCCGAGCCAATAACCTGCCCCGCCAACGCCAACGACAGCGACCAGTGCGGCAGCGCCGATGAACGCAAAGCGCGGCAGCTTGGCCTTCAGGTCATCATTCATGGAAGGCTCTCCCCGTATTGCAGTGTCAATTGCGCGCCGACCAGCGCGCGGCGCTCTTCAAGTTCGATGGCTTCGAGTTCCGCCTCGAGCCGCGCACGGCGCGCCTCGATCAATTCAGCGGCGCTCGCGCGCCCGGCAGCGAAGGCGCCAGCGGCCGCTTCGGCGCGTTGGACCGCGAAGGGCAAACGCACGCTGCGCGCGCGCTCCAGATTGGCCGAAAGCGCATCGTATTCGGCGAGTTGCGTTTCCAGATTTGCACTATATTCGCGCTCAGCGGCATGCGTGTCGGCTTCGGCGCGCGCGACATCAGCGCGGCGCGCATCGACCAGCGGTCCCTGACGCCAGGGTTGGAAAAGCGGTAAACCGACGCGCACTTCAATCGAGGCCATGTCGCCAAAGCTCGGATCACGGCGCCCATAAGTGAGCCCCCAGGACCAGTCCGGACGCCGCTCGGCGCGGGCCATGGCAAGGCCTGCTTGTGCGGCGCCGATTTCGGCGCGGTAAGCGCCAAGCGCTGGATGGCGGCGCAACCGTTCGCGCATTTGTCCTGCGTCGACCGCAAATTCGGGCGCGGCCGCTGCCAATTCCTGATCAGCCGCCGCGCCGATCCACCGCCGCAATTCGCCGCGCGCGCGCACACGCGCCGCTGCAAGCTCGGCAAGCCGGTCAGCCAGGCGCGCAGCTTCGATCTCAGCGGCGATCGTCTCATCCACCGTGCCCGCTCCGGCAGCTAGGCGGCCGCGGGCCGCGCCTGCCGCCGCGACCGCTTCCTCCGCGAGCGCCTGCAGCGCCTCGGCGCGGCGTTCGACGTAATGAAGACTGATCCAAGCCTGTGCGGCGCCTAAACGCGCTTCCAGTTCCGCCAGCGCCAAATCCGCGCCGGCGCGATCGGCTTCGGCTTCAGCCATAGACCGGCGAGCGCCCAAGCCGCTTGGCATTTCCTGCATAATGCCGATGCGCTGCATCGTCATCTCATCGCGGTCGAGACGATAGCGATCCACGCCCGAGAGCGGGACGTTTTCTAGCCCGAGCACAAGTTCGGGATCAGGCAACTGGCCGGCGGGGCCGATCGCGAGTTGGGCTGCACGCACGGAGGCGCGCCCGGCCTCGACGCGAGGACCATCACTGGCGCGCGCTAGCGCGTCATTGAAGCTGAGATCTTGCGCATGTGCGATCGGCGTCCAGCCGAGTGCGCAGCATGCGAGCCATGCAACACGCATTAAATGACTCCGGAGAAACGATCGAGCCAGGGCGCAGCCGCGCGCCAACGCGCACGCAAAGCGCTCAATGTTCTGATGTCAGACGGTTCGCGGAGGGCGCCAAAACGCGTCAGGCGACCGCGAGCCGAACACCGGATCCAACTCAAGCACGAGCTTGGCCCCCAAGCCGGGCGCAATCGCCGGAAGCGGGCCCGCATCGGGCGCAAGAGCGGTCGCGGTCCGGCACGCTTGACCGACAAAGCAGCCGGTCATCTTGGCCGGGGCTTCATCGCCGGGCGTTGCTGGGGCGCGATCTGGACAGCAATTGTGCTGACCATCCAATGCGGAGGCGCCCATTTGGGCCGAACTCACCTGGGCCGACGCCATCGGGCAATCGGCAGCACTCACGGCGCTCGCCACGCCGCTGACGGCGAGCGCGATAACCATAAGCAGCGAGAGCCCGAGCTTGCCCATTGCCCCATCATATTCGACCTTGATCACCAATTGGTCAAAGGCCCTCGCCTGCTATTACGCATCGGGTGGGCCTGCCCCCTCCGCCAAAAACTGCGGCGCGACGACACACCACCGGAGGCGGCTCGCACCGAATTGCCTCATACCCCGCCGAGCTGCGGCAGCCCGCTCAAGCGCACAGCCAAAGCGACTCCTCCGATAGCGAGGAAGTATGCCTGGGACGTCCAGGGCTGCTCCGGCGGCGACATCAGCCGCGCAGTCACCCTCTTTCGATCGGCAAGGCGGCGTGACTTATCCACGCCTTCATGTTCGCGAGCGCGCCTTGCAGGCGTGGCGACGACAATGAATGACACGACCGCCGACCCATCAGGGAAAGCCGAAGGGGGACACGTACAACTCGCGAGACTCGCTTTGCCACTGCCTGTACTTGCGGCCATGCAACGTCCGGGCGAACGCCAATAGCTGCGCCACGTCGCCGGCATCTGCGGCCTTCAGCGCCCGGACGTAAGCCTGACGCGTCTGACGCCGCCACGATGGAACCCCGCCTCCAGGTGAAGCGCTCTTGGCCAACTTCGAGGGCGAGCAGATCAGCGGCGAGGCGTGAATGCGGCCATTGCCGTTCGGAAACAGATGGATGGCGACGAGCTTGTGGTGAAAGCGCACGGCGATCTCGTCGGGCGGATGCCGGCAAATGTTCATGAATGACTAGAAAATGCGCTGCGAACGCTTGTCGACACCAAGTCCTACAGGCATTTTTCCCTGCGCTAAACCTGTAAGCCAGATGCCATCGCGCTCGACGGCGTCAAGGCGCGCTTTGCTTTTCACCTTGACGCCGCCTGCGCGCGATGGCGCTCTGTCGGGACGCAGGGCTTCGCTTTCGAACTCCAGCGGTGCGCCTCTGGCGCGGGCCGGACACTGGGCTACCCCGCTCATCGCTTCGCCTCACAGGTTGAAAAAGGACAAGCACGTCGGCAGACGTCAATCCAAATGCGGCGGCGCTTTGTCCTGGAGAGCCTCACCGCCCTGCCCGCTTCGCGCGCTGAGGTTTCTGCCGCGTTCTTGCGCGCGTGGAAGACGGCTCGTGCTCTTGTTCGCAAGCGCCGTGATCGCCCAACGCATCGATGACCCGGCAGTCGCTCGCGACACCGCCAGCGCAGGATTTGACGATCCGCGTCAGCTCCCGCTGCAAGGCCCTGAGCTGGGCGATGCGGGATTCCACTGCGACGAGATGCGCTCGCGCGATGCGATCGGCCTCGTCGCAGGGCCGATCTGGATCGTCTGAAAGATCAAGCAGCGAGCGAATGTCTTCGAGTTCAAATCCCAACGCGCGCGCGTGACGAATGAACGACAGGCGGCGCACGTCACCCTCGGCGTACAAGCGCCGCCCGCTCTCGGTCCGCTCCGGGGCAGGCAGCAACCCCTCCTGCTCGTAGAAGCGGATGGTCGGAACTTTCAGTCCGGTACGTTTGGCGACGGCGCCGATAGCGAGCATTTTGGGGCTTGATCCTCTAGTTACTAGAGAATGTAGACCATCGGCCGTCGAAGTTCGAGGTCCCCATGCCCCCATTGTCGCCGCCCGCCTGGCTGCCGCTCGCAACTCTCCTCCTGATCATCGCCGTATCGGCGTTGCGGGTGATGGGCGTCGAGCGGGATCACAAGGTTAAGGCGTTCAGTTTCGGCCGTCATGCAGAGCTCCAGAGTGTTGCCGAGCGCAACTGGAAGATCGCCGTAGCGCTGGCGCTGATCTTCGCCGCGTCCGCATGGCTGGCGCCCCATTGGGAGGCGCTGCTTGGGCGGCCGGACTGGGCAGGTCTCGCGCCGCTGCGGTGGACGTCGGCGGTGGTGTTCATGGGCTCCGCGCTCCTTATCGCGACCGCCCAAATTCAGATGGGCGCATCCTGGCGCATCGGCGTGCCCGAAGATGGACCCGGGCCGTTGGTGGCGCGCGGACTGTTTCGCTGGTCCCGCAATCCGATATTTGTCGGCATGATTGGCGCGGTGCTCGCGCTCTTCCTGTGGTCGCCCCACATCGGAACCGCCGCAGTGCTTGCCGCAACGTGGACATTGACGCTGGTTCAGGTCCGCATCGAGGAAGAAGCCCTGCGCGAGAAACACGGCGAAGCTTATGAACGTTATGCTGCGCAGGTGGGTCGGTGGTTCGGAAGGCGCAGCACGGTCAAGTCATGAGCGACACGGTCTCCAACCAGCGGTCGACGCTCTGGCTCGTGCTTGCGCTTAATTTGGCGCTCGCTGCGGGCCTGGCGGTGGCGGGCGTCTCTGCCGATTCAAGCGCGCTCACCGCCAATGCACTCGACAACGCTTCGGATGCAGTCGTCTATGGCATCAGCCTGTTCGCGATCGGGCGCGCGCCGATCTGGAAGCAGCGGGCGGCACACTGGTCGGCGGCGCTGTTGCTGATCTTCGGTCTTGGCGTCGCCGCTGATGCACTGAGGCGTTTCATCACCGGATCCGAGCCGGTCGGCGTCACCATGATGGTGATGGCTGCGATCGCCGCGGTGGTGAACCTGGCATGTCTCTTCCTGCTGCGGCGGTTGAACTCCGACGACGTCAATCTCGAAGCGGCGGAAACATTCAGCTTTAATGATTTCGCATCGAACGGCGGGGTGCTCATCGCTGGCGGCTTGGTGATGTGGCTCGATGAGCGTTGGCCCGATCTCCTCGTCGGTGTTGCTGTCGCCTTGATCGCAGTCAAGGGCAGCATGGATATCTGGCGCAGCGCCAAGCGTGATCCAGCTGATGTGCGGGCTGAAGGATGACAGGCGAAGTACCTTTTGCCCCGGCTCTAGGCCACGCGGCGCTGACGCCGCTCTACGATGCCGCCATCTCGCTGATGACGTGTGAAGGGCGCTGGCGGCGCGCGCTTCTGCAGCAGGTCGCGCCCCGGGATGGCGAAACCATTCTCGATGTCGGCTGCGGCACCGGCACGTTCGCGCTGATGTTGAAGCGCGCCGCGCCCAATGCGCGCGTCATCGGTCTCGATCCCCGGCGCCCCGCTTTAGCAGCGAACTTGGGCACTGTTATAACGTTACTCTCCCGCCAAAAGCGCGACGCAAACCTTCGCTCGGCATGGCTTTGCTCGCGCAACTATGCGGTCGGAAACATTTTGGTCATATTCGCAGTAGGCGCTACGGCTGCGACACGATCGCCTTGGCCTGACTTTTCTGTTGGCGTGATCATGTGTTTACTGTTCGTCAGCGGGTCACAGGCTGTATATAGCCAGGTGCGCCGCGAATCTGGCGCGGCTGTTGTGGGATGAAGCAGGTGCAGGCTTCTGGCGGCATGAATTGGAGGCGCTTCATCGCGATGCTCTGCATCGCGCTGCTTGCTTTCGTCATGCTGGAGGAGACCTCTCCCGCCCATGTCGCGACCGACAACGCACAGGCCGGCATCGCGTATCTCATGGCTGACGCTGCCGATGCGGCCCTCGACCCCGCAAGCGGTGACGAAGAAACGCCAGCGAACCCCGTACAACCCCAGCATCATTGCTGTGCCGCCCACTGCAACGGCATGACCCCAGCGCTCGCGAGCATCGTCATCACAGCGCAAGCCATGGTGCGCACCGACCCGCCGCGCGAAACCGAAGCTGCGTTTTCAAGCGCGACGGACGCACTAGAGCGGCCGCCAAAGAACGCCGTGATCGTCTAAGAACGCGCTGCGGAATGATCTGCGGCGTGTGATTTCTCACGCATCGCGGACATTCCATGCTCGATTCAAACCGTTCACGACGGCGCTCTGCGCGCATCCTGCGCTATGTCGCCACCGTCTCGCTCGGCGCCATCGCCGCGCCATTGATCGCTTCGCCGGCGCTTGCTCAGGAGCATTCGCCGCTCACGATGCAAGGCGCGATAGAGCGCGCGCTTCAGTCGGACCCGGGGGTGAGCGCTGCGGGCGCCGGCGTCGAAGCCGCGCGCGGCGGGCTCCGGAAAGCGCGCGTGCGGCCCAACCCCACGCTTGACGCCGAAGTNNCGAGAACTTCAATGGCCGCGGCGACCTGCGCGGATTTAGCGGCGCCGAAAGCACATTTTCGCTGTCCCAGGAAGTCGAAGTCGGTGGCCGCCGCAGCGCCCGCATTCGCCTGGCCGACCGCGAACTGCACGGAGCGGAACTCGACCGGGTCTTGCGCGGCCTTGATCTCGCTCGCGACGTCCAGACTGCATATTTTGAGGCGCTCGCCGCGCAGGAGCTGGTGCGAATCGCCGAAGAGCGTTTGGGAACGGCGGAGGCGCTCAGCGTTTCGGTTGCGCGCCGAGTCGCTGCCGCGCGCGATCCTCTGATGGCGGGCGCCCGCGCGGAGGCGGGTTTATCGGAGGCCCGCATCGCCCTCACCCGGGCGCGCGCGGAGGCCGCAACAGCGCGCGCAAGGCTTGCATCCTATTTCGGGGGAGACGACGGCTTCAGCCTGATCGTTGCNNTTTCGCCCTGCCGCAGGCGCGCGATCATGAGCACGACGCGCCGGGCGATGCGAGTCCGGATATCGCCAGGCTAACTGCTGAGCGCGACCGTTCCGGAGCTGCGCTCAGCGTTGAACGGTCCTTATCCTGGCAGAACCCAACGCTCAGTCTCGGCTATCGAAGATTCGAGGATCGCGACGGTGAAGGCGCGCTGGTCGCTGGCTTTTCGATCCCGCTTGGCGTGTTCGACCGCAATCAGGGCTCGGTCGCGCGCGCCCGCGCCGAGCAGCGGCGCGCGGAATTGGAACTGGAAGCGGGACGCCGCACGCTGTCTCGAGAATATGCCGCTCTTGAACGCGCAATCGCCACCGATGCGGCCGCAGTCCAATCGACCGAAGAGGACGTGATCCCGCAAGCCGAACGCGCGCTCTCTCTTGCCCAAGACGGCTACAATCGCGGCGCCTTCTCCTATCTCGACGTCCTCGACGCTCAGCGCGCGCTCTCTGACGCGCGCCAAGCACGCGTCGAAGCTTTGCGTTCTTTCCACAACAACGAGGCAGCACTTGACCGCCTCACGGCGCGCTTCGGGGAAGCGCTGCCCTTCGAGGAGCAACACCAATGAACACCTTCAGAATGAAGTCTGCCGCGCTCGCCCCTATCGCGCTCGTTCTAGCGCTTGGTCTCGCTGGTTGTGGCGCGGGCGAAGCGGAGTCCGAACAGCCCGCCGCCGAGGCTGGCCACGAGGAAGGCGAAGAAGCCCATGAAGAGGGCGAAGAAGGCCACGCCGAAGGTGAGGAAGGCGCCGCAGAGCGCGTCACCATTCCGGTCGAAGCGGTCGAGACATCCGGCATTGTCGTCGCGACCGCGGGGCCTGGGGCAATCGAGGAAACGCTCAACCTGACCGGCCGCATCATGCTCCAGCCTTCGGCGCGCGCTGAAGTGCATGCGCCTTATCCTGGACCTGTTCGCGCGGTCCTGCGCAATGTCGGCGATAGCGTCCGGCGCGGAGAAACTTTGGCGCGGGTCGAAAGCGCCGAGAGCCTTCAGACTTACGCCGTTGGCACGCCAATCGCGGGCGTGGTGCTCGACCGCCAGACCAATATCGGCGATGTGACAAGCGATCAGCCGCTCTTCGTGGTCGGCGATCTTTCGCGCCTGCAAGCCGAGCTCAATGTCGCCACGCGCGACATCGGCCGCATAAGCGCCGGGCAACGCGTCTTCATCACCGGTCTTGACGGCGCCACGCGCGTCGAAGCGCAGATTGCGAGCGTGCTGCCGACAGCGGACACGCACAGCCAGACACTCATTGCGCGTGCGCCGCTGACGGCCGCGCAAGGCTCGACGCTTCGTCCCGGTATGGCCGTCAGAGGCGCAGTCGTGACGGCGGCCCAGCAAGCGGCGGTCGCTGTGCCGCGCGACGCGGTGCAGACGGTCGAGGGAAGAAGCGTCGTCTTCGTACGCGTGTCGGCCGACACATACGAGGCGCGGCCCGTCACGCTTGGACGAACCGGCGCGGCGCAAGTCGAGATCCTCTCGGGCCTCGCAGCCGGCGAAACCTACGTCTCCGAGAACGCCTTTTTGGTGAAGGCCGAGATCGGCAAGGGCTCCGCCTCGCACGACCACTGAGACAGCCCCTCTTCAATCCCGACCGGATCCCGCACACATGATCAGCCGCCTTATCGAACTCGCCGTCAAAGCCCGATGGGCCGTCATGGCGATCGTCCTCATCGTCGCCGGCATCGGCGTCTACAACATCATGCGTCTGCCGATCGACGCGGTGCCTGACATCACCAACCGCCAGGTGCAGATCAA
>DDSN01000124.1:149-22886 GCA_002343395.1 Hyphomonadaceae bacterium UBA2389 | reverse complement strand
CTTGTAATAGCCGGGCTCGTTGGACACGATCATGCCGGGTTCGAGCGGCTGGGTGTTGACGAGCTTGGCGATGCGCTGCGGCCCTTCGTGGACCCCCAAATAAACGCCAACGCCATGTCCGGTGCCGTGGTCATAATCGAGGCCCGCTTCCCACAACGAAAGCCGCGCCAGCGCATCCAGCTGATGGCCGGTCGTGCCTTTTGGAAAGCGTACGCGTGACAGCGCGATGTGACCTTTGAGCACGCGCGTGAAGCGCTCGCGCATCTCCTTCGTGGGCCGCCCAATCGCGATCGTGCGGGTAATGTCGGTGGTGCCGTCGAGATATTGACCGCCGCTGTCAATCAGGAACAAGGCGCCGCGCGCAAGCCGGCGATTGGTTTTCTTGGTGACGCGATAATGCACAATGGCGCCGTTCGGACCGGCGCCGGAAATGGAGTCGAACGAGAGATCCTTGAGCGCGCCGGTTTCGGCGCGGAAGGCCTCGAGTTTCTGGCAGGCGTCGATCTCCTGCACCTTGCCGCTTTGACCGTCCGTCGCCAGCCAGTGCAGGAAGCGCGAAACGGCCGCGCCATCGCGCGCGTGCGCCTTGCGCGAGCCTTCGATCTCGGCGGCGTTTTTGCAGGCGCGCGGCAGAACGACGGGGTCTTGGCCGCGCACGATCTCCGCGCCAGCGCCAGTGAGCGCCTCAAAGTACCATGCCGAGGCCGTGGCCGGATCAACTTGTACGCGTTGGCCCTTGAGCGCGGCGAGCCCGCGCGGCAGCTCTTCGGTCGGTTTGACGGCGACTTCATTGCCGAGCCAGCGGCGGAGTTCGGGAGATACTTTCTCATCGGCGAGAAACACGTCAGCGGTTCCGTCGGCCCGCAGAATGGCTTCGCCAAGCGGCAGCGGCGTGCGCGCGACATCGCCGCCGCGGATGTTGAACAACCACGCAAGCGATGCGGGCGAGGTGAGCACAACCGCTTCGGCGCCGCCTTTGGAGAGCGCCTCGCCAAGCCGATGACGTTTAGCGGCGCTGCTCTCGCCCGCGAACGTCTCCGGATGCGGCTCTATACGCGCCATCGGGATTGGCGGACGATTGTCCCAAATCGCATCGATCGGATTCGGCGCGACGGCCACAAGTTGGGCGCCGGCGCTTTCCGCGGCTTTGCGTAAACGATCCAGGCTGTCGGGGCTATGGAGTTTTGGATCGTAGCCGATCTTGGCGCCTTTCGGCGCGTGTTCGCGCAAATACCCGGAAGGGCCGCCGTCCACGAGATCGCGATACTCAAATAGGTCGCCATCCACTTGCGCGCGCACCTGCAGCGTGTAGCGGCCATCCGTGAAGATCGCCGCGCGATCGCTCATCACGATCGCTGCGCCCGCCGATCCGGTGAAACCCGTCGCCCACATCAAGCGATCGTAAGCGGGAGGGACGTATTCGTTCTGCCACTCGTCCTCATGGGGAATGATGAAGCCGTCCAAGCCTGCGGCTTTGAGCGCCTTGCGCAAACGCGGCAAATGCTTGCGGCCGAGCGCGGGGCCGCCGGGATCGTCGTACGTCTGGAACACGGGATGCGTCCTTACGGGTGAATGTCAGGCGCTGAATCTAAGTGTTCGCGGCGGTTTGCGCCAGACCAATGTCATCCACGCTTCCTTCGGAATTTGCCGCTCCAGCACCATGCCGCGATTGGCGTACGCCTCGCGCACGAGCGGCGCTTGGCTGCGTAGCAAGCCCGAAAGAATGAGCGTTCCGTTCGGCGCGGTGGCGCGCACCAGCTTGGGCGCCAAGCGGATGAGCGGCCGCATCAGAATGTTGGCGAACACGAGGTCGAAGCTCTTGTGCGCGATGTAGCGGGCGCCGTCGCCGGCGATGACGCGCACGCGCGGTTCAACCTTGTTTTGCCGCGCGTTGATCGCGGCGATAGCGGCGGCGCGGCGGTCAATTTCCACGGCCAGCGCTTGCGCGCCCGTCTTCGCGGCGGCGATCGCCAGCACGCCGGAGCCCGCGCCGACATCGAGCACGCGGCGCACGCGGCGGCGGCGCAATTCGCCTTCGAGCGCCTGCAGGCACCCCCAAGTGGTTCCGTGGTGGCCGGTGCCAAACGCTTCGCTGGCTTCGATCCACACGCGCGTGCGTCCGCCATGGGCGCGCGCCAACGCGTGCGCGCCCGCCACCACGAAGCGTCCGGCGCGCACGGCGGGCAAGCCTTCAAGCGACATCGCCACCCAATCGGCGGCCTTCACCTTTTTCTGCTTGAGGTGCAGCTCGGGCGCCGCGGCGCCGACGATCGCTTCGACGCTGGCGGCGTCCTGCTTGGTCGGCGCGTACACTTCGAGACGAAACTTGCCGGGCGATTCCTCGAACCAGCTCACCGCGTCTGCGGGCGAGGGGTCGTGCCGGTCGAGTTCGTCGGCGGCGTCACGGATTTGCTGGAGCGTGCCGAGGGCGGTGAGCAGAAGCATGGGCGATGCTATAGGCGCCAGCGCGGCGCGCGTCGACGGGATTAGCGCAGCCGTCGTCTGATGTTCGCGACCGAGTCGTAGGGTGGTCGGGCGCGTCGCCGAAGAGGGCATGGAGGCCGGCCCGCACGCGCGTCGGATCGTCCAGCATGCAGATCGCTTTTCGCGCTTCGCGGGCGCTGGAGCCGAGCACGGCGTCGATGGTCCAGGCGATGTGCTTGCGCGCGACGCGCACGCCGAGCCTCTCTGGATAAAAGGCGAGCGTGTCGTCATAGAGCGCCAGCAGCGACGCGAGCAGGCGTTCGCGCGGCGGCGGCGTAGCGTCGCCGCCGTGTAGGAGCGCGTGTTCGATGGCGCCGGGCAACCAAGGCCGGCCTTGCGCCGCACGACCGATCATCACGCCCGCCGCGCCGGACAGCGCGAGTGCGCGGCGCGCATCGTCGGCGCTGGCGATATCGCCGTTGGCGATCACTGGAATGCGCACGGCTTCGACAATCGGCGCGATTGCGCTCCAGTCCGCCGAGCCTGCGTAGAATTGCTGACGCGTGCGCCCATGCACGGTGATCATGCGCACGCCCGCATCTTCCGCGCGTTTGGCTATGTCGGCGGCGTTGAGGCTCGCGTGATCCCAGCCTAGGCGCATCTTGAGCGTTACGGGGCGCGCCGTCGCGGTCACCGTCGCTTCGATGAGGCGCAACGCCGTTTCAGGATCACGCATCAGCGCCGAGCCGCAAAGGCCGCTGGTCACGCTCTTGGATGGGCAGCCCATATTGATGTCGATCACGTCGGCGCCGGCGTCTTCCGCGATCCGCGCACCTTCGGCCATCCAACGCGCTTCGCGCCCGGCGAGCTGAATCACCAGCGGGGAAATTACGCCGGAGCCAGCCGCACGGCGCACCATGTCGATGCGGTCGCGCGCAAGCTGTTCGCTCGCCACCATCTCCGACACACAATAGCGCCCGCCGAACACCTTCACTTGCGCGCGGACCGGAATGTCCGTCACGCCGGCCATGGGCGCGAGCGCGACGAGGGGAGGGAGGGTAGTGGGCACAGCGGACTTATGCCACTTGACCATCGCTGCGTCACGGGCAAGCGGTTTTCAGGCTCACAACTGCGTCGCTGCCTTGACTACGCCTCTCGGGATTGAGAGGCACAGCGAACTCGCCGCGCACAATTGGCGGCTACGGCAACCTTTGCCGAGGGCGCATGAAAGTCGTTCTGGTTGGGCTTCACTTCAGCCTCTATTGCCTGACATTGACGGAAGCGCTGCGAAGCGATCACACGGTCGCAGCGTTTCTGCCGCGCGCGAATTTCCTCGCTGAGGTCGGCGAGCCGTCGCCTGAATTTGACGTAACTCTCTTCGAAGCAAGCAAGCTTCGAAAGCCCGCGTTCGTGCTGGCTTCATTGTCTAGCTTTTCGCGTCTTCTGAAATCCATGGATCCCGACGTTGTGCACTTTCAGGAGAGCGGATCGGCCCAGTGTTTGGCGCTTTGGACTCTGGCTGCGCGGTACCCGCGTGTTCTCACGGTGCATGACGCAACCAATCACCCGGGCCGCGACAGCCGTATGCACCTTTCATTTGGCGGCGTCCGAGAACGTCTGCGCCGCTCAGCGGATGGTGTGATCGTGCATGGGCAGCAGATCGCAAAGCAGATGTACACGCTAGACCCGACCGTCAGCGACCGTCTTCATGTGGTCGCGCACCCGGCGTTCCGCGCCCGTCACGTGGCTGCTGGCGCAAGCGGCGATGGCGATGCCCTGGAGATCCTGCTGCTCGGGCGCATGGAAGCCTACAAGGGCGTTGCCATTGCCTTGGAGGCCTGCGAGAGGCTTCGGCGCAGAGGCTTACGGATTAGGCTTACTCTCGCCGGCAAGGGGCCGGAACTCGCGGGCGCGCCGGCCGGCGCGGAGGAATGGTTGCGGATCGTGGGCGGCGGCCTTGGCCCCGCCGCTTTCGAGCGATCAATCGCAAGCGCTGATGCGCTGCTCCTTCCCTACATCGAGGGCTCGGCTTCCGGCATCATCGCGTTTGGCCTCGGCATGGGCAAAGCGATGATAGCTTCCCGCGTTGGCGCCTTTGGCGAGTATATTGAGGATGGCGTCTCGGGCCTTCTCATTGAGCCAGGCTCGGTCGCCAGACTGTGCGCGGCGATTGAGCGGCTTTATCATGATCGCGCGCTCTTGAGAAACTTGGCGGCGACGGCCGGCGAGCGCGGTCGCGGTGCATTTTCACCCGAAGAAACGGCAACGCAGACAACGCGAATCTACGCGTTGGCCGCCAACCGCCGCCAGATGTCCAGACAGTCGTGAGGGCAAAAGTCCGCCGGGTTCGTTCCGCGTTCCAGAATGGCGAGTCCGTATTTCGCCGGAAGCGGACATCAAAAACTAGATGTTTGGGGTCGGCACTCGTTGCCCGCTCTTAAGCGCATCCCAGCAGCCATTTCGCCATTCGAGGAATTTCGTCCCGCGCACATCACCGCCTGCAAGGCGATATCCGATCTCAAGAACCAACCAACTGTCTTCGTGCCCAAAGACTTCCTCGGCAGTCATGGGCTCGGCCGAAACACCTTTCTTTTTCATGATTTCGCGCTGTTCAGGAATCGAACGTTGGTAATCGAGGTAGAAGTTGCGGATGTGACTCTCCGCCTCCGGTAGTGAATAGCCGAACGCAGTTGATAGCTCCGTTGCGAGCCTATCTGCTAAATCGTTCAGCCCATCATCTTCAGGGAAAAGTGGTGGCGAAATAGTCATCCTCTACTCGTAGCGCGAAACCGCCAAGCGTCTCAAATGGGCCAAAAGCGGTCGCCGCCCCTTCACGCCGCGCTTTTCGCCTTCTTCGCCATCAGCTTCGCGAAGCGTTCGAACAGATAGTGGCTGTCCTGGGGGCCCGGGCTCGCTTCCGGGTGATACTGCACCGAGAACACCGGCTTGCCTTCGAGTTCGATGCCGCAGTTACTGCCGTCGAACAAAGACACGTGGGTTTCCTTCACGCCCTTGGGCAGCGTGGCGGCGTCGATGGCGAAGCCATGGTTCATCGACACGATCTCGACCTTGCCGGTGGCCTTGTCTTGTACAGGATGGTTGGCGCCGTGATGGCCTTGCGGCATCTTCAGCGTACGCGCGCCGAGCGCTAAGCCCAGCATCTGGTGGCCGAGGCACACGCCCATCACCGGCACGCCGCTGTCGACCAGCTTCTTGATTTGCGGCGCGGCGTACGTGCCCGTGGCGGCTGGATCGCCGGGGCCATTTGAGAGCAGCACGCCGTCAGGCTTGTGCGCGAGCGCTTCCTCGGCGGTGGCTTCCGCCGGCAGCACGATGCACTTGGCGCCGACATCGCCGAGCGCGCGCAGGATGTTGCGCTTGACGCCATAGTCCATGACCACGACGGTGAACTTGGGCTTCTTCACGGCGCTCACGCCTTCGGGCCATTGCCAGCGGCCTTCGCTCACGGCGTAGCTCTGCGCGCAGGTGACCTCTTTCGCGAGATCGAGCCCGACCAAACCCGGCCAGGCTTTCGCGCGCGCTTTCAAAGCATCGAGATCGAGCTTGCCGTCGGGCGTGTGAGCGATGACGCCGTTCGGCAAGCCGTGCTCGCGAATGCGGCGCGTCAGCGCGCGCGTGTCGAGGCCAGCGAGGCCAATGATGTTGCGCTTCTTCAGCCAGGCATCGAGCGTCTCTTCGGCGCGCCAGTTCGAAGGCGGCGTCGGCAGCGTGCGAAACACAGCTCCGCGCGCGGCGGCCGATGCGGCGGGCGAGGAGGTCTCCACGTCGCCGTCGTTGGTTCCGACATTGCCGATGTGCGGGAAGGTGAAGGCCACGATTTGGGCGGCGTAGGAGGGGTCGGTCAGGATTTCCTGGTACCCCGTCATAGCGGTATTGAAGCAGACCTCGCCCTCGGCGGCGCCGGCGGCGCCCACCCCCTGACCCAGGAAAACGGACCCATCGGCGAGCACGAGCGCGCCGGTGGCGGCGGAGGAGTGAGTCGGTTTGGCCAAAGCGGCAGTCAGATAGGCTGCGCCGGGCGGGGTGTCAAAAAGGGTAAACGCTGCCCCGATGCAGGGTTTGCCCCACCGATGCCGCAAAGGTGAACTCCTTGTCAGCCACGCGGCTTGCCGCTGGGTGACAGAATTGTAAGGTTTGGGGCGTGGGGACGCGTGACCTCAAATTTTGGGCTGGAGCGGGGTTCGCTCTGGGGCTGGCGGCATCGGTCGCTGGTTGCGGCCGCGCGCCGACGGCGCCCGAAGTCGCGCCCTCGACATCGCGCCTCCTTTCCCGCGCGGATTTGTTTGGCGATCCGATGCGTTCGTCGGGACAGGTGTCGCCGCGCGGGGACGCCGTCGCATTCCTGGCGCCGCGTGATGGGGTGATGAATCTTTGGGTTCTGAGCGTCGGGGCGCTCGATGAAGCGCGCGCGCTGACCGATGAACGCGACAGTGGCGTGCGCCAGTTCATGTGGGCGGCGGACAACACGACGCTGGTTTACGCGCAGGAAGACGGCGCCGGCCGCGCCGCCCGCTTGTTCGCGGTGGATGCCGGCGGCGGCGCGCCGCGACCGCTCACGCCGGAAAACGCACAAGCTGAAATTCTGGGCGTGCGCGCCGCCGATCCGGGCGCCGTGATCGTGACGCTCAACACGCGCGATCGCGACTGGCCGGACGTATTTCGCATCGACCTCGCCACCGGAGAGCGCACGCAGTTGCTGCGCAATGACGGCGGCTTCACACGCTTCATTCTCGATCGCGGCGGCGCGGTGCGGCTTGGCGTCCGGCGTTTGCCGGGCGGGGCGGGGGAAGTGGCCGCGCGCGCCGATGACGGGGCATGGCGCGTGGTCGCCGCGATCCCCTTTGAGGATGCGCTCTCATCGACGCCGATCGCGATGGATGGCGACGGCCGCTCATTCCTGATGTTCGATTCAGCTGGGCGCGATCGAACGGCGCTGGTGCGGGTCGATCTCGAAACCGGTTCGAAGACCGTTGTGGGCGAAAGCGAGCGCGCGGACGTCATCGATGTGTGGCTCGACCCGGCGACCAATGCGCCCGAAGCGTTCGCGACGGAGTATCTGCGCCGCGAGTGGCGCGCGCTGCTGCCGGAGACGCAAGCCGATCTCGATTTTCTCGACGCACAGCTCGCCAACGACTTTCAGGTTGTTTCCCGCAGTCAGGACGACGCGCGCTGGATCGTCGTGGAAGAGGGGCCGACGGCGCCGCCGCGCTCCTACCTGTATGATCGCCTGGCGCGTGACGGACGCCAGCTCTCGCTGCTGTTCCGCCATCGGCCTGCCATCGAAGGCGCGAGTCTGCAGCCGACAACGCCCATTGAAATCGCCGCCCGCGACGGCCTGACGCTGGTGAGCTATCTCACCTTGCCAGCCGGCGCGGACGAGAACGGCGATGCACGGCCTGAACAGCCGACGCCGCTCGTGATCACGGCCTTGCCCGCGCCCTGGGGGCGGGAGAGCTTTGGCTTCAATCCCTTGCATCAATGGCTGGCAAGCCGCGGCTATGCCGTGATGAGCGTCAACACGCGCGGCTCAAGCGGATTTGGCAAGGCGTTTCTCAACGCCGCGAACGGCGAGTGGGGCCGTCGTGTACAAGACGATCTGCGCGACGCCGCCGGCTGGGCGATTGACAACGGGATCGCGGAACCAAGCCGCATCGCCATCGTCGGGCAGGGCTTTGGCGGTTACGCGGCGATCGCGGGGATGACGTTTTCGCCGGACCGGTTTCGGTGCGGCGCCAGCTTGAGCGGTTTCGGCAACCTGTTTTCGTACGTCGATGGCGCGCCGCCCTCCGAGCGCGAGGCGCTCTATGCCCGCGTGGGCGATGTCCGCACGCGCGAGGGCCGTCAGGCGCTGCGCGAACAGTCGCCAGTTTTTCGCGCGGGCGAGATTCGCGGACCCTTGTTCCTGGCGTTCGGCGGGGTCGATCCGCGCGCGCCGCGACCGGACATGGACCAGTTGGCGCAGGCCGCACGCGCGACTCGCGGCGCCTTCACCTATCTTTCCTTTCCCGATGAGGGCGCTGTACTTCACCGCCCTGCCAACCGGCTATCGTACTTCGCGATCCTTGAGCACTTCCTCGGCGATTGTCTGGGCGGCCGCGTTGAGCCTGTCGGCGCGGCGTTCGAGGGCGCGAACATCGAAGTCTACGACGGCGCGGTCAACGTGCCCGGGTTGACGGCGTTTGCGCGACGCGCGCCGCGGCCCGTGCAGGTGCAGCCGATCATGGCGCCTGGCGAGGCGCCTGAAACCCTGCTTCCGGCCGAGGGTGAGGCCGCGCAAGCGCAGCCTTAGACAGGCCAGAACGACCGCACGCGGCTTTTGCGGCCGCTGAAACTGTCCCAAATCAATGTGTCGACATGCGCCCCGCCGTCGCCAAAGCGCACGCCTTCGAACATCGATCCATCCGTTACGCCGGACGCCGCGAACACGACCGCGCCGGGAACCAAGTCGTCGAGCGTGAGTTTGGCGCTCACATCGCGACCCATCTTGCGGGCGCGTTCGGTTTCCTGCTCGTTTTCCGGCAGCAACCGCGCTTGCATCTGCCCGCCCGCGCAACGGATCGCGGCCGCCGCCAGCACGCCCTCGGGCGCGCCGCCGGACCCGAAATAAATGTCGACGCCAGACCGCGCTGTCTCCGTGGTCCAGAACACGCCCGCGACATCGCCATCAGGAATGAGGCGAATGCCAACGCCGGCGCGGCGCAGCTCCTCGATGATCGCGGCGTGGCGGTCGCGGTCAAGTAAGCAGGCGCGGATGTCGCTCACTGGCACGCCCTTGGCTTGGGCGAGACGGGCGACGTTCTCAGTGGGTGAGAGATCGAGATCGATCAGCCCAGGCGGGTAGCCGGGGCCGATCGCGATCTTGTCCATGTACATGTCGGGCGCGTGCAAGAGCCCGCCTTGCGGCGCCAGCGCCACCACAGTCATCGCGTTCGGCGCGTCATTGGCGCAAAGTTTGGTGCCTTCGAGCGGATCGACGGCGATGTCGACCTTGACGCCGCCCGCGCCGAGTTCCTCGCCGATATAGAGCATCGGCGCCTCGTCGATCTCGCCTTCGCCGATCACCACCTTGCCTGAGAACGGCGCTTCCGCGAATGCCTTGCGCATGGCGTCGACAGCAGCCTGGTCGGCGTCGTTTTTCTTGCCCAATCCCCGCCAGCGCGCGCTTGCGACGGCCGCGGCTTCCGTAGCGTGCTGCGCGATCTGGGAAAGGAGGAGGCCGGTCTGAAGCTTGATCATGGGCGCTTGTTTAGCGCCTGCGTTGCGGGCGGCAAGCCGAGGCGGAGCGGTTGCGTATCAATCCGGCGAACCGCGGCCCCGCAGCGGGAAGTACTCGCGCCACGGCCGCGCTTCGTCGATGACGCGCGCGATCGACGGCCGGGCGAGCAGGCGCGCGCGATAGCCGCGCAGCGCGGCGTGCGCGGCCGGGATCGGGAACGCCCAATGCGCGTAGAAGAGCGCTGGCGCCGCCGCACAATCAGCGATGCTGAAGACTTCGTTCGCGGCCCAGGTGCGGTTCGTCATCCACCGATCGAGCCACGCATAGCTCTTGTCCAGCGCGGCTCTCACTTCCGCCTCGACATGGGGATCGCGTTTCGCTTCCTCGCGCAATGCGGCGGCGACCATGCGCTGCACCGGCGCCATCACGTAATCGTCGAACACGCCGTCCATCTGCCGTGCTTCGATCGCGGCGCACGAGTCGGCGGGAACCATTGGCGGCGCCGATCCGTGATGGAGATCGAGGTACTCGATGATCGCCGCGGATTCGATCACCACGCGGCCGCGATCGACGAGAACTGGGAACTGGCCCGTCGGCGCCGCGCGCGCGACAAATTCAGTGTTGTCCGAATGATCCGGCCCCAACGTCATGAACTGAAAAGGCGCGCCGCGCTCATAGAGCGCGATCAACACCTTCCACGTGTAGGACGAAAATGGGTGGCCGTAAATTTGCACGATCGTCTAAGCCGATGTGAGCAGGTCGGCGCAAATGGCTTCCAGCCCCGCTTTGTCGACATCATCGAATGCATTGAACTGGGTCGAGTCTACATCGAGAACCGCGGCGAGCGCGCCCGCGGCGTTGAACACTGGCACGACGATTTCCGAGTTCGAACGGCTGTCGCAGGCGATGTGTCCGGGGAAGGCGTGAACGTCGGGCACGACGATGGTTTCACGTCGCGCCGCCGCCGCGCCACACACGCCCTTGCCGAAGGGGATGCGCAGGCAGCCCAGTGTGCCCTGATAGGGACCAACGACGAGTTCATCTCGCTTCGTCTCGTCGACTAGGTAGAACCCGGTCCAGAAGAAGCGATCCGGAAAAGCGTGCGCGAGCAAGCACGCCGCGCTCGCATAGCGGGCGATGATGTTCGATTCGCCTGAAACGACGGCGGCGATCTCCGCCCGCAATGCGGCGTAACGCTCGGCTTTGTCGTCGGGTAAGTGGACGCGGGCTTCCGCCATCAGTCGCCGTTCATGGACGACTTGCGTTCCTTGAACGCGCCGGATGTTTTGAGCGCCATCATCTCATCGCGCGAGACTCGGTGCTTGCGACTGTCCTTGACGTTCATGCCGACCAGAACCGAGACGCCGACCACGATCACGATCATGACCGCTATGCTGATCCAGAAGCCCACGGGCAATTCTCCGCAAACGCAACTGGATTCAACATAGGCCCGCGCGTTTCGGTTTGGAACCGTCCCCAACGGCCAATCGTCACAAGACTTTCGCAAAATCGTAGCGTCACTGTGATGTTCTCATGGTCTGAGGCGCCGCGTTGGGGTTCTTCGTGGGCGCCCGCGCGATAATCGCGGGCCTTTGAGGCGTGGAGCCGCAACCAGTCAAGATTAACGACCGGGGGTCTCCATGCGTTCCAAAATGTCGCTGCGCCGTTTGCTTATGCTCGGCGCGCTGTCAAGTGTCGGCAGCCTTTGCGCCGGACCAGCTTTCGCTCAAGAAGAGTCGCCGGAGGACATGATCATCGTCACCGCGACCAAGCGGGAGACCGATCTTCAGGACACGCCGATCGCGATCTCCGTGCTTAACGCCTCGGTGATGGAAGATCGGCACGTGCAGGACTTGTTGGACCTCACGGACGGCGCGATCCCCAGCTTGCGCATGTCGACGTTCGAGTCGCGCCAAAGCGCGCTCACGGTCGGCATTCGCGGCATCGTGCCGAACGACGCCAACCAGCCGGCTCGTGAACAGGGCGTGGGCGTCTACCTCGACGGCGTCTACCTCGGTCGTCAGCAAGGCCTCAACGCCGCGATGCTCGACCTCGAACGGGTTGAGGTCCTGAAGGGGCCGCAAGGCACGCTCTTCGGCCGCAACACCGAAGGCGGCGCGGTCAGCATGGTGACGCGACGCCCCACTGGCGAGTTCGAGCTGCGCGCCGCCGCGGGCATCGCGAACTTTAACGGTCACAGCGCCGAGGCGCACCTTGACCTGCCGGAAGTCGCGGGCATCAGCATCAAGTTGGATGGCGCGGTTCAGTATCACGATGAAACCACCGAGAACCCGCTCGATGGAGCAACCGGCTGGAACTACCTCAACCGCAATGGTTTCCGCGCCGCCGCGCTGTGGGAGCCCGTCGACGGCTTCAGCGCGCAGTATGCTTTCGACACCGGCCACAGCGAAACCACGCCGTTCCTCAGCCAGCTCGTGGTGTACAATCCGCTCGGATTGCCGGTCTCCACCGCGTTCCCGCGTCCGTCTGGCACCATCTCGCCGCTCGCGCCCAACGTCCATGTCCACCCGGAACGGCAGGATGTGGCTGATATCGGCGTGCCGCAACAACCGAGCGTCGATGAAACGCTAGGGCATTCGTTGCATATGAACTGGGAAATCACACCTGATCTGGAGCTCCGCTCGATCACCGCGTACCGCGAGGTCACAGTCGAGCAGTGGGACAATTCCGGCGGTCCCAACCGCGCTCCCGTGTTTCAGCCGAACGCGCCCGCCGATTCCTCGGCGCGCAATTTCTCGCGCTACAGCCTTTCCGACATGGAGCAGCTCCAGCGCAGCCAAGAGTTCCAATTGGTTGGCACGGCGTTCGACGATCGCCTCGATTACGTGATCGGCGCCTACTACTTCAACGAAAAGGCGTGGGAAGAAGCCGCGACGCCAAGCACGCTCCGCTGGATCGGGTCCAACGGCGACTATGTCGTGCTCGATCCACGCACCTTCCCGGGGTCGGAGCACGGGTTCCGTTCGATCGATCGCGGCAGCGTCGCGCACTCCGAGAGCTCGGGAATTTTCGTGCACACGACGTACACGCCGCCTATCCTCGACGATGCCCTGCACATCACGCTCGGCGGACGCCAAACCTGGGACGAAAAGCACGGGACGCTGTACCGCGTCGCCAACCAGGCGCGGAACTATTCCTTCGACCTCGAAGAGAGCCGCTTCGACCCCGTGGCGACGGTCGCATATGATTTGTCGCAGGACATCAACGTGTACGGCACGTACGCGACGGGCTATCGCGCGGGCGGCGCCAACTCGCGCTCGCTGACCTACACGCCGTTTGCGTCGGAAGAAGTCGAGTCATTCGAACTCGGCTTGAAGGCCATGCTGTTCGACCAACTGCGGATGAACGTCGCGTTGTTCAACATGGAGCGCACCAACAGCCAGATCGAGTTCACGCTTGTGGCGCCGGATCCGGTCAGCGGCTCGAACCGCAACACGGTGGAAACCGTGAACGCGCCGGGCGTGACCGAAATCCGCGGCGCTGAGCTCGATCTGACCTGGGAAGCGACGGAAAACCTCACGTTTACGTTCGCGTACGCCTACACGGACACGAACGTGCCGCCGGCGCTGAATCCGTTCCCGGCCTCGCCGGCTTGCCCAGCATGCGGAACAGTTCAACCCGTGTATATCATCTACACGCCGTTCAACACCTTCAACGCGGCCGTCGACTACACGTTCCCGCTGGGTTGGGCCGAAGTGCGCGCGCACCTCGACGCCAACTACGCGGACGGCACGCAGAGCTTCGAGCAGTCAAGCCTGGAGACCGATGACTCGTTCATCGTCAACGGCCGCGTGGCGCTGGCCGGCATGGATGTCGGCGAAGGGCGAGAGATGACGTTCTCGTTGTGGTCGCGCAATCTGCTGAACGAAGAGCACATCTACCGCCGCTCGGACGAGCTGCGGCGCGGTACAAACGCCATCGGCGATTACGCAAACTTCAATGAGCCGCGTATGTATGGCGCGGAGGTCAGCTTCCGCTTCTGACGCAGGAACGCCATCTTGTGAAACGCCGGCGCCGCGAGGGGCCGGCGTTTTCTTTTTGAACGTGCAAGGCGTGAGCTGCGCCGACTGAGCGCGCTAGGGAAAGAACTGCTGCATCACTTCGGTCACGCGGCCGTCGTTGACGAACACCCAGACCGCGCACAGCTCGCCCGGGCAAAACGAGGCGGTCGCCTCTCCGGGGTTGGCGACGACGTCTGCGTACGTCGTGCGCTCCAGAGCGACGCCGCCCGCTGTTGACAACCGATAGGCCGTGGCGTTCGCAGCGACATCCAAACGGCGGATCGTCGTCGCGTTGTTGACGAGATAATAGTCGTTCACGAACTCTTCGTTGTGGGCGGTTGCCTGCGCGGCGGCGGCGTCGCCCACATAGAAGCAGGCAAGGTCGAAATCGATGCCCGCCGCATCCCAGCGCGTGGCGTATCCAAACCAGGCGCCGTCGGGCAACGTGTCCGCATTTGGCGCGCATCCAGAGCCGAGCGCGTCCGCGCTTCCAGCGCTCGCCGCCGGCGTCGCCGGAGGATCGCCAGCCGTGAAGGCGTAAGGCGCGGCGGTATCGGGAGCGGCAGGATCGGGCGCCGCCGGCGGCGCGGCTGGCGAACACGCGACGACTGCACCGAGCATGATCAACGCGAACACAGTTTTCATAACGACTCTCCCCCTGAATGTCGCCGGATGGTGCGGGATGAACTCCGACTTGTCCAATTCTTCGCCGCTGCTTCTCGGCGGCGGCAGTGACCAGCGCAGCGCAACCTTCGCTGCAGAGGGCCATCCGCTTCGTCCACCACCCGACTTCGGTCTAGAGGTGCGAGTGGAAGGAGAGCAAATCTCCATCGCCAACACGGGCCTAGTCCGGGTGACTGTGCTCTTTGAAGGCGAACGCTGCCAGCCGCAGCGACGCTAGTGTCTGCTTCCGGCTCGTTCGTTGCCATTGCGCCTGGACGGGCATCTGCAAGCGCGATGTACGAGCGATAACATGGCTGTCTCGCTCCGCGACGCCGCAAATCTAATTTGCTAGCGTCGATTCGCGACGGGGCCGGGGAGCAAGCTTCATGCGGGCTGTATTGGTGTTTGGGGCGGCGCTCTTGTCGCTCGTCGGCGCCTGCGCGCAGATGGACGCCGCAACCCTTCGTCAGGTGCAGGCAAGCGAGCCGCAACCAGCGCAAGACGCCCTGCCGACGCCGCTCTTTGTCGAGGGCGGTTACATTACCATGCCGATGCGAGACATGTGGTGCCCCAGATGCGCTAACTTCCCGGGGCGTTGGCGCGCGAATACCGAGATCGATGTTTACGCTGAGCCGCGCATTAACGCGCCGATCGTCGATCAGCTCGCGGAGGACGAATGGGTGAACGCAGTCCGGTACGAAAGGCATTTGAGAGCGCTACGAGGCGTGATGCGGCGCGCTGTCGGTGGCGTAGATGTTGGCGACGAAGTGTATGCCGCCGAGTTCTGTAGGGATGAGAACACCTGTGACACGCTGATATGGCACAAGGGTAGAATGGTGGAGCTCGGTTACCGCGAGCTTGGTTCAGAAATCGAGTATGCGCCGCTAGAGGATCCCTTCGACCCAGAGTATTTGATCGATTGGGTTTATGTCGAACGCGACAGCGGCCGCCGCAACGGTTGGATTCGCGATCTGCACTTGTCGGGGATTGGGGAGCAATAAATGTTCCGAGCATTGATGGCCGCGTTGACGCTGTCGGCGTTATGCGCTTGTGCGAGGCTTGAACCGCTCGTGGTCGTTGCGGAGCGGTGCCATCAAAGCAGCGACGGAGGCGCGACTTGGTCCGTCAATTCCGACGCGCAGGACATGGACGCTTGCTTTGAGTTGTCCAATCACGGCGGCCAAGCCAACACGCTGTTCAAGTGGGCGACTGCCGCCGACGCGCCGGCTATTGACTGGGCATCTCGCCCCTCTGCGCCGGCGAATACAAACTATGTCGACGCATCGCCATACACTGTGGATCCAGCCTCGGCAGATTACGCTGCAGACGATGCAGCGGGGCCCGCGTGTTTCCGCCAAAGTGGAGCGAACGGTCGCGAACACTGGACGCGGGTGGGCGGTCTTCGCGAGGCGCAGTGTTTTCAGCGTGATCATTGCTCAGGCGGTTTGGGGCAGGGAACGGACGAGCGCGAAGGGAGAGTCTGTTACAAGTGGGCGATGAACGCCGAGGCGCCTGCGTTACCCTGGAGCGAGACGTTGACCAATCCGCGGCTCTCAGCCGACATCCCGCCGCCGCGTGACATCTACGAAAACCAGTTCGAGATGACGAGTGATTCCTGCGTGGAGAATTGCGATTACCCCGCGCGTATTGCCGCCGGTACGATGCTCTACACACGCCCGGATTCCACGTCACCGCTCGTTGGCGCGCCCTCGACCGCCGAATGCGTGTTGGTGGTTGGTTTTACCAGCCTGTCAACGCCGCATCGCGGCGTCGTGCTCGAAGCGCACCAAACGTTTGAGCCTGGCGATGTTGTATATGAGCTTGCCTATGCGGGGGAAGGCGACATCTTCCTGTGGCGGCGCGGTGAAGAGTTCACGGTCTCATCGACCGACCTGGTGGTCCGCTGGGACCCCGCGCCGCGAACTATAGATCCCAGAGTCGGAAATTGGCATGAGGTCGTGCGCTCCAACGGTGCGCGCGGCTGGGCGAAGAATCTGGAAACGACTGGAGAGCGCTGTGCCTTTGAGCGGCAGTGATGGTTCTGGGCGAGGGTATGCACTCGTCCATACCGATGGCTGCAATCGGCGAATGCTGTTGAGAAACTCTCTTGCGGCTCGGCGCTTGATTTTCGCCGATTTGAAATTGCAGGGAAGCGAGCTCATTGGAAGCCGGCGCGAAAGCGCTGCGAGGCTCCTGGGCGAGATTTTCAACGTCTGCCGCGCTCCCTTCGTGTCGAAGATGCGCGATGCGGTTCGGCGGGCAAGGAAAATTTTGCGTCTGGGACAAATCGGAGTTTTGCAACAGCATCGCCGAAAGGCGACCGGTCGAACGGCGCGAGCCAACCGGCCAGTTTGGATCGACATGCCCCTTCGCCGAGCCTATCGTGCCTGCCACCGCAAAGGATGGCGCCATGAGTTACGCTGTTGGTCCCGGTGATCTGGTGCTTTGCGTCAACGCCGCCCCCAATCATGTCACCGGAGCGCCCGTGCCGCTGGTCCCCGGCGAGACCTATACGGTCGCGGCGGTCATGGAATTCGCGTGCCCGTGCGGACGTTCCGACGCTCTGCTCGACGTCGGTGTGGACTTCGCGTGGTGCCAGACGCGCTTCAGGCTGTTGCCCAAGCCCAAGTTCGAGGCCACGCCGCGCGCGGTCGCCGCTCCGAAAGAGAAGGAGACAACGCGATGAGCGCGCGCGGCCGAGGCGCTCAAGACTCTTGAGAGAGGGAGAGCGTGGTGGGCCTGGAGGGACTCGAACCCCCAACCAGACCGTTATGAGCGGCCGGCTCTAACCATTGAGCTACAGGCCCGAAAGGGCTGGGCGGATGTGAATCGTCGACGAGCGCTAGTCAATAGGAGCGATGTCTCCGCCCGCCAGCGACCGCCTATTCGCCGTCGCCGCGCGCGTACCCCACGATAGCGGCGCGGACGAAGTCGTCGAAATTGATGCTGTCGAGCGACGGCGGGTGGGGCGCCCAGGGCGGCCCGTCCAGCATCTGGACGGTGATGTCCGGCCTCTTGCCGTTGGAGCGGCGCCGGCGCGTGAGCGCGTATTCCGCTTCCTTCCCGACCCACTCTGATGCGGCCGCGGACTTCGACCAGCAAAGGTGGAACAAGTCGGCGCGGTCGATCTCGCGGCGCAGGCGCGGATGCCATTCCTCGCCGGATTTGAGCGAGGTGCGATCCCAAAAATGCGCGACGCCCGCCATCTGATACGCCGTGGCGATCGCCGACACGGTCTCGCGATCCTTGCTTGAATACGAAAGGAACACGCGTTTGTGGCGCTTCATGCGGGCTTTGTCGCCGATCGGTTGCGGCTTCGCGGCGCCGGTGACGGCGCGTGTGAAGGCGATCACGCCGATCTGCGCATCGTCGACAAACACGCGTGCGAGGATCACCGCTTGCTTCACCTCCGCATCCGGTTCGACTGAAAACGAGAAATCGATCGGCGCGCCGGCCCACGTGCGGCGTTGCAGCGTTCCGTCGCAGGCCGCGCCCCGCACTTCGAGCGCGACGCCGACGCTTGCGCCGAGCGCGACGTCGCCGATGTTCATGCCTTGAGGCGCGGGCGAAGTTCGGGGATCGATCTTGCGCGCGGCCTTGATCACATCCGCCAAGTCCTTGGGCTGGTGGATGACGATGCGTACAAGTTCCGGCGTGCCGCGCCGGAGTTTCTTCGGCGCGAACGCGGTTGCGTCAGCAGGCGCGCTCGCCGCTGGCTTTGCGGCGGCGCCGCTGCGCTGGCGACGCATCGGCGCGCTTGGCTTAGCGTCTTGGCTCGCCAGATCTTCGCCGCCGCGCGCCTGGACTGGGACTGGCTCAGGTGCGGGCGTTGGCGCCGGCGCTGCAGGCGCGGGGGCCGGGGCGGGCGCCAGAACCTGCGGCGGCGGCGCGGGTGGTTCGGCCGGCGCGGGGGGAAGTTCTTGCTGCTGCGTTTGTTGTTCCGTTTGCGGCGGCTCGCTCGGCGCGTCGAGCGTGATCCCGCGTTCGCGGTCGTCGCCATCCGCGGGCGGAGGCGCGGGCGCTTCGACGTCGCCTACGTTTCCGACGACATCATCGAGCGCTTCCTGCTCTTGCTCGGGGACGGTGGCGCCCGGCGCGCCGCCGGTCGCGGGCACGTTTTCCTCGACCGTCGGCGCATCGGGTTGGGGCTCTTCAGCCGCAGGCGCTTCGCCGAGTTCGGCGTGCGCCTGCGCGAGCAAAAGCGAAGGCCACTCAGCCGGGAAGAAGTCGAACAGCGCGCGCGCCTCCGCCTCAACGACGACGAGTTGCACCCGTTGCAGCACCGCGGGAAGCTGCCGCGCCAGCGCCATGAACGGCTCGTCCTGCGCCGCCGCCGCGCTGACGACTATGCACACGCCGGGCGCGGCGGCGAGATCGGCGAGCAAGGCGCCTTGGTCGCCGGTTATCTCGCGAAATTCCAAGTCATAGCCCGGTGCGAGCGCGATGGCCGTGCCGCGATCAGCGGTTGAGGCGATGATGAGGCCATTGGCCATGAAGTCCCCCTTTTCAAGTCGCTGCTTCATAGGCCCCAGCACTTGGTGGCGACAACCCTCGCTTTGGGCTGTCCAGGGCGGTTGAGAGTGCTAACGTGAGCGCGGGGAGGGTTTTCGGATGCGCTTGGCGTTTGCTGTTCTCGCGTTGCTCGCTGGTTGCCAGACGCCATGCGTCGCCCCGCCTCCGCGCGACGTGACCCAGGCCTATCACTGCAGCGACGGCTCGCGGTTGGTGGCGACATTCGCTGGCGAACGCGCCACCATCGTCCAGGCTGGCTACGTGGATGTGGAGTTGCCGGCGCGCATGATTGGCGCGGGATACCGCTACGCTGGCGGCGGCGCCGAGCTCCGCGGCCAGGCGCAGGGCATCCACTGGGTTCGCCCCGGCGCGATCGAAATGACCTGTACGCGTATCCGCTAGCTCTATTGCCGCCACAATTCCGCGTACGCTCTCGTTCATTCTGTTTGGGTTGTGCTCGACCCGCGTATGAACGGAGTTTCATCATGAAAAAACTGGTGTTCAGCGTTGCGCTGGCGTCGATGCTGGCGTTGTCCGCGTGTGAAACGACAGGCGGCTATGGCGGCGGTTATGGCGGCGCGCCGCGCACGCAGCTCTCGCAGTGCATGCGCAATGCATTGATCGGCGCGGCTGTCGGCGCGGCTGTCGGCGCCACGCAAGGTCCGGGCGAAAACCGCGCGGAAAACGCGGCGATGGGCGCGGCGATCGGCGGGCTTGGCACCTATGGCGTGTGCCGGTGGCTGACGGCGCGCGAACAGCAACGCGTTGAGAACGCATACTATCAGTCACTCGATACGAACCGGCCCGTCACCCAAAGTTGGCAAGGCGAGCAGGGCGACACACGTTCGCTATCCGTGCAGCAGCCCACCGCCGCGCCGGGCTATGGCCCGGAATGCCGCCGCATCAACGCGACGGTGAGCGACGGGCAATCCACGCAATCGCTGCCGGCGGAAACCTTCTGCCGCACATCGAGCGGGGCATGGGCGCCGGTTTGAACGGCATGACCTCTGATTGCGAAGGGCCGGCGGAAACGTCGGCCCTTTTTCTTTTCAGAGGCCACCGCAACCAGGGTTGCGCAACTCAAGGTGGCGTCGTTAGATGGCGCCAATGGGGGGTAGAATGTTGCGCACGCTAACTGGTTCGATCGCCTGTCTTGTCCTTGCGGCGACTGCTCACGCTCAGACGCCTCCCGTCGAGGCGTTTGGTCGATTGCCGATGGTGAGCAGCGTTGAGATTTCGCCGGACGGATCGCGCTTGGCGATCGCGCTACAGCAAAACGGCGCCGCCGGCTTGCGCGTCTTTGATTTAGCGCAGGGACGCAACACCTACGGCGCCGCGATGGATGATGGCGATCAGCTGCGCTCCGTCGGTTGGGCCGATGACGGGCGGGTGTCGTATCTGCTGAGCCATGCCTATCAGCCCAATGAAGTGCTTCCGATGGGGATGCGCTTCCGGGGTTCGCCGCGGCGCGTGGAGTATTATCGCAATGGCGTGGTGGAGATCGCGACAGGAAACGCGCGAGTCCTGAGCACCAACCCTGAAGAACCGTGGGCCGATCAGGGCGCGCGGCTCGTGGCGCCGATCGAAGGCGATCCAGGCTACGCGCGCATGATAGGGCAGGCGCCTGGCGCGCGTAACCATAGCACGATCTATCGCGTGAATTTGACGAGTGGACGCGTCCATGACGTGCCGCCTGTCGGCGTCCACTCGGATACGCTGGGCTTTGTGCTCGACGAGCAAGGGGGCGTGGCTGCGCGCGTCGACGCGAACCGTCAGAGCAATCGCTGGAGCGTGCATGTCTATGACGGCGAGCGGCCGCGGCTTTTGCTCGAGGGCACGTCGCGGACGGGCGCGCCAATCAGCGTGCCGGGACTGTTGGCGGACGGGAGGTTAGCCGCGATCGATGAGGACGCGGAGGGCAACCTCGAGGTTCTGTACGCCATTGATCGTGCAAGCGGCGCGCGCGAGGTCTTGTTCGCGGCGGAAGGCGTCGACGTTGGCGGAGCGATCGTTGATCCTTGGACGCGCCGCGTGGTGGGCGTCGGCTGGACCGTTGAGGAGTACGAGCAGCATTTCTTCGATGCGGATTTGGAGGCCGCGCGGGTTGCGCTGAAAAACGCATTTCCGGACGGCGTGATCTCCCTGGTGTCGTGGTCGCGGGATCGGCGACGCGTCATTGCCTACGGAGAACGCGGTCTCGACGGCGGCGCGTATTTCGTATTCACACCGGCGGATCGAGGTTTGCGGCAGATCGCTTATCGTTATCCCGAACTCGCCTCCGCCACCCAGGGCGATCGCCAGGCGATGACCTATCCAGCGCGCGACGGCGTGCGCATCCCAGCCTATCTGACGCTGCCGCCGCAAGCGGAAGGCGCCGCGCCGCCGCCGCTCGTCGTGCTGGTTCATGGCGGCCCCGGCAACGGCAGCAGGGACACAATGGAGTTTGACTGGTGGGCCGCGTTTCTCGCGTCGCGCGGCTACGCGGTGCTTCAGCCCAACTTCCGAGGCTCCGGCGGGTATGGCTCGACTTGGGAGCGCGCCGGTTGGGGGCAATGGGGCGGCCTGATGCAAACCGATGTCGAGGACGGGGTCGCCGCGCTCATTCGATCGCGCATGGTCGACGGCGCGCGCGCCTGCATCGTGGGCGCATCCTATGGCGGCTACGCCGCCCTAGCTGGAGCGACGCTCACTCCGGATCGGTATCGTTGCGCCGCGAGCATCGCCGGCGTGTCGGACCTGAACGCCATGTTGTTGCAGGAAGCGGCCGAAACACGGCGCGATAGTATCGCTTCCGACTATTGGCGCCTGTCCATCGGAGATCGGCAAGCCGATCGAGACCGCATTCGCGCCGCGTCGCCGGTGAACCTCGCCGATCGGGTGCGCATCCCAATTCTGCTCGTGCATGGAACCGACGACACGATCGTCCCGATCGATCATTCGCAGCGTATGCGGCGGGCGCTGCAGGCGGCGGGCAATGATGTGCGCTTCGTCGAACTGCGCGGCGACGATCATTGGCTGTCGGACGAGGGGACGCGTGTCCAAATGTTGCGCGAACTCGAGACGTTCCTCGGCCAGCATCTCGCGGCCGCCGCGCCTTAACGGAAGGGACCAGCAGCGATGCTCCCGCGAGGGGCCGGCGGCGACGCCGGCCCTTTGTATTTGGCCGAACACTGGCTATATCGCGCCGCTCAGCTTCATTCGAGGAACGTCCATGGCCGCTCAACCGGCGCAGTACATTTTCACCATGCAGGGCCTGACCAAGGCCTATCCGGGCGGCAAGAAGGTGTTCGAGAACATCTGGCTGTCGTTCTTCCCGGACGCCAAGATCGGCGTCGTCGGCGTCAACGGCTCGGGCAAGTCGACGCTGATGAAGATCATGGCTGGCATGGACAAGGACTTTACCGGCGAAGCCTTCGCCATGTCCGGCACGAAGATGGGCTATCTTGAGCAGGAGCCCCAACTCGATCCCGCGCTTTCGGTGCGCGAAAACGCCGAAGCCTGGTGCGCCGAGAAGACGCTGGTCACGCGCTTCAACGACATCAGCATGAAGATCGCGGAAGATTATTCCGACGAACTCATGGAGGAGATGACCAAGCTGCAGGAGCAGATCGACGCCGCCGAGGCCTGGGACATCGACAGCAAAATCGAAATGGCGATGGATGCGTTGCGGTGTCCGCCGGATGATTGGAGCGTGGAAAAACTCTCCGGCGGCGAAAAACGCCGCGTCGCACTCTGCCGCGCCCTCGTCGCCCAGCCCGACCTCCTCCTCCTCGATGAACCCACCAACCACCTCGATTCCGAATCCATCCTCTGGCTCGAAACCCTCCTGCGCGACTTCCCCGGCGCGGTCATCTTCGTCACCCACGACCGCTATTTCCT
>DDSN01000124.1:0-137 GCA_002343395.1 Hyphomonadaceae bacterium UBA2389 | reverse complement strand
ACTCGATCGCGGCAAGGGCATCCCCTACGAGGGCAATTATTCCGCGTGGCTCGAGGCGAAGGCCAAGCGCATGGCCCAGGAAGAGCGTGAAGCCGAAGGGCGCGGCAAGGTGATGTCGCGCGAACTGGAATGGGTGC
>DDSN01000106.1 GCA_002343395.1 Hyphomonadaceae bacterium UBA2389 | reverse complement strand
ATCACCGACGGCCAGATCTTCCTCGAAACCGACCTGTTCTATCAAGGCATCCGCCCGGCGTTGAACGTCGGTATTTCGGTGTCGCGCGTCGGCGGCAACGCCCAGATCAAAGCGATGAAGCAGGTGGCGGGTCCGCTGAAGGGCGAACTCGCGCAGTATCGCGAAATGGCGGCGTTCGCCAAATTCGGCTCCGACCTCGACGCCGCGACGCAACGTTTGCTCAATCGCGGCGCGCGTCTCACCGAACTCCTCAAGCAGCCGCAATTCTCGCCGTCGCCGGTTGAGGAGCAGGTAGTGCTCATTTACGCCGGCACGCGCGGTTACCTCGACAAGGTCACGGTCGCTGACGTGGGCCGCTACGAACGCGAACTGGTGGCGTGGCTGCGCGCCAAGAAGGCCGACCTGTTGAAGGCGATCGTCGACAAAAAGGACATCGGCAAGGACGGCATCGAGGACAAGATGAAGGCCGCGCTCGACGAGTTCGGCGCGACGTTCGCGGCGTGAGGCGCGGATGCCGAGCTTAAAAGAGTTTCGCAATCGCATCGCCAGCGTGAAGAGCACGCAGAAGATCACCAAGGCGATGCAGATGGTCGCGGCCGCTAAGCTGAAGCGGGCGCAGAGCCAAGCCGAGGCCGCGCGCCCCTATGCGAGCCGCATGGCGCGCGTGATCGCCAACCTCGCGGCGGCGGTGAAAGGCGACGATGCGCCCGCGCTGCTGCGCGGTACGGGCAAGGACCAAGTTCATTTGCTCGTGGTGATGACCAGCGAGCGCGGCCTCTGCGGCGGCTTCAACACGCAAATCGTGCGCGCCGCGCGCGAAAAGATCGTAGAGCTGCAAGCGGCCGGCAAGACGGTGAAAATTCTCGCCGTCGGCAAGAAGGGGCGCGACCAGCTGAAGCGGCTCTATGGCGACAAGATCGTGCGCTACATTGATCTTTCGAGCCACCGCAACATCGGCGCCGACGCTGCGGCGCTGGTCGGCGACGCCATTCTCGAACTCTACGCTTCTGGCGCGTTCGATGTCGCCACGCTGTTCTTCTCGCGGTTCAAGTCGGTGATCAGTCAGCTGCCGACGGCGTTGCAGCTCATCCCAGCGAAAGCGCCCGAAGGCGTTTCGCCGCCGGACTTGAAGGGCGCGACGTACGAGTACGAGCCTAACGAAGGCGATATTCTCGAAGCGTTGCTGCCGCGCTATCTCAACGGCCAGATCTTGCAGGCGCTGCTCGAAAACCAGGCTGGTTTCTACGGCGCGCAAATGAGCGCCATGGACAATGCAACGCGCAACGCGGGCGATCTGATCCGCAAGCTCACATTGCGCTACAATCGCCAGCGCCAAGCCAACATCACCAAGGAGCTGATCGAGATCATCTCCGGCGCGGAGGCGCTTTGAAACGCGCGGCGCTCTCCCTCGCGGCGCTTGTCGCGCTCGCCGGTTGTGGCGGCTATCAGTTGCCCGACCGGGCCGGCGCGCTTGTCGACGCCTGCGCGCGGATTGATGAGGCGGGATTCGCGGCGGCGCGTGAAAGCGGCGATGCATGGAACGCGTTCGACTTGCGCGGCGGCGGCTTCGCCGCCGAAGGCGCGGGGCACAGCCAGAAGCGTTGCTGGCCGCGCGTGCAGGGCATGAACTCGCCTGACCGGCGGTGCGTGCAGACAAACGATCTGGTCGTCGAGATGCGGACAGACGACGCGACGGCCTATTTCCGGATTCCCGCGCGCACGACCTATGCGCTCTACGGCGAGGGCGGGATCGCCCAGTGCCGCATCGTGCAGGAGGACTGAACGATGTCCGCTCTTTACAAGACGACAGCCGTCTCCAAGGGCGGGCGCGCCGGCGGGAAGGTCGCGCTGACCGATACGGGGCTTTGGTATCACACCGAGCATTCGAAGGGTCTGGGCGGATCCGGCGAAGGCGCCAATCCCGAGCAATTCTTCGCGCTCGGCTACGCCAACTGCTTCAACAGCGCGGTGCTGTTCGTCGCGACGCAGAAGAAGATCGACGCATCCGCGGCGGTGGTCACGTGCGAAGTCGGCATCGGGCGCGGCGAGGGCGGGTTGGGGCTCTCCGCCAAGCTCACGCTGTCGATACCCGGCATGGATCGCGCGCTGGTGCAGGAGCTGCTTGAGGCGGCGCACCAAGTCTGCCCGTACTCCAAGGCCACGCGCGGCAACATTCCAGTCGAATTGGCGGTCGACGCATGATGCGTGTGCTGCTGCTCCCCGTCTTGATCGCGCTTGCGGCGTGCGGTCCATCGTGGGCGCCGCCGAACGCGCCAGCGCATGCGTGCGAGACGATTGATGAAGCTGCGTTCAACCAGGCGCTCGAATCCGGCGCTGCCCGCGGCGACGCGGAGATTCACGCCAACGGCATGGTGTCGCTGAACAACGGGCCGGGGGCCAGGCAGTGCGCGACCTATACCAGCGCGATGAAGCCGTGCCGTCGGCCGAACGACTATGTCATTCGCTACATGACGGCCGAAGGGCAGACGCTGTTTGTCCGAGTTCCGGCGGGCGAAGAATACCGGTTCAACGTGCGGGCAAGGCCGCATACGTGCGAAATTTTGGATCGCTGAGGCGCGAGTAAAGTTGAGGTCGAGGACAGGACGATGACGAAGCAAATGAAGGGTCGAGTGGTGCAGGTGATCGGCGCGGTCGTCGATGTCGAATTCGACGGCCATCTGCCGGATATCTACAACGCGCTCGAAACCACGAACCGCGGCAATCGTCTCGTGCTCGAAGTCGCGACTCACCTCGGCGAAAGCACCGTGCGCACCATCGCCATGGATGCGACGGACGGCCTCGTGCGCGGTCAGGGAGTGAGCGACACCGGCGCCCCGATCGCGGTTCCGGTCGGCGAGGAAACGCTTGGCCGCATCTTGAACGTGATCGGCGAGCCGATCGATGAGGCGGGCCCCGTGAAAACGACCGCCAAGCGCGCTATCCACCAATCGGCGCCGGACTTCGTCGATCAAAAGCCTTCGCCGGAAATTCTCGTCACCGGCATCAAGGTCGTCGACTTGCTCTGCCCTTACGCAAAGGGCGGCAAGATCGGTCTGTTCGGCGGCGCGGGCGTCGGCAAAACGGTGCTCATCCAAGAGCTGATCAACAACATCGCGAAGGCGTATGGCGGTTATTCGGTGTTCGCGGGCGTTGGCGAGCGTACGCGCGAGGGCAACGACCTTTATCACGAAATGATCGAGTCGGGCGTCAACAAGCATGGCGGCGGGCAAGGCTCGCGCTGCGCGCTGGTGTTCGGCCAGATGAACGAGCCGCCAGGCGCGCGCGCCCGCGTTGCGCTCTCGGGCCTGACCATCGCCGAGCATTTCCGCGATCAGGGCAAGGACATTCTGTTCTTCGTCGACAACGTGTTCCGCTTCACGCAGGCGGGTTCGGAAGTGTCGGCGTTGCTGGGTCGTATTCCCTCGGCGGTCGGCTACCAGCCGACGCTGGCGACCGAGATGGGCGCCATGCAGGAGCGCATCACGTCGACCACGAAGGGCTCCATCACCTCGGTGCAAGCCATCTACGTGCCCGCCGACGACTTGACGGACCCCGCGCCGGCGACCTCGTTCGCGCACCTCGACGCTACGACCGTGCTTTCGCGCGACATCGCCGCGAAGGGCATCTACCCGGCGGTCGATCCGCTCGACTCCACGTCGCGGATTCTCGATCCGAACGTCGTCGGCCAGGAGCATTACAACACCGCGCGCAAGGTGCAGGAGACGCTGCAACGCTACAAAGCGCTGCAAGACATCATCGCCATCCTGGGCATGGATGAACTCTCCGAGGACGACAAACTCGTCGTCGCCCGCGCGCGTAAGATCGAGCGCTTCTTGTCGCAGCCCTTCCACGTCGCCGAAGCGTTCACCGGATCGCCCGGCGTGCTCTGCGACCTGAAGGACACCATCCGCGGCTTCAAGGGGTTGGTCGACGGCGAGTACGACCACCTGCCCGAGCCTGCTTTCTACATGGTCGGCTCGATCGAGCAGGCGATCGCCAAGGCGCAACGCCTCGCGGCGGAAGCGGCCTGATGTCCGCGGGCGGCCTTTCCCATGGGGAGCTAGCGACGCAGCTTCTTGTCCAGGGGTGCTTGGCGCATGTCGCCGGCGCCGTGCAGGGAAAGGCGCCGGTGGCGCCAGTGGTGTTGACGGAGCTGGAACGGGCCGACATCGGGCTGGCGCAAGGTGGGCACACCTTGTTCTACCCGGCGCCGCCCACCGGCGTGTTTGTCGACATGAACGGGTCCATGGCCACAGTGTGGTTCATGGAGGCGGATTCATCGCGCGCGATGGAGTTGGTGGACGCCGCGCTGAAGCGTACATCCTACAAGATCAAACAAACCAAGGACGCCAGTCATCCGAACGAGCCAAAGATGCGCTTTCGAACCTACGAGGCGGATCTGGGCTCAAATCGCTTGGCGCTGATTGAGGCGGAGTATCCAGAGCGCGGCGCGCCCCCGAAAAAATTCGTCGGGCGCATCATCGCGCAAACTCGGCGGTAGGGGGCTCCATGAAGCAGAGTGAGGTAGCGGCCCGGCTCGCGATCGAGGGCGTCGTGGCGACGATTGGCGGCACTGTGGCGGGAACGCTCGGGATCACGCCGAAAACGCTTTCGCCGAGCCAGCGGCAAGAAGCGGGTATCGCGCTTGACGGCGACTATCTCTTCTATCCCGTGGGCGACAGCGGCGTCTCGTTCTACTCGAAGGACGCGTACACGACGGTTTGGTACACTGGCGACGACGTCAACCGCGGCCTTACCGCGCTGGACGCCGCGATCAAGCATTATCATCCCAACGCCCGGGTGGCGGTTGACGGACCCCATGCGACGCTGAGCGGATGGGGTTTTCGTGGGTATGATATCAAACTGGGGAACGGCAGGATGGCTGTTGTCGAAGCGGCGTTCCCGATCGCGAAGGTCGATGATCCGAAGTTCTCCGTTCGGATCACGGCGATGGCGGTCAAGAACTGAGAGGCTCGCGTTTTATGGCAGATAAACTCACGTTCGCTCTCGTTTCGCCCGAGCGCGAGGTTTTCAACGGCGAGGTCGACCAGGTTGTTGTGCCTGGCTCCGAGGGCGAGTTCGGCGTGCTGCCCAATCACGCGCCGGCGATGAGCGTGATCAAGCCCGGCGCGTTGCGCGTGATCGACGGCGGCGGCGAGCGGCGTATTTTCGTCAATGGCGGTTTCGCGGACGTAACGCCCGAGGGGCTTACCGTGCTCGCGGAAGAAGCGCTGGACCTTGTTGACGTGGACGCCGCCAAGCTGGAGCAGGATTTGCGGGACGCCGCCGAGGACGTGCGCGACGCGTCCTCCGACGCGAAGCGCGAAGCCGCTCAAAAGGCGCTTGAGCGCCTGGAAGCGATTAAAGCGGCGCTGGGCTGAGCGCGCTGCCGCATCCGCATCTTTGGCCCGCGATCATCGGCGCCGTCGCCGGGCTGACGCTGGTCCTGTGGGCGAGCCGCTGGCTGTTTGCGCGATGGAGCACGCTGAGCGCACGCGCGCGCTGGGGCGCCGGCGCGGCGCTCGCGCTGTTTGAGGCCGCTTTCGCGCTCAACATCTATGCATGGTTCGTCGAGCCGAATCTTCTTGTCGTCCGCAACGTCGAGATCGTCAGCAGCGATTGGCGCGGCGCGCCCCTGCGCATCGCGGCGCTCAGCGACACGCATGTCGGCGGCCCGCACGTGAATGCGGCGCGGGTGGGCCGTGTCGTCGCGCGGGTCAACAGTCTGCGGCCGGACCTCGTCGTTCTGCTTGGCGACTATGTCGGCGGGCACGCCGCCGAGGCCGATGTCTCGCCCGGCACGCAGCAAGAGGTGCTTGGGGGGATCGCAACATTCGCCGCGCTGAACGCGCGCTATGGCGCCGCCGCCGTGATTGGAAATCACGACAGTTGGTACAACAGACAGAGCGTCACCACGGCGTTGCAGGACGCGGGCGTCGCGGCGTTGTGGAATCGGCACATCGTTATTCGTCGCTCCGGCGGCGCGGTCGTCATCGCCGGGATCGCGGATGCATGGACCGGCGATCCTGACTTCGCCGCCGCCCTGGACGGCGCGCCGGCGGACGCCGACACGATCGTGCTGTCGCACTCGCCCGATCCCTTTGACGAGATGCCGGCCGGGCCGGCGCTCATGCTCGCCGCGCACACGCATTGCGGCCAGGTGACGATTCCGTTTTTCGGCCGGCCGCTCCTGCCGGTGCGCAACAAAGCATATGCGTGCGGGTTGATTTGGCGCTCCGATCGCGCGCTCTATGTCACTGGCGGGATCGGCACGAGCATCGTGCCGGTGCGGTTTCTCAATCCGCCCGAGATTGTTCTGGTGACGGTGCGCGGCGAACCGCCTCGTCCTTAAGCGCCAGCGTTGTCGCGCCACCCAAAAAGGCTGAGCGCTTTGCGTTTGCGAGGCGCCGGCTTGGCTCCCACGCCGCGCGCATCGAGCCACTGCAATACGAGTTGCGCTACGTCCGGCGCTTCGGGTTCGCCGACGAGCCAGTGGCTCATGTCGGGGAATTCGTGAAAGTGCGCTTGGCCCTCCGGAAAGCGCGCTACCACGCGCCGCACGGTGCTGGCTGGATTCACGCGGTCCTTGCCTCCCGCGAGTCCCAACACTGGCGCGCTGATGCGGTAGACCGGCGCCTGACCCGCCATGGAGTGATCGAGCCACCATTGCACCGCCTCGCGAATGGCGCGTCCGCTCTCGGGCACGAAGCGCGCGAACGCATGCCGCGCATCCTCGCGCGACAAACGATCCAGTGTTGTCGCGCGCGCGACGCGATAGTCGGGCGGCACAGGCCTTCGCCAATAGTCGCCGAGCAGGGTGAGTCCAAAGTGGTTGCTGTGTTCGTCGAGCGTCGTGGGCGGTACGCCCCAAGGCGCTGAGGGCGCCAGCAACGCCAACGCGGCGACGGGCGCATGCGTCGCGACCAGCTGCGACACCAGTCCGCCCAGCGAGTGGCCGACCAGAATCGGCGGCGCGCGCAATCCGCGTATGTAGTGCGTGATCGCATGCGCGTAGTCCCGTAGGCCGCATTGCGCGAGCTGCTCCAGATCGGCGCCGCGCTCGTGATGAGGTAAGTTAGGCGCGTGCGTTTCGAATCCGGCCGCCTCGAACGGCTCGCGAAAGCCGTCGAACGCCCAGCCGCCGCAAAACGCGCCGTGGAGGAAGACCACCGGAGTCGCCATGCCGCTGTTGCGCGTCATGCGCGCGGGGCCTCTGCAGCGCCCTCAGGGCTGTTCGTCACGCGGCCGGCCATCACTTTGCTTCCCCCGCGCTGTACTTCCCGAACCGGCGCACGACCTCCTCATAGGTCGCACGCTTGAACGGGATCACCAAACCCGGCGCGCTTTCGAGCGGCGCCCAGCGCCAATCGACGAATTCAGGCGTGTGCGCGTCGAGTCTGATGTCGGCGTCGCGCCCCTTGAACCGAAAAGCGAACCACTTCTGCTTCTGGCCAACATAGCGCCCGCGCGGCTTCATTTTAAGCCTGACGTCCGTTGGAAATTCGTAATGCAGCCAATCGTCGGTTTCTTCGAGCAATTCGACATGTTCGGGCCGAACCCCGACCTCTTCCTCGAGTTCACGAAATGCGGCGTCTCGAACGTCTTCGCCGCGATCGACGCCGCCCTGCGGCATTTGCCATTGATATGGGCCGGCGGCGCCAAACCGTTTTCCGAGAAACACCAAGCCTTCGCGGTGAAACAAGGCGAGGCCGACATTGGGGCGATAGCGTTTTGGGGCTGTTTGCGATGTCATCTGCGTGCGGCGCGTGCATTCAGCACGGCCGAGGCAGGCGCAAGTTGATACCCTCGTGAGTCGATATCGCGCGCCCAGCGGCCGACCTGTTCCATGGTCACAGGATACGCGAAACCCGCCCCGATTGCGCTTTGGTTCTGCAGCGCCAGGGCTTCCAAGTTCAATAATTGGTCATCGATGGCGTCCGCCTCTCGCCTTACGTCAATGATGCGGTCGGCGGCGGTGTTGGGCAGCCCCGCGCGCGACGCTTCGGCGCTCAACGCCGTGCGCTGGCCGATGCCGGACGTCACAAACACGAGCCCGCGCCGTCGTAGCTGCTGAACAACCGGCTGCGCCGCCTGCGCGGACGTCGCGAAGCGCGCGCCCTGATAGTTGGTGACGCCGAAATACCCGGTTCCGCGCGCGAGCAATTGTTCGAGGCGGCTGACATTCTGTTGCGCGCTGGCTGAGGCGAGCAACGTCTGCGGGCCGGTGTCGTCGGCGTCGGGGTCGAACGGCTCCATCGGAAGTTCGAGCATCACTTCGTGGCCGCGCGCGCGCGCGCGATCGATCCAGCCCTGCAAGCCGTCGGCGTAGGGCACGAACGAAAGCGTCACGTCCGCCGGGAGCTCTTCGATCGCGGCGGTTGTTTGCGTTGCGTTGAAGCCAAGCCCGCCGATGACGACAGCGATCATCGGTTTGTTGGCGTGCGCCGTGAACGGGCGCGCGTAGGCCTGCGCGGGCGTGCGGCCGTTGGCGCCAACGATCGGCAAAAGCCCGTGCGCGCTTTGCTCCGTCAATCCCGTGATCGGCGCGCGAGGCAGTGGTCGAGCGGCGGGTCGCGCCGTGGTTTCCGGCGCTTCCACGACGGAGACGCGAAGCTGCCCGTTTCCGTCGATCTCGCCGATCTCCGCGCCGATCGCCTGTGGCAAGTCTTCGATGTCGAACTGCTCGTAGGCGCCGAGGTCTTCGGTGGCGTCGGAGAAGGCGACGCGCGGCGCGTCAGCGGCGGCGTCGGCGGGTGAAAGCGAGACGACTTCGCGGGGGCCGGCGGCGCGGGGGTCGCCAAAGATCTGGATGGCGCCAAGCGCAAGCAGCGCTACGCCCACGGCGGCGGCGACCGCCGCTAAGCGATGGTCGATCTCGGGCAACCGAAATCGCTCGGCCAGGGGTTTGGCCGCGCGCCGCGCTTTAAGCCGCGCCTTCAGAGGGTTCGCCCGCATGCGAATCATATGCGCGAAAGATCGCGCAATTCAGTGCGCCCGTCACTAACGCGTACGCACGCCGCTGGGCCTTAATGAAAGGTTACCAGGCCCCTAGCCCGCGCGTGCGCGCAGGCGCTCGGCCACCACGCCCTGGCGCAAGAAATCCAGCGCCCGGCTGAGCTGATAATCCTCGTCCTGGTCCCAGTTTTCCGGCGGTTGGTCGTCGGGAACATGGGCGCCGCGGCGTCGCGCGCCGGAGTCGTTGTCGAGCGCGTTCGGTAGGTCGGCCTCCGAGATCGCCGCGGCCCGCAGCCGGGCAGGGTCGATCCGGCGCGCCGCCACTTCCATGTCAGGTGTGATGCCAGCGCCCTGGATGGAACGTCCGGCGGGGGTGTAATAGCGCGCGGTCGTGAGGCGCAGCGCGCCGTCGCGGCCGCCATTCAGCGGGATGACGGTTTGCACCGAGCCCTTGCCGAACGAATCCGTCCCCACCAGCAGCGCCCGATTGCGGTCCTGCAGCGCGCCGGCGACAATCTCGGCCGCCGAGGCCGAGGCGCCGTTGATCAGCACCACAACCGGCACGCCCGCCAGATCATCGCCACGCCGCGCATTGTAGCGCTGCACGTCCTCGGGCTGACGCCCGCGCGTGGAAACGACCTCGCCGCCGTCGAGGAACGCGTCCGAAACCTCGATCGCTTGATCGAGCAGGCCGCCGGGGTTGTTGCGCAAGTCGATGACGACGCCGCGCAAACGCCCGCCGGTGTCGCGGCGCACGCTGCGAATGGCGTCCTGCAGCATCGCGCCGGTGCGTTCGTTAAAGGTCGAAATCCGGATGACCCCGACGTCGCCGCCTTCAACCCGCGCGGTCACGGCGCGCACGTTGATGATCTCGCGCGTCAAGGTCACGTCAAAGGCGTCGGTCCCTTCGCGCGCCACGGTCACTGTAATGTCGGAGCCCGCCTCGCCGCGCATCAGACGCACGGCCTCGTTGAGGGTCAGGCCGACAATGCTTTCGCCATTGATCGCCGTGAGGTAGTCGCCGGCTTGGATGCCCGCGCGCGCCGCGGGCGTGCCGTCGATTGGCGAGACGACGCGCACGNNGCCGAGCCCGCCGTACTCGCCGCGCGTCGTTACCTGCATGTCGCGATATTCTTCGCCGTTCATGTACGAAGAGTGCGGGTCCAGCGAGGACAGCATCCCTTGAATGGCGGCTTCCATCGCTTGCCGGTTGTCGATCTCGGTGACGTAGTCGCGCTCGACCAGCGTCAGCACGTCGGCGAACAGATCAAGCTGCCGGTAGACATCGCCGCGCGAGCCCTGTTCGGGCGCTGACCAAGCGAGCGCGCCGACCAAGGCCGCGATCCCCGCTAATGGCGCTGCAATCCACGTAATGCGCATCGTTCGCTCCCAAGGCGCTTGGCGCCCGCTCTCAAGCCTTAAGGCCGGTTACCCGGCCCTGACGGCGCGTGCCGCGGTTCCGTTTCGCGTCCGAAGCCAGGCTTCGGGGTTCACAGGTTCGCCTTCTCGGCGCACTTCAACATATAATTCCGGCGCCGTCGTGTCGGAAAGCGGCATCTCTCCAACCGGCTGGCCCGCCCGCACCGTTTCCCCGACGCGGACGCCGATCGTGTTCAGCCCAGTCAGGACGAGAGCGTAACCCCCGTCCATGCTGAGGATCAAGACGTTGCCGTAGCTGCGGAAAGGTCCGGCATAGGTCACTTCGGCGTTCGCTGGCGCTACAACCTGAGCACCCGGGCGCGTCCGCAAGCTAACCCCCTGGCTGACGGGCGCCCCGTTGGCCGCGACACCGAACCCTCGCGCGACGTCGCCCTCGGCCGGCGCGCGCCATGCCGCCGGGACCACCGACGGCCCCGCAGGCGCCGGCGCGCTTCGGCGTCGGCTGCTGGCCGCGGCCCGCTGGGCGAGTTCGCGCAAGTTGCGCGCTTCCTGGGCGAGGGTGCGCGCGCGGCGCTCGGCGGCGGCGGCGTCTTGTGCAAATTGGGCCTGAGCGGCGCGGCGGCGGGCGGAAAGCGCCGCCAACTCCGTGCGCTCGGCGTCGATTGCGGTCTGCGCCTCGGCCAGAAGATTTTGCTCGGCTTGCACCTGCGCCTGCAGGGCTTCCGCGTTGGCGACGCTTTGGCGCGCGGCGCGCTCGTCCCGCGCGAACCCAGGCGCCGCCGCGCGCGCGAACAAGCCCACGCGAACGACGCGCGGCTCAACGCGGCGCTCGGCGAAGGCGGCGGCGATCAGCGCCGATTCGAAGGAGCGTCGGGCATTGGCGCGGCGGACGTTCTCGCGATCGATTTGGAGGTGGAGTTCGGCGAGGCGTTGCTCGGCCGCCGCTGCCGCGGCTTCCGCTTCGGCGCGGCGCCGGCCGGCTTCAACCAACCGCGCATCGAGCGCCTGGACTTCCCGGCGGGCGGCGCTCGCTTGCGCGCGCAAACGCTCCGCGCGCGCGCTCTCGGCGCGCCGGTCGCGTTCGACCTGCGATGCGGTGCGCGTTTGGGCGCCCGCATCCGCAACGCTGACAATGAGTGCGAACGCGCTCGCCGCGGACGCGACAAGAGCGCGGGCGCGCCATGCGCCTCGTGCCATTTCACCCACCAACCAAAGTCCGGAATCTTCAGTCCCGGTGATAGGGAGTAGAGCACAAGATCGTCAGAGCTCGGTAAATTTGCTCGGAAATCATGACCCGAACCAGCCTGTGCGGCCAAGTTTGACGGCCAAAAGCGAGCTTTTCGTCGGCGTTATCCCTAACGCTTTGTGAAACGCCGTCGGCGCCGCCAATCCAAAACGTGACGCAGGAAAGTCCGTCGTCCCGCCAGCGCGCCAGCTTTTCGGCGAGTTGGCGCGAGGTCCATTCCGCGCCGCGCTCATCGAGCAGGATTTTGCGCGCCTCATCCGGCGTGGCGCGATAAAGCGCGCTGGCCTCCGCGCGCGGATCGCCTGGAGGCTTTCCCTCAACTTCCACGATCTCGACGGCCTTGACGCCAATTTGGCGTCCAAGGGCGGCGGCTCGCGCGACGTAGTCGGTCGAGAGCGTAGCCTCCGGCCCGTCACGAAGCCTGCCGACCGCTGCGATCTGTATCCGCAAACGTCAGCTCGCGAGCGGCGAGGTGTGTGCAGCGCCAGGGGCCCAGATTTTCTCGATGTTGTAGAAGGCGCGCACTTCGGGCCTGAACAGGTGAACGACCACATCGCCGGCGTCGACCAAAACCCAGTCCGCCTGCGGCAGTCCCTCGATGCGCACGTCATGCACGCCGATGTCCTTCAACTTGCGCATGACGTGATCGGCGAGCGCGCCGACATGGCGCGCGGAGCGGCCCGACGCCACCACAAGCATATCGGCGAAGGACGATCTTCCGCGGATGTCGATCGCGAGAATTTCCTCGGCTTTGTCGTCTTCAAGGGAGGACAGAACGGCGTTGGTCACGGTTTGAAGATCGATGCCCGGCGAGGGCCGGTCAGCGCCGCGGGCGGGGCGTCCGGCTTCAGGAGCGGCCGGCGCGCGTTTCATGTCTGGCGACAGGTCTTTGGTCCTTCTTTTGCCTCAAGCCAAGGAAGCTTATCATCTCCGCTTCCGCCCCGCCACAGTCCGGCGTTGTGGCCGCAGCGCCGTCGAGGACTGAGGGTGGTGGCGCGCATTGAGGAAAACCCACCCCTTGGGCGCACGAAATCGCGCGTCGGGACCCGCGCCGGGCCGGGAAACCACAATGACGGGAACTCCACGCGCGACCTCGCGCCAGTTCCGCCATTTGTGAAAATGTCGAAGGTTATCCGCGCCCATTACCAGCACGAACTCCACGCCGCGATAAAGCCGCCGCAATTTGCGCAGCGTTTGGTAGGTAAAGGCGCAGCCGAAGCGCTTCTCGAAATCCGTCACCACCATTTTCGAACCGTGCGCGACCGCCTGTGCGGAGGCGAAGCGCGCATCGAAGGGGCCGGATTTCGGCTTCAGCGGGTTTTGCGGGGAGACCAGCCACCACACGCGGTCGAGCGCCAGTCGCTTCAGCGCGGTCTCCGCCACATGCGCATGACCTTCGTGCGCAGGATCGAACGAACCCCCGAACAAACCAACGCGCATGCCGGGGAACGCGAGGGGCAAGCCGCGCCTCATGGTCGCGTCTGTCCGGCGCCGCGCACGACATACTTGAACGTCGTCAGCTGCTCGGCGCCCACGGGGCCGCGCGCGTGCAGGCGCCCGGTGGCGATGCCGATTTCGCCGCCAAATCCGAACTCGCCGCCGTCGGCGAACTGCGTCGAGGCGTTGTGCAGCACGATCGCGGAATCCACCTCGCGCAGAAATTTCTCGGCGGCCTCCTGATCCTCCGCGACGATGCTCTCGGTGTGTTGCGAGCCGTAGGTCGCGATGTGTTGAATGGCGCCGTCGATCCCGGCGACGACGCGAACGGAGAGGATCGGCGCGAGATATTCCGTGCGCCAGTCTTCTTCGCTGGCGGCGTTCATCGGCGCAAGCGCGCGCGCTTCGTCGTCGCCGCGCAGTTCGCATCCTTTTTCGGAGAGCGCCGCGGCGATCCGCGGCAACAACGCGGGGGCGATGGCGCGGTCGATCAGCAAGGTCTCGGTCGCGCCGCACACGGAAACCCGGCGCATCTTGGCGTTTACGGTTATGTCGATGGCCTTGCGCGCATCGGCGCTCGCATGGACATAAGTGTGGCATACGCCTTCGAGGTGCGCGAACACCGGCACGCGCGCCTCTTCTTGCACGCGCGCGACCAGGCTTTTGCCGCCGCGCGGGATGATGACGTCAATCGCGCCGCCAAGGCCGGAGAGCATCAACCCCACCGCCGCGCGATCGCTTGTCGGCACGATTTGGACGGCGTCTGGCGGAAGTCCGGCTTCGTCCAGCGCCGCCCGTAGCGCTTCGCCGATGGCGGCGACGGTTTTCGCGCTATCGGCGCCGCCGCGCAGGATGATCGCATTGCCGGCGCGCAAGCTCAGCGCGCTGGCGTCCGCCGCGACGTTGGGCCGGCTTTCGAAAATCATGCCGATCACGCCGATCGGCGTGCGCAGGCGCGCGATCTTCAAGCCGTTCGGCCTGGTCCATTCGGCCGTTGTCGCGCCGACCGGGTCGGGCTGAGCGGCGATGATCTCGACGCCCCGCGCGACGGTCTCAAGCCGGCTCGCGTCGAGCGCGAGGCGATCGATGAAGGCCTCCGTCTGTCCGCCCGCGCGGGCGCGCGCGACGTCGTCGGCATTGGCCGCGAGAATGGCCGGCGCCGCCTCGCGCAGCCGTCGCGCCATGTCGTGCAGCGCCGCCGTGCGCGCGTCGGCGCTGGCCTCGCGCACATGCTTCGCCGCCGCGCGCGCGCGCTGGCCGAGGGCGTTCATATCCTTCTCAAGACTCATCGCGACACCACGATGTCATCCGCATGCACCAGCGCGGGGCCGGTTGAATAGCCCAGCACCGCTTCAATCTCGGCGCTCTTCAAGCCTTTGATCCGCGCCGCGTCGCCCGCGTCGTAGCGCGCGAGCCCGCGCGCGAGTTCGCCGCCGCTCGCATCCAAAATCCGCACGGCGTCGCCTTTTTCGAACGCGCCGCGCACGCCGATGACGCCCGCCGGCAGCAAGCTTTTGCCGGCGCGCAGCGCGGCCACGGCGCCGTCGTCCACGACCAGCGCGCCCTGCGGCGCGAGGCTGCCCGCGATCCACGCCTTGTACGCGGCCGCGGGCGTGGCGCTGGCGAGAAACCATGTCGCGCGCGCGCCGTCGTGCAAACGCGCCAGCGGATGGGGCTCGGCGCCCTTGGTGATCGCGACCGCGCAGCCCGCGCGCGTTGCGATCTTCGCCGCCTCGATCTTGGTGCGCATTCCGCCTGAGCCGACGCCGGCGTCTTCGTTCACGCCGCCGGCCATCGCCTCGATGCGCGCATCGATCGCGCGGACTTCAGGCACGAACGCCGCCGCGGGATCGGCGCGCGGATCGCGCTCGTACAAGCCGTCGATGTCGGAGAGAAGCACCAGCGCGTCCGCCGAGATCATTTGCGCGACGCGCGCGGCGAGGCGATCATTGTCGCCGTAGCGGATCTCGTCGGTCGCGACCGTGTCGTTTTCGTTGATGATCGGCACGACGCCGAGTCCGAGCAGCGTCGTCAGCGTCGACCGCGCGTTCAGGTAGCGTTTGCGGTCGGCGAGGTCGTCATGGGTNNGTCTCCAGCGTCGCGCGCGCATTGAGCCAGCGGCGGCGGCGTTCGGTGTCGTCCGGTGTGAGCAGCGCCTGAGCCACGGGGATGGCGTGGCGCTCGAACGCCTCCTCGTAGGCGCGCATCAACCGCGCTTGGCCGGCGGCGGCGGCGGCCTGCTTCTCGTCCAGCCGCGCCGACTTCCGCAAGCCGAGCACACGTCGCCCCAACGCGATCGCGCCGGATGAGACGATGGCGACGCGCGCGCCCGCCTTGCGGGCCTCGGCGACATCGTCAGCCAGCGCCGCCAGCCACGCGCGCGCGGGCTGGCCGGTGCCCGCATCCACCAACAAAGCCGAACCGATCTTGATGACGATGCGTTTGGCGGCGCCGAGAGGGGAGGTCATTCCCCTCCCCCTAGAGAGGGGAGGGGCCAGGGGA